>NZ_JBBELO010000035.1:0-68833 GCF_037404875.1 Rathayibacter sp. YIM 133350
CACAGCGCCCTCGGCGGCAAACCACCCATCAGTCGACTGTCACCAACCTGATGGCCGAGTACATCTAGGCGAGCGATCGCCTGCGGAAAATGTGAGATGGTGGCGCGCAGTCGAGCATTGCGCGACACTTTATGCACCCGTGCTCTAGGTGTGGTGACTCCCGTTTCAGTGAATGAAACGGGTTCAGATATCACGTCGGAGAGTTTGGGCGAGCTTCGGCGCTCATCGTCGCGACAGTGGTGGAAGGCCGGGAGATGGCGGACGATCGCAGCATGGTTGCGCGGGTTGTATTGACCCTGGACTGCTGCTTGGAGTCGTCCGATCCGGTCTCATTGGCTGCCCTATCCGCAGCTACCGGACTTCCCAAATCGACAGTGTGGCGTATCGCCGAGAACCTGACAAGCAAGGGTCTCTTGGCCAGGACTGCTGCGGGATACCAAGGCGGGGTGGGTCTGGTTGCTCGAGGTGATCAAGCCGCACGGCAATGGTCGCTCCGGGCGAACACAGTTCCTGAGCTCGTCGAACTGCACAAGCTGTCCGGAGCTGCGGTATGGGCTGTCGACGTGCGGAACTTCCCGGACTGGACCGTCGTTGGGTCCATTTACGACACATCCGCTGTTCGGAATAGGTACTCGGATGACTGGCGACACGATCCCACGGACGCCTCGATCATGGCATCAGCCCTCGGCCACGTGGGTCTAGCCGATCATCCCGACCGAGTCGAGAATCTGCTCCGTCGCGGAATACCTCGACTAACGCCGAACACCGAGACCAATCCGCAGCGCGTTCTCACCATCCTTCACCGGGCACGCCAGGACCGCGAGCTCATCGAACACGGTGGCGTGTGGCGTGGATGGTCCTGCATCGCCGTCCCGATAACAGATCATCGGCATGCGACGGTTGGTGTGTTGGGTGTCGTCGACCGGACGACGCGATTCGCCCCGAAGAGGCTTTCCCTTCTGGCGCATGCTTCTGCCGGTCGCCTCAGGGGGCAGTGGTCGCGAAGCGGAACGTAGCCCGACCGCGTCCGGAATCAAACTCGCGCCCGCCTGGGGGGCTTCTCCGGGCTGCGAACTGAACGCTGAAGAGATGCGTGACTCGGGCATGCTCCCGGCCTACCGGAATCGACGCGAGACCGGGCTAGTGCCGGCCGGTGGCGTAGACGTCGACGCAGATGACCCCCTGATTACCATCCTGGTCGGCGATCACGGTAAGCGCCGGAGCGTCGCTCTCATCGGCAATACTTTCGCCCGCAGCCACGGCGGCGCTGATGCGCGCCTCGGCTGCTTCGCGCGCCACGTAGACCTCGATGTGAAAGCGCTGCCCTGCCGGCACCGGTTCAGCGGCATCGCCGAACCAGAGATTCGGCACCCGGCCCGAGGCGTCCCTGATCTCATCACTCGGCGAGCCGCGTCCCTGACTCTCAGCGTTCCCGGTCAGGAGCGCCGCCCAGACGGGGGCGATGCTCGCCGACCGCGCCGTGTCGAGGCCGAGCTCGATGTGGCTCACGGAGGACGGATCGGCGACGAGTCGGAACTCGGCGGCGATCTCGGTGATGCGCCGGGCCAGGCCGATGTCCTGTAGCGTCGGGAACATCTCTCTCAGCCCCTGTGCCTGCGTGGAATGCTCATCGTGAAGCAGGTGCCCTCGCCCTCGGTGCTCTCAACGTCGAGCGTGCCGCCGTGTGCGATCACGATGGCCTTAGTGATGCTGAGCCCGAGTCCGACTCCCTGCACCGCCTGACGGGTCGCCGTCGACGACCGGAAGAACCGCGTGAACAGGCGGTCGACCTCGGCGGCCGGGATGCCCATGCCGGTGTCGTCGAAACGGATGCGCGCCCGCTCCCCCGACTCATCGAGACTCACCCGCACGGTTCCGCCCGACGGGGTGAACTTCACCGCGTTCGACAGGAGGTTGTCGCAGGCCTGGCCGAGCCGCATCGCATCGCCATACACCACGAGTTCCGACGGCGGGAGGTCGGCGGCGAGGGTGACCCCCCGGCCTTTAGCGCCCGGCGTGGCCGACTCCAACGAGGCCTCGACGATGGCACGCAGGTCGACCTCACGTCGTTCGAGGGGGAACTTGCCCGATTCGACCTGCGCCGTGAACAGCAGGTCGCCGACGAGCGAGAGGAGGCGGTTCGCATTGCGCTCCGCGACACCGAGGTATTGCAGTTGCTCCGCCGTCAACGGCGCTTCATCGTCGTCGCGGATGAGCTCGAGGTATCCGAGGATCGAACTGAGCGGCGTGCGCAGCTCGTGCGAGATCATGCCGACGAACTCGTCCTTCAGGCGTGCCACCTCGTGCGCCTGGGTGACGTCGGTTCCGACGAAGATGAAGCCGACGTGCTCGCCGGTCTCGTCGAGCCGTTCCGAGCCCGAGAGCTGAACCGGCACTCGATCTCCATCCGCGCGAACGAGCGACCACTCCGCGTTCGAGCCCCACGTGCGCTGGGCGGCTGCGACGAGCCCGGCGAACTCCTCGTGATCGGTGACCGGATCCACGCCCGCCTTGAAGCTGGCGGCACGGCTGCGCAGCATCTCGGAATCGAGGAAGTCGGTGATGTACTTCTTGTCCTCCGCGTCGGCTGCTGAGACGCCCAGCATACGCTCGGCTCCCGGGTTCCACGCGATGATGAGGCCGCGCAGATCGGTGACGATCACGGCCTCGAAGACGACGGCATCCCACACGCTGCGGTTGAACGCCTCGGCCTGGCGCAGCGTCACTGCGGCCTCTTCGAGGAGCGCTCCATTGCGTTCGGCCTCGAGCAACCGCTCGGCACGCTCCTCGGAGAGCTCGTGTGCGGCCGCCAGTTGCACCCGTGCCCGGTGTGCCAGATCGTTCACGATGCCCGCGACCGCCAGGTAGACCAGGGGCGCGAAGAAGCCGCGCAAAACCTGGCCGTCGTCCCACGCGGCCGTACCGCAGAGATACGGGAAGAACAGCACGACGCTCGTCGCGATTGCCGCGATAGCGATGTGGCGTCGACCCTCGAGCGAGGCGATCCAGATGACCGGAAGGATGATGAGCGCGCCGAACATCGAGGCGGCGCCGCCGGTTCCCACGCGGAAGAAGCCGAAGCCCACCAGGGTGAGCAGGGGCAGCAGGAAGACCCACTCCGACGGAACCCGCGTCTGGGGCAGCAACGAGAGGGCCGTGGTCGCGGCCACGCACGCGATTCCGATGCCGGCCCAGAGCGCATCCGTGATCTGGAGGTTCGGGATGAGGGTGATGGCGAGCAGTGCCGCGAGAAGGCCGATGAACGAGGGCAACTCCCGTAGGAAGTAGTTGCGCGAGCTGACCGACAGGCTCTGCAACCAGGTCACGGCGCTCACGGTGCGTCCTGACGGGCCCAGCCATCGGCGAGTTCGGCGAGTCGCTGGCCGAGTTGTCTCGGGCTGAACGGCTTCACGATGTACTCGTCGGCCCCGGCCGCGATGCCGGCGTCGAGCGCCGCCGCGTCCACGCTGGCCGACACGATCACGACGCGCGGATGCTGCCCCGCGGCGCGGGCCTGCTTCATCACTTCGAGCCCGGTCAGCTCCGGCATCGAGACGTCGAGCAGTGCGACCTCGATCTCCCCGGTGAGGATGGCATCGAGGGCCTGCCGACCATTCGAAACGGATGCCGCGACCTCGAAGCCCGCGCGCCGCGCCGCGATCTCGAGCAGCACGCGGAGGTCGGCGTCGTCGTCGGCGATCAGGGCGCGCAGCGGGGCCACGGTCATCGAGCTCCTTGAGTACTCAGGTCTGCGACGATCCGGCGTACCTGTTCCCCCGTGAAGGGCTTCGGCAGAACCGCGTCGGCCTGCGGGTAGTCGTGCGTGTCGAGCACCGAGGTGATCACGAGGGCGGCCTCTGGGGCACGCAGTCGCATCCGCTCGGCGACTGCCCAGCCGTCGGGCGGCGGCATGAGCAGGTCGATCACGATGATCTGCGGCGAGCGCCCCGCAAGCGCGTCCTCGGCGGCCGCTCCACTCTCTGCGGCGATCACCTCGCAGCCGGCGCGCTCGAACTGCGTGCGGAGCAGCGCGCGCTGATCGTCGCTGTCGTCGATGACGAGCACCAACGCACGGGATACCTGGGTCACAGGAAGAACACCTGCCTCACGATGACGAGCACGACGACGATCGCCAATGCGAGCAGCGCCTGCGGCACCAGCCGCCACTCCGACCTCCGATTATCGTCGATCTCCGCCTGCAGGCTGTCACGATTCAACTCGCTCATCCCATCACCCGTCCGGTCTTCTCGGTCTTGTCCCAGACCATCGCGGCCCCGCGGGCCTCCTTGATGTACGAGTCCACCGTGATCGCGCACAGCAGCGGCCCGTAGCCCACGAGGTAGACCAGGAGCGGGCTCAGGAAGCGACCGGCCTTCGTGTCGTCGATGCGCTTGGCCGCCCAGGCGGCGAGCATGGAGACCGAGATCCAGCCGTAGGTCGCCAGCGTGAACGCGACCAGGCCCTGCTCGGTGAACTTGAGTCCGAACCAACTCGGGATGACGCGCTCGACGAGGCCCGGGAACAACGCGGTGAACATCACGAAGATCGACAGCAGCCCCGGAAAGAGGACGGCCTCACGCCAACTCGATCGGCCGGTGGCTGGATCCAACTGCACCGCGAGCAGGATCGTATACACGTAGGTGCAGGTGGCGGTGATCCAGAGCACCCGGAACACCAGCAGCGAGAGCGGCGAGTTCAGCAGGAACAAACCGATCAGGCCGGCCGTGGACACGACCATGATGACGGGCAGCAGAAAGGTGCTGAACCAGAACAAGCCGAACGAGGTGCTGCCGAGACGGTGCTCCTTGGACGGTCGGAACCAGAGGTGCCGATACCGGGCGGTCAGCTGCACGTTGCCGCGGGCCCAGCGCAGGCGTTGCTTCCAGAGCGCGCCGATCTTGTGGGGTTCCTCGGCCAGCACGACGGCGTAGGGCTCGAAGACGACGCGACGCCCGGCGAGCTGGGTCTTGAAGGTGGTGACCGTGTCTTCGGCGAGCGAGCTCGTGTCGATGGCTCCGCCGATCGCCTCGAGGTTCGTGCGCGAGTGCAGCTGCGCACCGCCGGCCAGGCAGGCCAGCGCCCCGAGCACGTTCTGCGCACGCCGGCTGCCCATCTGGGAGAGCACGTACTCGAAGGCGACGAACCGGCTGAGGTAGTTCTTGTCACGGCTTCCCTCGGCGATGTACGCCGTCACCGCGCCGACCCGTTCGTCCGCGAGGTGCCGCGTCATGCGGCGCAGCGAGTCGGGCAGGTAGATCACGTCGGCATCCATGATGAGCAGGGCCTGCATCCAGTCGTCCTGCAGCACGTGACGGATGCCGTGGTTCAGGGTGTGCGCCTTGCCCTCGCCCCCGCGCTCCCTTCTCAGGTGGAAGACAGCTCCGGGGTACTGCACGGCCTTGGCTCGCACGACGTCGGGGGTGTCATCGGTCGAGGCGTCGTCGACGACGTAGATGCGCAACGCACCATCGGGGTACTCCAGGCCCATGAGGCGATCGATGGAGGCTCCGATGACCGCGCCCTCGTTCCACGCGGGCACGATCACGGCCACGTTCGGCAGATACGGTGCGGCGTCGCGGTAGTGGTTGCGCACCGCATGGAACGGCACGAGCAGGAACTGGTACGCCATCGTCAGCACGGGAACGATCCCCAGGAGCACCAGGAAGACCAGTACCCCGGCCACACCCCACTGCACGCCGCCCCACGCCTCGGCGCTCACGGTGAACCTCGGCCCTCGGCCGCAGCATCGAGGATCTCGACGACGCGCCGGTAGCGGCCGACGTCGGTCGAGACGTGGCTGTCGGTGGACGCGACGACCCGTGCGCCGGCGGCCCGGGCTGCGAGAACGACGCGCGCACCGGGGCACGCCCACTTCTCGTTCACCTCGATGAGGGTGCCGGTGCTCGCGGCCTCCCCCGCCCAGCGGGCGAGCAGGTCGTCGCTGAGGTCGTCTTCGTGCAGCCCCATCTTCGGCAGGATGGAGAAGGGATGCGCCAGTTGTGCCGCCGGCGCTCGATGCATCGCGCCGATCATGGCCTCCACGAGCATCTCGGCCGCGGCGGAAGGCGTCAGCCCGGCCGCGAGCTCGGCCCGCGCGCGGTCCGGCGTCCACGGCCCGTCCGGCCCCGGGAACTGGTGGTCGGCGATCACGATCGCCTCCACGCCGCCCGGCCCCACGACGAGGTCCTCGGGCACGTCGAGGGTTCCCGCAGCATCCAGGATCTTCGCCTCGACCCCCGTGTGGATGACGAGGCCGTCGGGCACCCGCTCCGCCGCGACGGCAGCGACGAACTCCGGCACCCAGCGCGTGGCTACCCGCACGTGGTCGATCAGGCGCAGTTCATGCAGGCCGGCATCATGGGCTGCACGGATGTTCTCGGCCAGCGTGCTCACGGCATCGTCCGAGAACTGCGAGTGCACGTGCCAGTCGCCGCGCAGCTCAGCGTGCCCGCCCGGCAGGGCCTCCCCCGCCCGCTCCCGCTCGGTGTTCACGGCGTCTCCAACACCTCGTCGACGGGCAGGAAGACGTCTTCGAGGTAGCGCACGTTGGCCACCTCGGCGAAGGGCACCTCGCGGGGAATCTCACGGCCGAGCGCCACGTCGACCGCGAGGGAGGGCATGTCGACGCCTGACGCGATGGTCAACGGCATCGCCCCCGAGAATCGCGGGTTGATCTCGAGCAGGGCGGGCTCGCCGTCGATGCTGTAGCGCAGCTGCACGTTGGCCACGCCCACGATGCCCGCCGCGCGAGCGCAGGCGGCCGCCGCGGCTTCGAGTTCCTCGCGGTGCACCGTGCGACCGGCAACGGCGACCCCCGAGTCGACGCGGGCGCGCAGCCGCGGTACGGCGGCGACCACGTGCCCATCGGATGCCACGATCACGTCGACCGAGAACTCCTCGCCGGGCAGGTTCTCCTGGATGATCTGCGTCTCGTCGGGCGCCGCGGCTTCCAGTTCGGCACGCGTGTGCACGAGGTGCACCCCGCGCGAGCCGGCGCCACTGCGCGGCTTGACGATGACGGGGAAGGTCCAGTCGTGCGCGATTCCGCCCGGCGTCAGCAGTTCCGTGTGGGGAACCCGGGCGTGCGGAGCGCAGGCCTGCACGAGGCGCCACTTGTCGAGGGCGGTCTCGAGCGCTTCCCCGCTGGCCGCGGCGAGCACCGCTCCGAGCTCGTCCCGTCGTCGCGCGAGCGGCGGCAGCTCGGCATCCACCGTCGAGACGACGACGTCGATGCCATCGGTCGCGACCAGGTCGATGACCGCGTCGACGAACTCGGGCGCACGCCCGGCCGGGATGATGCGTCGCCGTTCGGCTGCGACGAGATAGAGGCCGCTCGCCCAGCCGTCCATGTCGGCGGCGAACACGTCGAGATCCTCTCGGCGCAGCAACGAGCGGATGACCGCCACCCCCGCCGGGCCTCCGGCTCCGGTCACCAGTACCTTGTGCGTGTCAGCCACCCTGTCGTCTCCCGTCACTGGTTCGATCTCTCCCGGCCTCGATCCGCCGGCCGCGCGCCCGCTGCGCGTTCACAGTTCCTGCCCGACGCTCGTGATGCGGGACTGGCCCACGGCATCCGAAACCGGCGCCCCCACACCCGAACTGTCGCGCACGATCTCGAGCGGCTCGCTGAGGGTGCCGGTGCCGAAGCGCGACCAGTATCGCGCGGTGGCGAGCACGAAATCGGGTTCGAGGTAGTTCCGGATGCCCCACTGCGAGGCGAAGCACTTCAGCAGGGCCAGCTTGGTGTCGGTGAAGCCCTCGATGCTCACGAACCGGCTCGGACGGAAGTCGACGGTCGACGAGGGGCTCTGGTAGCACGCGACGGTCGCGACGTTGCGGGTCGCTATGAGCGAGGCCTCGTGCACCGCTCGATGATCCTGATGGCGGTCGTTGCGGCTGTGGGTGTAGACGATGGCCGGCGAGACCTCAGCGACCACCCGCTCGATGATGCCGACCGTCGGGTCGGCGTTCGGGATGCGGGTGTCCTCGAGGTCTTCGAGGAAGAGGCGCGCGCCGATGAGTTCCGCCGCCGCGAGCGACTCCCCTTGGCGGTCATCGACCGCCCCGCCCCGCGCACCACGCGAGAGCGTCAGGATGACCACGGGGTCGCCCGCTGCCGCATGCGCAGCGAGACTGCCGCCCACACCGATCTCGACGTCGTCGGGATGGGCACCGATCGCGAGTACGGTTCGCCTCTGTCTCCGGGCCACGGCGGCTCGGAACTCGGCAGCGAGCCGGTGCACGGTGTCTACGAGGACGGCCGACGGCACCGGCTTGGTGAGGAATTCGTTGGCGCGCTCGCGGAGCGCCCGCACCGCATAGTCGACGGATGCGTGCGCCGTCATGACGATCACCGGCAGCGCGCCATCCCTGCGCCGGGCCCAGTCGAGGATGTCGAGCCCGCTGGCACCCGGCAGCTCGACGTCGGTGACGATGACATCCGGCGCGAACTGAACGATCGCCTCCATCGCACCGACGCCGCTCGGCAGCACGCGAACCTCGCACGCGCCACGCCTGGTCAGGATGGTCTGCGTGTACAGGGCAACATCGTCGTCATCTTCGATGACGAGAACTCGGTAGGGCGACTCAGCCATGGCACCACATCACCACCACTCTATGCAGAGTGCCGCCGCGCCACAGACGTAATCCGCCGCGCCGCGCGGGGTGGCATTCCGCGGCGCGCCACCCGGATCCCTCAAGGTGGCGGACGAGTGAGCTCAGCCGCCGGTCAGCACGCCGGTCCGGCGAGCCGCCGCGACCGCGCGTCCCCGCGTCGGTGCATCGAGCTTGCGCAGCACCGCGGCGATGTGGTGCTCGACCGTGCGCGGGGAGAGCACAAGACGGTCGGCGATGTCGGCCGTCGAAAGGCCCTCGGCCAGAAGCCCGAGCACGTCGAGTTCCCGCGCGGTGAGCTGGGCCGGGTTGGTGCGGCTGGCGCCACGAGGCCGCCGCGGAAGCGGCAGCCCGCGATCGCGACGCGTGCGCAGCATGGCCTCGACGGCGGCCGTCGCCCCGAGCGCTTCGAGCGCCCGGACGGCGGACTGCGCGACCTCGACGTCGGCGTCGAACGCACAGGCGTAGGCAGCCCACAGGGGCGCGCCGACCGCATCCCACGCCTCGGCGGCCTGCTTCCAGGAGCCGCCGACCATGAGCGCGAACGGCTTCGCGCATCCATCAGCCTGCACGGTCGAGTCACCGCCGATCGTGCGCCACCAGGCCAACTCCCCCACCGCCCACGGATCATCGTGTCGGAGGGCGGATGCCCACGCCTCATCCGTGAGGGAACCGATGTCGCCGTCGCGACCGGCGAGCCAGGCGATTTCAGCGGCGGCGCAGGCGGCGGGTGCGATGCGCTGCAGCTCGCCCGTGCGCTCTGCCAGCGACAGGGCGATCGTGAGGTGATCGGACGCGTCCAGCCCACGGCGCGCCTCGATGCGCGCGACGGATGCGGCGGCCGGGATCGCCGAGATGGGCGCGAGGTCACGAGTCGCGAGAACGGCGCGACCTGTGGCGGTCGCCTCCTCCCACCGCCCGAGCTGCTGCAGCGCATCGGCCTGCCACGCCATCATGTAGCGCGACCACGAATCCAGGTCGCGCTCGGTGCAGTAGGCGACGCCCTCTTCGAGAATCCGCAGCGCCTCGTGCAGCCGTCGCTGCTCGACCGACATCGTTCCGAGGTTCGTATAGGCCCGCGCCGCATGCTCGTGCAGGTCGGAGTCGAGCGAGAGCCGCAGGCTCCGCCCGAGATTGCCCGCGCCCTCTTCCTCACGACCGCTGCTGAGCTGCGCCGTACCGATGTTGTTGAGCGCGTGGGCTTCCACCTCCGCATCGCCCAGGCGGTGGGCCAGCGCCAATGCTCGCTCGCCCCACGCGATCGCCTCGTCATCGTCCTTCGCGAGCATGCGGACCTGCGCCATGTTGCTCAGGGCCATCGCGAGCTCGTGACTGTCGCCGAGCGGTTCGAGCGTTGCGACGGCGCGGGCGGCGTACCGTTCGGCGTCATCGCCCCTGCCCAGGAACCACGAGAGCCGCGAGAGCCAGCGTTCGGCGTCGCCGGTCTCGCGCATCCGCTGCGCAACCTGGTGCGCCTCGAGCGCCTGGCGCCGGGCCGCGATCGCCTCGGGAAGCTGGTCGGTGAGATAGCACTCGTACGAGAGCGCCTCGAACAGCGCGGCGCGGTCGGGGCCACTCCCGCCGAAGTGGAGGGCGACACGCAATTGCGCGGCCGCCTCCCGATGGGCGCCGAGGCGTGCCGCCTGCCGGGCGGCGAGAGTCGCCTGGGCGAGGGCGGCCGCCTCGTCGCCGCACCCGGCCGCGTGGTGCGCGAGCCGGCGATGATCTTCGGGCATGCGTCGCGACAACTCGTGCAGCGCCCGCCGGTGCAACTGGCGGCGGCGGATGGCGGAGAGCCCCAGCTCGATCGACTCCCGGCCGAGCTCGTGGCGGAATCCGACGGACCCGTCACCGTGCTCCACCAGGATCCCGACGTCGAGCGGTTCCTGCACCGCGGTCACCGCCTGCCCGGCGACGGCCGCGAGCAGGTCGAGGCTCCCCTCCGTGCCCAGGATTGCGGCCGCGGCCACCACGTCCGACGCCGGCGACGAGAGCCGGGAGGCCCGTGCGAGCACGGCATCCCGAACGGTGGCCGGCAGCTCGTTGCGGCCGCCTGCCAGCACCTCGGTGACGAAGAACGCGTTGCCCGCCGTTCGTCCGTGCAGCGAAAGCGGGTCGAGTGGCACCTGCGCCTGCTCGATCAACGCGGCGACGCCTGCGACGCTCAAGGGCGGCACGAGAATGCGACGCACGCCCGGCTGCCCCGCCAGATCGCCCATGACGGCGGCGAGCGGATGGCGCGGGCTCACCTCGTCGTCGCGATAGGTGACGACGAGGAGGGTAGGCGTGCCCCCGAGTCGCCGGCCGAGGAAGCGCAGCGCGTCCAGCGTGGCCTCGTCCGCCCAGTGCAGGTCTTCGAGCACGAGCAGGGTGGGTTCCTCCGCGAGCTGTGAGCGCAGCCAGCGGAAGACGCCCACGCGATCGCCGTGCACCGACAGGTGCGCATCCAGTTCGGGAAGCGCGTCGCGGAAGGCGGAGAGCGCATCCGCGGTCGTCACGTTGTCGACGCCTCCCGTGCGCACCCGCACGCGATCGGTGACGGCGGATGCGAGGGCGCGCACGAGGGCGGACTTGCCCACGCCGGCCTCTCCTCCGACGAAGACGAGCCCGCCCGTCCCGGTGAGAGCCTCGTCGACGAGACCGACGAGATCACCGAGCACAGCGTCGCGCTCGACCAGCATGCGACTATTCAACCGCGCGGTGGCCGGTTCAGTCGCCCTCGATCACCGGGTAGACGGCATCGGCGACGAGACCGTGCGCCTCCCGGTGAACCCGGTTGGCGGCATCCGCGTCGGGTGCGTCGACCAGGCAGAAGATCTTGCCCTGTTCCTCGGCCACCCAGTAGCGCAGGTAGTGCACGCCGTGGTCTTCCTGCACGGCGAGGTCGGCGGCGTGTGCCGCCGCGACGTCGCCGACGGTGACGGAACCGTCGAGGTTGTGAACATCCATGTAGAGCGTCATGTCATCTCTCCTTGAGTCGGTGTCGCCGGCCGATTCAGCCGGCATGACAAGTACACCTCCGGAGCCGGGTGCCCGGAATCGGTCGGATCACCCATATTCGCGGTGCGCCGAGGCACCGGGATGCGGCCGCGTCGGCGAGAGGAACCTCGGCGCTGGATGGCCAAGAATGGGGAGATGAACGTCGACCCCGGGGATGAGCCGCGCTTCCGGAGCCCCGACCCGTGCCCACAGTGCGGAGACGTGCTCGACGGCGGCGTCATCGTGGGCGACGACGGCATCATGGTCATCACCGTCCGCTGCCTCACCTGCGGCTACAGCGCGTTGATCGACCCGTTCTCGTAGGGTGCCCAGTGGAGGGCGCCTCTCAGGCCGGAGGCTCCCAGAGCTCGATCGGGAGCCCCTCTGGATCGTGGATGCGGGCGAACCGCCCGTATTCCGCCGTCTCCCATTCCGGTCGGCGTTCGACCGCGATGCCCGCGACCTGCAGCGTCTCGGCCAGCGCATCCAGCTCACTCACGCGCAGGTTGAGCATGAACGGCTGGTCGGCCGGAAAGTAGTCGCTGTCGTCGGGGAACGGGGCGAAGACCGTCATGCCGGCCTGTTGCTCCCAGATGCCGTCGTGCCCCGCTTCGATGCCGAGGTGCTGCCGGTACCAGGCTGCGCGGGCCTCGGGATCGCGGCTGCGGAAGAAGATGCCGCCGATGCCTGTGACTGCCATGATCCGCCTCCCGATACACCGGATGTTCTCGATCACCCCGGCGTGATGCCGAGACGAGCTCAGCATACCGACGACCCGTTCGAGCGGGCGGCGCCGGCTGGCTCCGGCGAGCTGATCCGAGCGGGCTCGCTCGGATCAGGAGCCTTTTCGAATCGCCGTCCGAGATCAGGAGAGGCAACCTGAGCGCTGATCCGGTTACGCCTACTTCCCGTTGGCTCGCGCCCGCTTCTGTGCTCTGTACTCGTTCAGGAGCAGGAGCTCTAAGGCTGCGCCAAAAAGGACGGCAATCCACACTCCGGCCGATACGAATGTCAGGCCAAAGGCTCCCAACACGAAGACAGCGTTCACCACGATCATCGCTGCAAGCACGCCCTCGAGCGGAGGCGAACTCAGCCTGCGCCTCGCCGATCTATACGTCACGTGAACCCCCGTTCGGATCCAACGCGAACCGATCAAGCTCATCTAATGAATGCATGTCAACGAGGACCAATCCATGCGACCAAACGTGAGTAATGAGGCCTTGGCACGGGAGCGTCAAGCCGCTGGATAGCCCTTCCCTGCCACTTCTTGCCCCAGTGCGATCGACGGTCACGTTAGCGCATAAGTTTCTTCCTCGACCCACGACCGCGACTACCAACCCCAGAAACAACGAAATCCCCTCCCGAAGGAGAGGATTTCGTGAACCATGTCCCGACACATCCAGAAAGGATGTCTCGACACATCAAATTGGTTGCGGGGGCAGGATTTGAACCTACGACCTCTGGGAGGCTTAAGCTCACCTTCGGTCCGCACCGGTTGTCTCGGGAACTCGCGGGTTCCCTCTTATTTACAGGGAACCAGACGGTTCGCTGTCTCCGATTCTATCCGGTCGGTTCTGGGTACTTCCGGGTAAATGTGGTGAGTAAATGATGACGCCCGCGACGGGGATTACTCGATGTCGATTGGCGTTGGTACTCGGATCTCGTTGGCCACCGGAGTGTACAGATCAATATTGGTGCGGCGCGTGCGCAACGACACCAGCAGGGCGTACCTCACGGGCAACGAAGTACGGTCGGCTCGACCATTGTTTTTCCACCAGCCGCCGACGGGATAGACGGCCAGCGCGCCGGTCGCGGCTAACTCGTGGCCGCTTCCGATCCACTCGTCTTGGTGCAGGGAGCCGACATTGCGCTGATTGGGCCCAATAAGCCAGCGGTCGGATGCCAAAGTACTGCTGCCAGTGCCTTCCTCCACGCGCTGGGCGTCACGATTGACGCGCTGGACGAACTGGCGCTGGGTCTCCAAGGACCCTTGAAGATCGAACCGCAGAGCGTGCGACGAATACGAATAGCGTTGGCGCCAACCGCGGCGCGATGCCGATGGTTCGATGAAGTATGAGAGCGTCACTCGCAGTCGGACGTCGTCGTCTCCAACCTCCTCGAGCGCTTCTCTCGGCCATGGCAGGCTATGGAGGCGGAAGTGTCGCATCCGATACTCGCTGCCGTCGAACGGCACGAACTCGTCTTGGCTGACGAGCGTCACCGCTTGCAACGATGAGTTGAGTACGGAATCCTCAGTCGGCACTCCCCACCCGTACCGGCGTAGTAGCGAGAGCCGCGCCGTCTTGCCGTCCTCCGCCTCGATCTCGTTCCGCATCGTCGTGGTCCACTCCGCCGAATGCGTGAGAAGACCGCGGACAGTCTCCGGCCAATAACCGGGGTATCGGGCCATTGTCCGCGCCGCAAGACGCGACGCTTGAGCCGCTGCGGCGCTCGTCGCGTTCGCTGAGGTCAGAGCTCGGTCATTCGCGGTTCCCGTCGATCGCAGTGACAGCAACGGGTGCTTGTCTTCGAAACCGTCGGCACCATCGCTCAGGACGTTGCCGCCCTCCATGCAGATATCTGGCTTGATCGGCCAACGCCTGGTCGAGAACATCACGGAGGTGCGGCTGTGGGGGGAGAGCTCACCTGAACTCGCCATCGGCGACCAGCCGCGGTAGGCCGGATCTGATGGAGCTTCGGCGAGTTCCGTGTGTGCTGACACAGTGAGGGCGTTCCACGCCTGCCCTGGGTCCTCGATGGCCGAGGTGTCCGACTCGGTCCGATGGTCGAGTTGGTAACTGTTGACGTTCCCGGACGCCACGACGATGAGTCGCGACGAGGCTGGGTCGGGTGTGGAGAGCAATCTCAGGTCGTTTCCATCCCGAACGATGTCGGTTCCGGCCGCGAGGGCGTCGACAGTTGCGGACCACAGGGTGGGTTCACCGGGACGGTCGGGGGTGGCGCTCAGGGGCAGGCAGAATACGCGGTGCCGGTTTGTCGTGATCTCCGGGAGGGCAATGGCGTCGGCGGTGGCTGTGCCGAAGTCCAGAGGGTCGATAAGTGGCTCGCCGCGTGCGGGCTTCATACGTACGGATTCGAGCCGGTGTTCCAAGCGGACAGGGTCTTGGGACACGAGCAGCGGATCGAGATTCCCGTAGAGGGCCAGACCGGCCATCGAGGTCCCGTGCCCCGCGACGTCAGCACCAGACGTGCCGATAACGGTGTGCACGTCACGAGGATCGAGGGAGTCGCGCAGCAGCAGGTGCCCTTGGAAGACTCCAGTGTCGAGGTGTGTGACCGCCGGTGCATCGTCGCCAGCTGCGACGACCCGATCGACCAGATCGTCCACGTACTCATCTTGTCCTTGGGTGGGGAGATCCTCGACGGAGTCAATGAACTCGGGCCTTCTCACTTCTGCAATAGGCACGCGCGTGAAGGGCAAGACCTGCAGTTGGTCCCAGCTAGCCTCGACCCACACGACGACACGATCTCGGAGCGAGATCGAGCGTTGCACGGTCCGCAGATTGTGCGTGGCGACAAAGGCGTCGAAGATCTCGTGATTCGCCTGGACGGCGTCCAGCCACAGTTCCCACCAGTGCAGTCCGAGGGTGGGCGGTTCACCTTCAGAGGTCCAAAGGTCGCGCAGAACCGCTTGACGGATCCGCGCGATGTTGGCGATCAGGGCCTGGTTCGCGGGGTTGCCTCCCGGTGTGCTCCACTTTTCCTGAGCGGCCCTGGTCGACAACTTTGCCAGATAGTCCTCGAAAAGTTGTAGAAATTTAGTTCGGTAAGCATCAGCAACCCAGACTGTAGCGCGCTCAGGTTCTTCGTCAGTTGCTGGTCGGACGGACAGAAGGAGCCACATCGGGAGCTTCGGCGTGGTGCGGTGGCTACTCAAGCGGTCCAGCGACTCGATTTTGAGGGGAAAAGTAGCATCACCGCCTTCGAGGACGATCACCGTGCCCAGCGCATGCAGCTCCTCTTCACTAACGCTGACCTCACGGCGTTCCTGGTCGACCTCCGAGAACGCCTTTTGGAGCTGGCCGCGCATGAGGAGCCCGTGGGCTCGATGTTCTACGGGGCGCACTTTGGCGTTGCCCTGACCTCCGCGGGAGAACTCTTCGTTGGCGGCCCGCTCGACGATGTAGAGATGGTCGAGTTGCCGCAACTCATCAGCCAATACTCGCCTGTCGGCGGGCCGACAGCGCAGCGATCAAGTCGGCTCGGTTGACGACACTCTTCCCGCGCATCAAGGCACCCTTCGCTGCACTCTCCGCGGCCTTCACCAAGTCAGCGTGGCTCAGCCCGGTCGTGTGCTCACCTAGCTTCGCCAAGCTCAGTCCAGTGCCCAGCGATCCAAGCCGAGCACGGATCACCACGCTCGCCTGTCGCGCGTCGGGCAGTTGGTAGGTGAGTACGGCATCGAAACGACGAAAGAGTGCTCGATCGAGAATCGAGCGATGATTTGTCGCCGCAATCACAATCGATTCGGGGCTGGCTTCTTCGAGGAAGACCAAGAATGAGTTAAGGATCCGGCGAGCTTCACCGACATCATTACCGCTGCGGTCGCCGCCCAGGGCGTCGAATTCATCGAAGAGATACACGCCCCGCCGCTCCGCGACCGCCTCGAACACAATTCGAAGCTTGCCCGCGGTCTCACCCATGAATTTGCTGAGCAGGCTGTCCAGCCTGATCGTGAACATCGGCAGCGACAGCTCAGATGCGAGCACACTCGCTGTCATTGTCTTGCCCGTCCCCGGCGGCCCTTCCAAGAGCAGCCGATGCGCGGGCGCGAAGCCATGATCAAGCAGCGTTCGTCGCTGGCGCTGTTCGGCGATAATGTGCTTGATCTGAGCGGTCAGCTCAGGCGGAGCGACAAGCTCGCGTAGGGTGACGGCAGGGTGGGTGGCCTCCACAAGCTCCGCGATATCCCCGCGCGGCTTCGCAAGCTTTGTGACATTGCTCCGCGGAGTGGTCTTTCGGGAGCTGTCCACAGATTTCTTGATGTCCTCAGCCACAGCATGGTGACCGCTGCGGGCCTCACGCGCCGCGACCTGAAGCGCCACTGAGTAGAACGCGGCGTCATCACCCGCAGCGTGGCTACGCACCAGCGCGGTGATGTGCTCTCCGAGCGCAGCCATGATCGTCCTCTCGCCACCTAGCGGGTAATCCCTAGCCCACCTTCATATCGTATGGGTCTGACGTCGTCATGCTCGGGTAGGTACCCAGCGCGCCGCCCGCTGCGACCTGGGCAAGAGACATTGAACTACGACGGAGGTTTGTCGATGCCTTCGCGCTCAAACTAGTACGTCTCGACGTGTGAACGCTGCCGGTGTGTATTTGGTGACTGCACCCACTCGACTCGGACTTGGATCGCGTAGGGCTTTCCGTTGTCGATGACCTTGGCTCCTTTCCACGCACACTCACCGCGGCGCATGATGCGTCCGTAGTCCCAGTCCGCGAAAGCCTCCACGTGCATGACCGACTTCCGGCCCGGAAGGGGCTCGGGTCCGTGCGGCGACCGGTACGGTACCCAGCCTTCCCAAACGCTCCCGGGCTAATCCTTCACGCGCGAGTAGATCGAGACACGTTCTGCGTCGCCTGGGCCGATTTGACGAACTTCGGCCCGCCAGAACACCGAACCGGGATATTGATCTGCCGTGTGCAGTCATACCGCACGTTTGACTTCAACTGCGGTCGAACACGACATGAGCGGCGAGTTTCATGAGTCATGTCGCTGGTGGCGACTTGAATATTGGATGTGGCAGCGACCCGCGCTGCGTGGGTCGCAATCGTCGATGCCTGCACAGAGAGGCTTAGCCGTGCCCCTGAGTTACTGTCGCCACCTCTTCGAGCGCGCAAGGTGCCCGCATCCGGCGCGACGCTCTGACGGGTGGAGGTGGGCGTGACGACATTCACCCCCCTGCATCGCGCTCTCGGCGTCGCTCCTGGACCGATTACGCCGGAGATGCTCGACACCGCCGTGGCGCAACATCTGCGGGAATCGCGTGACCTTGATTGGAAGCGGCAGCCCGCCCAAGGTGTCGGGTGGAAGGACGAAGTCGCAAAAGACATTGCCGCGATGGCGAACAGCGGCGGCGGGCTCATCGTCTACGGCATCCACGAAGATGGCGACGCCGGAGCGGCGTGTCGATTCGCAGTGCTTGAGTTCCCAACCGAGCAGCAGGTACGACAGCTCGCCTGGTCCGCAGTCCAGCCGCCAGTCGCCGGGGTCGTCGTCCACGAGATTGCGGCTCACATGCCTGCGTTCGCGATCGAAGTCCCTGCCAGCCTGACCTCGCCGCACTTCGTTACCCGTGAGGTAGCCAAAGGCAACTTCTACCTCGGCGCACCGACGCGCAACGGTTCACACACGTTCTGGCTGGACGAACGCCAGATCGAAAGCGCATACCGCGCCCGGCTCGAAGAGCGGCAGCAATCTCAAGAGTCACTGCGACTGATGTTCGAGGACCTCGCTATGGGATACCCGGACGATTGCGCGCGCTTCATCGCCGTCGCTCGTCCGGTGATCCCAACCACTAACGGAAGACTGGACAAACGGGACGCTGAGGCGCTTCGCGAAGAGGCCTGGACGGAGATGGGACGCCATCTTGATGAGCACGTGGCTCCGCATGACCGGTTTCCCACTGTGGGTTTCGCGAGTCACTGGGACCTGAACCCCTTCAACGTCCCGTGGGGCAGCAACTACAACGGTGCCCAGCGAGGACTGCGGCGGTGGTTCCTCTCCCGGGAGCTCGGCGCGAAACGACTCAAATCGGACTACACACCCTTCCCCGGCAACCGCGCGCCTACCATCGAGGCGCACGACAACGGCTCCGTAAGCCTCGCCGTAGCAGTGGGGGGCGAGGGCGTGCGTGTCGACACAGGCGACACCGGACAGCTAGGCGCGATGCAGATGTCCGCTGGCACCATCGAGATGCTGACCCTCGCCTTCGCGAGCCTCATTCGGGTAGCTGGCCGGCAACGTGGAACCGGCGAGTACCAGCTTATGGTTGCCATCGAGTGGGCCGTCGAGAAGAACACCAAACAACTGACTGTTCTCCCGCTCGACGTACGGACGGGTTTTCCGCGGCCCGAGGTAGAGGCGGCAACCCAACTGCGTGTCTACCCACCGATCCTCTCGTCCCTCGACGCACTCGCGCCTGACGATGCCTTTCATGCCGGCCTTTACACGCTGGTAATGGATTGTCTCAACCAAGCTGGCGTCCACACCCCAGTAATCGTCGGCACCCAATACCGACCAGATCGAGGCGCCGCCTAAGAATCCGTCGACTCAGGCTCCCCCATCCCCGAGTCAGGCCGGAAGTCAGTAGAGCAGATGCAACGTCGGCGGCACGCAACTTAGGCCCTTACGGTTGATTCCGGATGCTTCCTAGGCGATGGCTGTGAGAACCATGACCAAACGAAAGAAGCCGTTTCCGGATGTTCAGGAAACGGCTTCTCATCTGCGTTTTCACGACTTGGTTGCGGGGACAGGATTTGAATCTGCGACCTCTGGGAGGCGTAACGCCCTTTCGGGTCACCTCTGGTTGTCTCGGGAACTCGCGGATTCCCTTGTGTTGACAGGGAACCGGACAGTTCGCTTCTCCCGATTGTATCCGGTCGCTGTCCATCCGTTCTGGATGAAAGGGGTGAGTAAATGATGACCCGTGAGCTCCGGGCGCATCGATCAAGCACCGCGTTCGCAGGACAATCTTGTGTCCTCGAGCGCTCAGCCGACGAGGCGGTGTTCGTAGGCGTAGATGACGGCGTGGATGCGGTCGCGGAGGCCGAGTTTGGCGAGCACGCGTCCGACGTGGCTCTTGACGGTGGCTTCGCTGAGGAAGAGTTCGGCTGCGATCTCGGGGTTGCTCTTGCCTTGGGCGATGGCGATCAGGACTTCTCGTTCGCGGGCGCTGAGGGCTGCGGTCGGATCGTTTTGGGCGTTGTCCGTGGGGATCTGGGTTCCGAAGAGGTCGAGCATCCTGCGCGTGATTCGGGGTGAGATGACTGCTTCTCCGGCGGCGACGGCGCGGATGGCGTCGACGAGTTGGTCGGCTTTGGAGTCTTTGAGCATGAACCCGCTCGCTCCGGCGCGGAGCCCGGCGAAGGCGTATTCGTCGAGGTCGAAGGTCGTCAGGATCAGCACTCGTGTGTTGGGAAGTGCTTTCGTGATGGCGGCGGTTGCGGCGATGCCGTCGACGTGGGGCATCCGTACGTCCATCAGGATGATGTCGGGTCGGGTGCGGCGGGCTTCCTCGACTGCTTGGGCGCCGTCACTGGCTTCTGCGACGACTTCGATGTCGGGCTGTGCGGTGAGTGCCATCCGGAAGCCGAGGCGGATCAGTTCCTGGTCGTCGGCGATTAGGATTCTGATCATCGGGCGGGTGTGTCCGTTTCTTCGTTCAGGGGCAGTCGTGCTTCCACTCGCCAGCCGTGGCCGTTTTCGATAGGGCCGGCGGCGAGGGTTCCTCCGAGGGCGGTGACGCGTTCTCGCAGGCCCAGGAGTCCTCGTCCGGTGCCTGCGGGTTTGGTGGGGAAGCCCGCCATGCCGTTGTCGGTGACGGCGACGATCAGGGACCCGTGGTCCACGCCGATGCGCACGGTCACCTGCGAAGGCCCGTGGGCGTAACGCAACGTGTTCGTGAGGGCTTCTTGCACGACGCGGTGGACGGCCAGTTGCACGATCGGATCCGGGGTCTCGACATCGTCGAGTCGGTAGGTGACGGGGATGCCGAGGGCTCGGAACTGCTCGATGAGTTCTGGCAAGTCGGCGAAGCCGGGTTGCGGGGCGATTTGAGCGTCGGTGTCGCCGCCGAGGACTCCCAGCATGCGGCGCATGTCGGTCATCGCGTCACGTCCGGTATCGGCCGCTCTGCGCATCGCGGCTGCAGCTTCCGGGGCAGCCGGTTCAGCGGCGGCAGCCGACCCTTCGGAGAGAGCGATCATCACGGTCAGGCTGTGGGACACGATGTCGTGCATCTCCCGGGCGATACGAGCCCGTTCCGCCGCCGCGGCAAGCTGCCCCCGCTGGTCACGTTCCACGGCCAGCTGACGAGCCCTGTCGACCAGTGCCGATAGGTACCGCCGACGGTTGCCGACGTTGATGCCGATCGCGAGAGCTAGCGCCAGGATCACGCCGAACTGGATGGAGAACGCGAGCACGGACGAGAACACCGACAGGCCGGCTCCCTCGGCGGGGTTGAACGGGTTGATGCCGCTGCTCGAGCGCGGCAGATACTCGCCGATGAGGGAAGCCACGATGGCTGCCGCTTCGACGCCTGCTGCCGCGATCCATCCCGCCCTGGCGGAACGGTGGATCGGAACCGAATACACGGCGAACACGGCAGGTGCGAGCACCACGTCATCCGGCGACCAGATAGAGGCGAGGATCACCGCCCCGCTCAACGCGACCGTCAACAACGGCCGGGTGCGCCGGACGTAGAACCCAGCCACACTGACCGCAATCAGAAAGAGAGTGGCGATGGTGGCCCACACGGAGACCGAAGTTTCGCGTTCGAGGCTAGCGGCCCCGGTTGCGGCCAGGAGTCCCCAGAAGAGTGCGATGAGGGTGTCGGACAGCCGGGGATGCCGGGCCCAAGAGCTTCGGATCACACCGGGTTCGCGCGGAAGCCGCAGCTCTGCCCCGTCGAAAGGATCGACGGCGGAGAGCTGCGGCTTCTGCGGTTCGGTCACGCGTCGCGGCGCTTCACCAGAATCAGGGCGAAGCCCAGCACGACGGCATCCCACGCGGCGAGGACACCGAATCCGCCCCAACCGTTCAGGTCGAGTCCGTCCGAGGTTACCGGGGCGGGGATTCCGCTGCCCTGACCGTCGAACGTGTAGAGCTCGCTGCCCGCGTTCTGCGGGAGCAGCGCGCTGACGGTGTTGACCCAGTCCGCGTGCGTGAGCCCGCCGAGCAACTGCAGGATGATCGGGGCGACCATGATCAGGCCGAGCACCGTGGCCAGTGCTCCCGCGGTGCTGCGAAGGATCGTGCCGAACCCGAAGGCGAGCAGTGCGATCATCGTCACGTACACGGCCCCGCCCAGCATCGGCATGAACACGGCCGGGTCGCCCAACGGGACCTCGACGCCCTTGCCCGACAGGATGGGCCACGTCACCAGGGCGGTCAGCCAGATGCCGACTGACGTTGCCACAAAGGTACTGACCGCCAGCACGATGGCTTTGGCCGCCAGCGCACCGGTCCGAAGCGGGACGGCTGCGAAGGTCGAGCGGATCATGCCGGTCGCGTACTCACCGGTGATGATCAGCGCACCAAGAACAGCCACGATCAGCACGGCGACGTTCAAACCGGCAGTCGTGATCGAGACCACGATCGACCCGGCGGCCTCGCCCGTGATAGACCCGCCGCCGAAATCGGTGAGAACAGCGATCAGGGTGCCGATCCCGACCACGAGGAGCACGAGCAGTCCGTAGCACCACAGGGTGGAGCGGATGGTGCGCAGCTTGATCCATTCGGACCGGACGACGCCGGCTGCGCTGAGGGGGTTCTTGTTGGTCGTGGGCGCGGAATACACGGTTGCCGTCGTCATCACGCTGCCACCTCCGCTCGGTACTCGACTTCATCTTGGGTCAGTTCCAGGTACGCCTGTTCCAGGCTCGCCCGCACCGGCGACAGCTCATACAGCTGCACGCCGGCGAGGAACGCAGCCTCGCCGATCCGTTGAGCGTCGATCCCCTCGACCGAGAGGGCGCCGTCGGGCAGCTGCGTGACCGTGACGTCGGGTCCCGCGATCGCCGCAGCGAGAGCATCTGGGGAGGGGGTGCGCACGGTGACCCGGTTGGTTCCGGCACGCCCGATGAGGTCCGCCATGGGGGCATCCGCGAGTACCCGGCCACGGCCCAGAACGATGACGTGGTCGGCCGTGAGTGCCATCTCGCTCATCAGGTGGCTGGAGAGGAAGACCGTCCGGCCTTGCGAGGCGAGGTAGCGGGTCAGCTGCCGCACCCACAGCACGCCGTCGGGGTCGAGACCGTTCACGGGCTCGTCGAGGATCAGGGTCTTCGGGTCGCCGAGCAGGGCTGCTGCGATCCCGAGGCGCTGCCCCATGCCGAGGGAAAAGCCTCCGACACGCTTGCCGGCGACCTTCTCGAGGCCGGTCATCTCGATGACCTCGTGCACCCGGGACTTCGGAATCGAGTGGGTCGCGGCGAGAGCCAGCAGGTGGTTGTAGGCGCTGCGGCCGGTGTGGACGGCCTTGGCCTCCAACAACGACCCCACCTGGTGCAGCGGGTCGTGATGCTCCGCATAGCGCTTGCCGTTGACGGTGACCCCGCCGGACGTGGGCCGGTCAAGCCCGACGATCATGCGCATCGTCGTTGACTTGCCTGCGCCGTTCGGGCCGAGGAAGCCCGTCACGATACCCGGCTCGACGGTGAACGAGATGTCGTTCACCGCCAACTTCTCGCCGTAGCGCTTACTCAAGTTCTGGATTTCGATCATGCATCTCACGCTAGAGATCACCCGGCCTCGCCACATCAACCCGGGGTCTAGTTTGGAAGGCTGTTTCGCCCGACCCTGGTATGAAATCCGGACGTTTGGTCCTGGCTATGGGGCAATCGGTCTATCCAGGAGCTCCGGGTGCTCGGCGATCCATTCGGACGAGACGATTCCGGGGAGGATGAGTATGCGTGAGGAGCGCCAACGTCCGGCGCGCCTCTCACGCTCTGGTGGAGACGTGATCACGTCAGCGCACATCTCGATCGCCAGCATGACGTCTGCCAGGTCCAGTCCGCCTCGCGCACATCCCGATCGTCTGGCCGCGGGAAGAGTCTCCTGAATAGCTGCCGCGAGGCGACTTGCTATCTGATCGAGGTCTCCGTGCTGGAGCTGATTCGGCGTCGGACGAATCGATCGCCGATCCACCTGCCGACCGACCACGGCGTCGAAGAGGCGGATGAGGCCGTCGG
Organism: Rathayibacter sp. YIM 133350; assembly: GCF_037404875.1. Classification (NCBI taxonomy): domain Bacteria; kingdom Bacillati; phylum Actinomycetota; class Actinomycetes; order Micrococcales; family Microbacteriaceae; genus Rathayibacter; species Rathayibacter sp. YIM 133350. The sequence continues at coordinate 23,527 of NZ_JBBELO010000035.1, forward strand.
GCAGTTCTTTGACTGATTCGGCCGTTGATTCGAGAGCGATGACGTCGGCCTCCCACAGTGCCGCGATGAGGTCTTCGCGACTTGGGAAATGTCGAGCGAGACTTGCGCGGCTCAGACCGGCCGCAGTCGCGATGTCCTCCAAAGGTGCACCGATTCCGTCGCGCTCGAAGATCTCGCCAGCGGCGGCGAGCAATGCGGCTCTGTTCCGCGCTGCGTCCTTTCTGCGATGCGGCGGTCCCGAGGATGACATGCCCCCAAGTATGGCGCGATCAGGCACAGGTGAAACGCACATCGATGTACGCTTCTCTCCAACGTCCCATCAATGGCGCGAACGATGTCGAAGGAGACAGCAGATGCCAAGAATCAACGTGGTTACCGGTGCAGCATCCGGGATCGGGTTGGCAACCAAGCAACTCTTGGAAAGCCGCGGCGAAGTCGTCATCGGGGTTGACCTCCACGACGCTGAGGTCCAGGTCGACCTGACGTCACCGGCAGACCGGAAACGCATGATCGAGGAGGTTCGGGCAAGGGCAGGCGGGTCCATCGACTCGATCATCGCTGTGGCCGGACTGGCGGCCCCCATCCCGGCGACGGCGTCCGTGAACTACTTCGGCATGGTATCCACCCTCGAAGGACTGCGGCCACTCCTTGCGGGATCAGCTTCCCCTCGCGCGGTGGGTGTGGCCTCGTTCGCGAGCATCACCCCCGGCGACGAAGCGCTGATCGATAGCTTCATCGCCGGCGATGAGACGGCCGCCCTCGAGCGTGCCGCCGAACTGGCCACCGATCCCATGGCGACGGGGATGCTGATCTACCCCTCGAGCAAGGCGGCATTCGCCCGGTGGATCCGCCGTTCCTCCATCACCGCCGACTGGGCGGGCGCGGGAATTCCTCTCAACGCGATCGCGCCGGGTGTCGTGTCCACCCCGATGATGAGCGAGGCGCTGTCGTCTGAGCATGGGCGGGACATGGTCGCCCGCGCCGTTCCGATGCCATTGAACGGATTCGCAGACGCGCTCGTGCCCGCACGCCTTCTCGTTTGGCTGGCCAGCGAGGAGAACAGCCATCTCTGCGGGCAGGTCGTCTTCATCGACGGCGGCAGTGATGCCGCCATCCGTGGCGACCGGGTCTGGTAGAGGAACTGATGATGACGAAGACGACCCCTTACGACCCCGAGCTCGCCCGCGCTCGGTTTATCCCCCGATTCTCCTTCGGCCCGCGGCTCGCACCGCTCATGCGCCGTCAGAAACCCAAGACCACGAATCCCGGTCCGGGGGTTCGCATCGACGAGATCGGGATCTCCTCGAGCGTGTCCCTGCACCTGATCAGACCAACTAGTCCTGCCGGGCCGGTTCCCGTCCTGCTGTGGATACATGGCGGAGGTCACCTTTTCGGCACCCCTGAGCAGGACGACCGCTCCAACATCGCCTTCGTCCGTGAACTCGGCATCGCCGTCGCGGCCGTCCGCTACAGGCTCGGCGCAGACGCCCCAGCACCAGCCTCGGTCCAAGACTGTTACACGGCACTCGAGGCTGTCATCGAACGGGCCAGCGAGTTCGGGATCGATGCCGGTCGGCTGGCGATCGGCGGCGCCAGCGCCGGAGGCGGAATCGCGGCCGCGCTCGTCCTCTACGCGCACGACCGCGGCATGTCCCCAGCCGCCCTTCAGCTGCTCGTCTATCCGATGCTCGATGACCGCACCGCCGCACGCACCGACCACGACACCCGCAATGCACGGGGCTGGACTGCCAAAAGCAACCATTACGGATGGGCAACCTATCTCGGTGTCCCCCCAGGCAGCGACGAAGTGTCCGACTACGCCGCGCCAGCCCGCCGAGCGGATCTGACCGGATTGCCGCCCGCGTGGATCGGTGTCGGAACAGTGGACATCTTCCACGACGAAGACGTGGAATACGCACGCCGCCTTATCGAGACCGGAGCGGAGTGCGAACTCCATGTCATCCCCGGCGCATTCCACGGATTCGATCAGATGTTCCCCACCACACGGGTCGCGCAAGACTTTTGGCGATCACAAGCCGACGCCTTACGACGGGCCGGAGTCGCGTCCACGCTCAGGTAGCCCGAACTCCCCCCTCCCTACTCGTGCGAGGAGGCGCACCTGTTCGAGCTGCGCCTGGTTGACGCGGGTGATGTCGCCGAGTTTCCAGCTGCGGTCGAAGTAGGGCTCCGGCGGCCCGTAGAACCGGAAGTAGGAGAATCAGTGCTTTCCGGGAATGGTCTGCGCCCAGTTGGTCTCCCCCGCTTCCGGGGCGGTAGGTCCGAAGTACAGGTCGACTGAGCCGTCGTCGTTGTAGACGAGTTCCGTGTCCCGGATCCGCGGTCACCGCGCTGCTGCTCGTTGTCAATGAGGCAGCGGCTAGCGAGGTCGTAGACGGTGGCGGACCAGAACAGTTTCGCTGGAACGCTGGCGGGCACATGAAGTCCCAGGCCCGGTCGGGCGGCAGCGCGCGATCGTGCGGCCGCCCGTCGAGGTGGCGAAGCTGATCTCACCGAAGGTGCCGATCGTCTGGCGTGGACGACTTATCGGTTCGCCTCCCTTGCGCTGGGGACGACGAGTGCGCGGGTTCGCGCATCTGCTCCATCCAGATCCGCACGTCGGAGACGGCGAACTTGAGGTGCTTGCCGAACCGGTAGGCCCGTGGCCCATGGCCATGGGTGCGCCAGTCGTACACAGTCGAGACCGGCACGTGCAGGTACGCGGCCAGCTCGTTGACGTCGAGCAGCGGCTCGAGTTCCCACAGCCCGGCGGGTGCGGCATCCGAAGTGTTCATGCCGGGTAGGTGCGCACCCTCGGCCTGAACGTCCGGGCCCATCCGGAACGGACAGCGCTATAACGGAGTCGCTTCGCGCCGAGGCGGCGTGGTGGAGGGGTTTGTGATGAGTTTTCGATGACTGGATCAAGTTGTGCCTACAAAAAAAGTCCCGGAAACCCTTGAGTTTCCGGGACTTTATGGTTGCGGGGGCAGGATTTGAACCTACGACCTCTGGGTTATGAGCCCAGCGAGCTACCGAACTGCTCCACCCCGCGTCACTGGTATTAGCTTAACACGGCCTTAAGCCGCCTCCAAATCGAGGCGGCGGAACACGATTCCCGGGCGTTTCAGTACCTGCCGACTTGCCACTTTTCGTGGCTTCGCGGCGCCGCGAACCCGCAAAGAGTGGCAAGTCGGGGAGATCGATCAGGGCTGGGGGGTCGCGACGAGCGAGTACGCGAGCGGCAGCCACTGCTGCTGCGGCCAGCCCCACATGCCGGGGCGCTTCTCTTCGAGCACCGGGAACATGCGGAACGGCACCTCGTAGTGCTCGTGCAGCGAGCGGATGCCGAGGCCGGCATCCGTCAGGGCGCCGTAGACCTCGGAGAGCGGATGCGCCCACTCCCACGTGCGCGCGTTCGCGAGCACGACGTTCGCGTCCGCGTAGTCGCCCGGTTCCTCGATGACGTCGGGCCCCTCCGACAGGTAGGGATACGCGAACTGCGGCAGGCGGTCGGGGCCGCCCTCGCCGTCGAACACCCACGCCGCCGGATGGCCGTCGGCGAAGTAGAAACGGCCATCCGGCTTCAGGAACCAGGAGATGATGCGCGCCCACTCGCGCACGTCAGGCAGCCAGCCGATGGTGCCCCAGGTCGTGAAGACGAGGTCGAACGATTCCGGCTCGGGAAGCATGTGGCGAGCGTCGTAGACATTGGCCTCGATGAATCGAGCCCGATCCGCCAGGCCGATCTCGGCCGCCATGCGCCGCGCCTCCTGCACCGCGGGCCGGGAGAAGTCCAGGCCGACGACGGTGGCGCCCTGCAGCGCGAGGGAGAGCGTGTCCGAGCCGAAGTGGCACTGCAGGTGCAGCACCCGCAGGCCCGCGAGTCCGTCCGGATACAGCTGCGCGATCTCAGCGGCGACGACGGGATCGAGCACTCCCCTGCCGTTGCGCAGCGGCTCCTGGTCGTAGTGCTCGAAACCGCTGGCGAGGTGCACGGGAACGCGCTCGTCCCAGTTGGCCCGATTGTTCTCGAGCCATTCGCCGCCGCTGAGGTCGGTGCTCACGTTCATCCGTTCAGCAGGGAGACCATCTTCGAGACGATGTCGGCGAGCTTCGCGTCTGCGACGCCGTATGCCGCCCAGTCGCCCGCGGTGAGGGCATCCTGCTTGTCCTTCAGGGCCTGCCGGGCCTGGTTGCCGAGCTCCTTCAGCTGTGCGTCGGTCGCGGCGTCGCCGGTCGTCGGCGTGCCGGTTCCGGTGTCCGTTCCCGTAGCCGGCGGTGTCGTCGAGCCATCGGCCGGCGGAGTGCCGGTGTCAGCGCCCTGGTCGCCCGCATCCGCACCGGAGTCGCCACCGAAGATCACGTCGAGCGCCTGGTCGAGGGTGTCCTGGAAGGCGATCTGGTCGCCGAACGACACCAGCACCTTCTGCAGCAGTGGGTAGCTCGCGTTGCCCTTCGACTGCACGTAGACCGGCTGCACGTAGAGGAGGCCGCCTCCGACGGGGAGCGTCAGCAGGTTTCCGTTGATGACCTTCGACGAGCCCTGTCGCAGCAGGTTCAGTTGAGACGAGACGCTGGGGTCGGCGTTGAAGTTGGCCTGAACGAGACCAGGGCTCGGCACCGTGTCGTCCTTCGGAAGCGTGAGCAGCCTCAGCTTGCCGAAGTCGGCAGACTTCTTGCCCGCTTCGCTGCCGGCATCGGCATCCGCGGCCAGGTAGCCGGTCAGCACGTTACGCGACTTCGTTCCCTTCGACTCGGGGATGAAGGTGGAGTACAGCGAGAAGGTCGGCGCGTTCTGGCCGGGCATCTGCATCGTCAGGAAGTACGGCGGCTGCAGGGTGTCGGCCTGCTCGCCCGTCGGGTCGTCGGGCGAGACCCAGGCGTCGTTGCGCGAGTAGAAGGATGCCGCATCGGTCACGTGGTAGCGCCCGAGAACCGCGCGCTGAACCTTGAACATGTCGGCCGGGTAGCGCACGTGGCTCATCAGCTGCCCCGACATGGCCGAGAGCGGCTTGACCGTGGACGGATAGATCTTCTGCCAGGTCTTCAGCAGCGGATCCTTGTCGTCCCAGGCGTACAGCGTGACCTTGCCGTCGTACGCGTCGACCGTTGCCTTAACCGAGTTGCGGATGTAGTTGATGCTGTCGATCGCGAAGGTGGGCGCTGGCGTCTCGGTGTCGGCGATGGCCTTGCCCATGCTGAGCTTGTTCGAGTACGGGTAGTTGTCGCTCGTCGTGTAGCCGTCGACGATCCAGACGATACGTCCGTCGACGACGGAGGGGTAGGGGTCGGCGTCGAGCGTGAGGTATGGGGCGACCTTCTGCACGCGCGTCTTCGGGTCGCGGTCGTAGAGAATCTGCGACTTGTCGTTCACGGAGTCCGAGAGGAAGATCTGCTCGGACTGGAACTTGAGCGCGTACACGAGCTTCTTGAAGACGTTGTCGAGCTTGGGGCCGCCGTCGCCGTCGAAGGTCGTGTACTTCTGGTCGGCACCCTGGTCGCCCGACGGGTAGTCCAGTTCGACGGGGGTCGCGCCCTTCGGCGCTCCGACGATCGAGTACGCCGGCGAGTTCTCGCCGAAGTAGACGCGCGGCTCGAACTTGCCCAGGGCACCCGTCGACGGGATGCCCGACTCCAGGAACACCGGCTGGCCGTCGGGAGAGCGCTGGTTGCCGTAGGCGGCCACCATGCCGTAGCCGTGCGTGTAGACCACCGAGCTGTTGACCCACGTGTTGGCGTCGCCGAGGCCGTCGAGGTCGAGGTCGCGCACCGCGACCACGGCATCCTGGCTCTTGCCGTCGATCGTGTAGCGGTCCACGTCGAGGTACTGCGGGAACTGGTAGTACTGGCGGAACTGCTCGAGTTGCTTGTAACTGTCGGTCACGATCGCCGGGTCGAGGATGCGGATGCTCGCCGTGGTGTCGGCGTCGGCGCGCAGGGCGCCGGGCTCGGCATCCGTCTTCGCGTTGTAGGGCGTCTCTTCGACGGTGTCGACGCCGAACGCCGTTCTGGTCTCGTCGATGTTGCGCTGGATGTAGGGCGCCTCGAGCGTCTTCTCACTGGGGTCCACCTGGAAGCGCTGCATGACCCAGGGGTAGAGCGAGCCGAGGATGAGCGCGGCGACGATGAGCAGCGCCGTGCCGACGAGGGGAAAGCGCCAGCGGCCGATGAACGCCGTCACGAAGAACAGGATGGCCACGACGAGCGCGATGCCGGCCAGGATGGCGCGGCCGGGGATGGTGGCGTGCACGTCGGTGTACGCGGCTCCGGTGCCGTTGGCGTTCTGGGCGGTCAGCGTGGAGTACTGGTCGAGCCACACGCTCACGGCCTGCAGCAGCAGGTAGATGCCCGCCGTGACGGCGATCTGGATGCGGGCCGACTTCGAGATGAGCACCTCGCGTCCACTGACCCGCACCGCGCCGTAGAGGTAGCTCGTCGCCGCTCCGAGAATGAGCGCGAGCAGCACGACGGCCGACGCGAACCCGAGCACCGCGTGGTAGAAGGGCAGGTCGAACAGGTAGAACGAGATGTCGAGGTGGAACTGGGGGTCGCTCGTTCCCGTCGGCGTTCCGTTCAGCCACATCGCCGTGGTCTGCCAGCGCGATGCGGTTGAGACACCGGCGAAGAGGCCGAGGAGGGCGGGGATGCCCCACATCGCGAGCCGGCGCAGCGGCTCGATCACCTGCTGGTAGCGGTCCAGCTGCGAGTTGAGCTTCGCGTAGACCGGCCTCGAGCGATAGGCGATCTGGATGGCGAGCCACGTCGGCACCGCCATGCCGAGGAAGCCGATGACGAACATGGCGGCACCGGCGAACCACTGCGTGGTGAGAACCGAGAGGAATCCGAGCTGGTCGTACCAGAGCACGTCGGCGTAGATGCCGGCGAAGACGAAGAACCCCACCACCAACGCGGCCACGACGACGATCGTGATGATGAGAGGCGCGCGGCGGCGCCTGACGGATCGATCGGCGGCGGCTGTTGTCACTGTGCCCTCTTGCTCGTCGTTGGGTGTGGCGGTCTTCTCATCCTAGGCAACCGGCATGAACGTCTGCGGCGAGCACCGGCGCATCAGCGAATCTGCAGCGAATACTCAGCGGATGCTGCTCAGCGGCAGGTGGGCAGGGCATCCGTCGGTGCGCCCGTCGAGATGGCATCGAGCGCGGCAAGCGAGTCGTCGAGGGTCTTGACGGCGAACACCGTCAGGCCGCTCGGAACGTGGCCGACGACCTCGTCGCAGTTGGACTCCGGCGCCAGGAAGTACCGCGCGCCGGCATCCTTCGCGCCGAACATCTTCTGGCGGATGCCGCCGATGGCGCCGACGTCGCCGGCGGAGTCGATCGTGCCGGTTCCGGCGATGTGCTTGCCGCCCGTGAGGGCGCCCGGGGTGAGGGTGTCGATGATGCCGAGGGCGAACATCTGCCCGGCGCTCGGACCGCCCACGTTGTCGAGCTGGATGTCGACCTCGAACGGGAAGGTGTAGTCCATGCCGACCCCCACGCCGAGCACCACCTGCTTGCCGACGGTCGTCGGCGTCACCTCGACGACGGATGCCGCACCGGCGCGTTCGATGCCCACCTGCGCCGGCTTGTCGGTTCCGTTGTCGGCGACGGCGGCCCGCAGCGCGTCGATGTCGTGCACCGGAGTGCCGTTGAGCGACGTGATCACGTCGTCCTTCTTCAGCACCCCATCGGCGGGCGAACCCTTCGAGACCCCGCCCACCGTGACGTCGCGGGGGAAGTCATAGCCGAGGTGGAGCAGGGCTGCGGCGATGGCATCCTGCTGCGAGTCCACCATCTGCGCCTGGCTCTGCTGGTTCACCTCGTCGGTGGAGACGTTCGGCGGGAAGGCCACGTCGATGGGGATGACGGCCTTGCTCGGGTCGAACCAGGCACTGGCGACCTGGAACCAGTCGGGCCGCTGCTCGGGGTTGCCGACCTGAGAGACCGTGAGAAGGTCGAGCGCCCCCTTCGTCGGGTAGGTCTGCTGGTCGGGAACGCTGATGAGCGGCACCTTCTTGCCGTCGTGCGTGACCGAACCCAGCGTGTCGTAGACCGGTCCGGGCTGATCGATCACATAGGGGGAGGGAGCCACGCCGAGCACGATGAGAATGACCACGGCGACACCGATGAGCACCCAGCCCACCCGCGAGGCACGCGAGCGTCGTGGGGGCAGCGGCGTCGCGTCGTACGACTCCTCCGCACTGAACAGTGACACGGACATCCTTTCCACAGACCCGGACGAACGCGTCCTGTTCGCGACCAGCGGAGCGCATTCACGCTCCGACCCGGCCGTTTCCGTCAAGCTACCAAGCTTCTCGCATTAACGTAGAGTCACGCGACTGAGAGGTGCCTGAAGTGGCCGACAACGCCGATCGCAACGACGACGACAACCCCCGCGACGATGAACTGCGCGACATGCTGCGCCAGTTCCTGTCGGGCCAGGGAGGCATAGACCCCAGCCAGCTCGCGGGCGCCGCCGGGCTGCCGAACGACCCGGCGACGATCGCCGCCCTCATGGGCCAGCTGCAGAGCGCCCTGCGCAACAGCGGCGAGGGCATCAACTGGTCCATCGCGACGCAGCAGGGCGAACAGCGCGCAGCCGAGACGCAGACGCAGGTCAGCGCGGAGCAACGGGCAGCCCTCGAACAGGCCTTCCACGTCGCCGCCCTCTGGCTCGACGAGGTCATCGACGTCTCGGAGCTGCCCGGCGAACCGAAGCTCATCACCCGCAAGCAGTGGGTCAGCACCACCATGCCCGTGTGGACGCAGCTTGCCGAACCGGTCGCCACGAGCATCGCGGATGCGCTCACGAGCGCCTTGCAGGAACAGGCGCCAGAAGAGATGCGCGGCATGGTGCAGGGCGCCGGCCAGCTCATGCGCTCCGTCGGCGGAACCCTGTTCGCGATGCAGCTCGGCCAGGTGGTGGGCCAGCTCTCGAGCGAGGTCGTCTCGGGCGGCGACGTCGGCATCCCGCTGCTCGGCGACGGCGAGGCCGCCCTGCTCCCCCAGAACGTCGACGAGTTCGGCGAGGGCCTGGAGGTTCCCGCCGACCAGGTGCAGATCTACCTCGCCGTGCGCGAGCTCGCCCACGCCCGCCTGTTCCGGCACGCCCGCTGGCTGCGCCTGCACCTGATCACCTCCATCACCGAGTTCTCGCGCGGACTGCGCATTCCCATGGAGGGCCTGGAAGACCTGGCCGCCCAGTTCGACCCGAGCAACCCCGAGCAGTTGCGCGAAGCGCTGACCAACGGTTCGCTCATCCCGCCCAAGACCGAGCCGCAGCTGGCCGCCCTGGCGCGCCTGGAGACGATGCTCGCTCTCGTGGAGGGCTGGGTCGACGTCGTGACCGCCGAGGCGACCAGCCGGCTTCCCGGCTCCGTCGCCATCGCCGAGATGGTCCGTCGGCGCCGCGCGGCCGGCGGCCCCGCGGAATCCGCCTTCGCGACGCTTGTCGGCCTCGAACTGCGCCCGCGTCGCCTGCGCGAGGCCGCGGCCATGTGGCAGGCGGTGACGGATGCCGTGGGGCGCGACGCGCGCGACGAGCTCTGGGCGCATCCCGACCTGCTGCCCACAGCATCCGACCTCGATGACCCGCTGGCACTCGTGGCACGCCTCGCCCACGCCGCATCGGGGGCGGAGCCGGAACTCGACGACGTCGACCAGGCGCTGGAAGACCTGCTGCGCGGAGATGGGCCGGAGCGCCCCGCCGAACCGGAGCGCTGAGCCGCCGGGGTCGGTGCGGTCGGGCGATCGGTGGATAACTTCGGCGGTCGCGTCGCCCACTGGGTGATGCTCGGAGCATGCCTCGAATCGACCCCCGGGTGCCGCTCGTCTGGCGGAATCCCGACACGCTGCAACTCGGCGGCGAGCGGGCCGTGGCCGTCTTCCCCTCCGTCACGGCGGCGGAGGAGCGCATCATCGGTGCGCTGCGCGTCGGGTTCTCGGCGGCGTCGCTCGAACTGATCGCCGCAGGGGCCGGGGCATCGCCGGGCACGCTCGAGCGCGTGCTCGCGGCGGTCGCCCCTGTGCTCGCCGACGGGCCCGAGCCCCCGCGTGCGCCCGCGCCGAGGGTCGTGATCGACGGCACGGGACCGACGGCCACCCGGATCGGGTCCCACCTGCGAGAACTCGGCCTGCACGTGGCCGCCGGGAGTGCCGACCCCGACTGCGCGGTGATCGTCGCCGCCCACGCCCTTCCGCCGGCCCGCTATGCGCCGTGGCTGAACCGCGATGTCGCGCACCTGCCCGTGGTCTTCGGCTGGGAGAGCGTGGCGGTCGGCCCGTTCGTCGAACCGGGGGCCGGCCCCTGTCTCTACTGCCTCGACCTGGCCCGAACGGATGCCGACGCCTCCTGGCCGGTCATCGCCACTCAGCTGGTGCGGTCGCCGGCGGCCGCGGAGACGACCCTTGCGAGCCAGCGGGCCGCTGCCCTGGTCGCGGCGCTGGTCTGGCAGCGGGTCACGACCGGCGCAAACGAGCTGAGCCGCGCATCCGTTCTCATCGACCCGTCTTCTGGACGCTCCGAGCGGCGCCGGCACGAGCCGCACCCCCGGTGTGGATGCCGAGCTCTTCCAGGAAACGCGAACGCGCCCGCGTTCCCCGCTGCTGGGCACTCACCTGCGACCAGCTGAGCTGCAGCGAACGGCGCGCGCGGGTGATGCCGACGTAGAGCAGCCGGCGCTCCTCGTCGATCTGCTCGAAGCTGCGCGCGTAGCTGATGGGCACGAGCCCCTCGCTCAGCCCGATGATGAAGACGTCATCCCACTCCAGCCCCTTCGCGGAGTGCAGTGTGGCGAAGGTGACGGCGGCGAGCGTCGGCTCGTGCTGGCTGGCCTGACGCTCGAGCAGTTCGTCGGTGAAGGCGCGGAAGGTCGTGCCGGGTGCGGCAGCATCGACGAGTCCCATGAGGGCGTTGAGCGATTCCCAGCGATCGCGCACGGCGCCGCGGGTGTCGGGCGGACTCTGGCTCCACCCCATCGAGCGCAGCACGTCGCTGACCGACTTGAACAGCGGCTCCCCGCTGATCGAGACGGATGCGGCCCGCAGCGCCATCACGGCCTGCTTGACCTCGGGCAGGTCGAAGAAGCGCTTCGCCCCGCGGATCTGGTAGCTCACACCCGCCTCCACGAAGGCCTGCTCGAGCGCGGCCGCCTGGACATTGACGCGGTAGAGCACGGCGATCTGCTCCGCCTTGTGCCCGGCATCCAGCAGCTCGCGCACGCGCTGGGCGACTCCGCGCGCCTCGCCCATGTCGGTCTGGAACGAGCGCTCGAGCACCTCCGGCCCCTCGGACCGGGTGACCGGATGCAGCGTGAGCGCGCCCGGGCGGCCGCGCATCAGCCGGTTGGCCACCTCGATGACCGGCTGGGCGGAGCGGTAGTTCTGCTCGAGCCGCACGACGGTCGCATCGGGGAAGCGGGCGGGGAAATCGAGCAGGTAGTCGGCGCGCGCCCCGGCGAAGGAGTAGATGGTCTGGCTGGCATCGCCGACGACGCAGAGTTCCCGGCGATCGCCGAGCCACAGGTTGAGCAGCTGGTACTGCAACGGCGAGACGTCTTGGAACTCGTCGACGACGAAGAAGCGGTACTGCTCGCGCACCTGCATCGCCATGGCGGGCTCCTGCTCGATCATGCCCGCCACGGTGACGAGCACGTCTTCGAAGTCGAGCTGCCGCCGCTCGTCCTTGAGGCTCTCATAGGCCTGCTGCAGTGCGAGCATCCGTTCGACGTCGAGCGAGGCGGGAAGGGGGCGGCTCGCGCGCTCGTACGCCTCGAACGAGAGCGCACTCACCTTGCGCCACTCGATCTCGGCCGCCACATCGCGCAGCGTGGCCGTGTCGACCTTCATGCCGATGCGCTCCGCCGCGTGTGCGAGCAGCCGGGCCTTCGAGTCGAGCAGGGCCGGGGCTGAGCCCCCGACCACCTGCGGCCAGAAGAAACCCAGCTGCGACAGCGCGGCGGAGTGGAAGGTGCGGGCCGAGACCCCTCCCGCCCCGAGCTGGCGCAGACGACCGCGCAGTTCGGCCGCGGCGCGGTTGGTGAAGGTGAGCGCCATCACCCGGTTCGGCGGGAACGAACCCGTCGCAACGCCGTAGGCGATGCGGTGCGTGATCGCCCGGGTCTTCCCGGTTCCCGCGCCGGCGAGCATGCAGACGGGGCCGACGAGGGCCTCGGCCGCCACCCGCTGGTCGGCGTCGAGGCCCTCGAGCAGCTCCTCCGGGCTCACCAGCGTTCCTCGTCGCCGAGGGGCCCGCCGAACCACTCCTCGAGCAGGGCCCGAGCGATGGATGCGGCGCCCGGCAGAACAACGTCGTCGTGGGCCGCGCGCAGGTCCTCGCGCGAGAACCAGCGCAACTCGAGAATCTCCTGGCCGTCGGGAGCGATGTCCTCGGGCTTCTGGTGCGGGGCCAGTGCTGCGGTGAAGCCGAGCATGATCGACGCCGGAAAGGGCCAGGGCTGGGAGCCGCGGTAGGCCGGCTCGACGACGTCGAGGCCGGTCTCCTCCTTCAGCTCGCGGATGACGGCGTGCTCGAGCGATTCCCCGGGTTCCACGAAACCGGCCAGCAGCGAGTAGCGGTTGCCCTGCCACGAGGCATTGGAGCCGAGCAGCACGCGGTCATCGGCATCCGTGACGAGCACGATGACGGCCGGGTCGGTGCGTGGGAAGACCTCGAGCTTGTCGACCGGGCAGAACCGCACCCAGCCGCCGGTGCGCACCTGCGTGGCAGCCCCGCAGCGCGGGCAGTGGCGGTGCGAGTCGTGCCAGTTGAACACGGCGATCGCCTCGACGACGAGAGCCGCCTCGGCATCGCTCAGCACGGCGGCCGCGGCGCGCAACGGCTGCCAGCGCTCCGCATCCGGCTCGATCCCCTGCGCGGCCTCGTCGTCGATGACGGTGCCGAGCAGGGGGACGACCTCTCCCCCGCCCACATGGAGCCGCCCGAGGTAGACGAAGAGCCCTTCGGGGTCGACAGCATCGGTCCCGACCAATTCGAGCGTCGGCGCCCTGCCCTCGACCTTCTGCGTGAGCAGCACGCGACCCTTCCACAGGCTGAGCACGCGGGTGGCGGGATCGGCCAGCAGCCCGGCCACGAGTCCCTCTCGGGTGCGCGCATCGGCATCCCGATCGAGCAGGTGACGGGCGAGGGGAACGCTGAAGCCCACCGAGTGCCTTTCTCGAGAGCGCCACGCCCGAACCGGCTCACCAGGCGTGGCGGTGGCTGCGGCGCGAAGCGGAGGACATACCCTGAAGGCATGGCGCGTAACCACCTCACTCTAGCCGCGCTCGCCACCGCCGCCGTGCCGGGACTGGATGTGCAGCGCACCCGTCCGCACGGGGGAACCGGGCACGGCGACTACGATTCCGCACTCGTCGAGAGCCGCGACGGGCGACAGGTGCTCGTGCGGATGCCGCGCACGCCTCTCGCCGAGAACGAGCAGGCCGCCGACCTCGTGGCCTTGCGCGCCCTGACGACCGGCGTGCGCAGTCGGCTGCCCTTCGACGTTCCGTCCTACCTCGGACAGGCACCGATCGGCTCGACCCGTGCGCTCGCTTACGAGTTCCTCCCCGGCACCGCCCTCGACCTCGATCGGCTCACCGACAGCTCGGGCCTCGCCGCCTCCGTCGGGCGAGCCATCGCCGCCATCCATGCCCTTCCCACCGCCTTCATCGGCGACGCCGGCCTGCCGCAGCAGAATGCCATCGAAGGGCGCTCGGCCACCATCGAGCTGATCGGCCGCGCGGCCGACACCGGTCACCTTCCCGCCGCGCTGCTCCGACGCTGGGAGGAGGCGACCGACAACGACGCCCTCTGGCAGTTCGCTCCTACCGTCGTGAACGGTTCCCTCGCTGCCTCCTCTCTGCTCGTGTCCGACGACGCGGTCAGCGCCGTCATCGGCTGGGCGGGGCTGCGTGTCGGCGACCCGGCGCGCGACCTGCACTGGCTTCTTGCGGCCCGTGGCGAGGCCGCCGAGACCGCCATCGCGGCCTACTCGGCTGCCCGGGGGTCGGCATCCGATCGCCTGATCACCCAGCGCGCGATGCTCTACGCCGAGCTCGAACTCGCCCGCTGGCTGCTGCACGGGGTCGACACCCACGACCAGACGGTGATCGACGATGCGGTCGGCATGCTCGACGGCCTGGTCGAGAGCGTGCACGCCGATGTGATGAACCCGATCTCACCGGCGACGGGCCCCGTGCTCGCCGTCTCCGAGGTCGAGGCGCTGCTCGGCGACACTCCGCGTTCCGGTTCCCCACGGGATGCCGTGGGCGAGATGCAGACCGACAGCTACGACCCCGCGAGCTTCGACCTCAGCGGGTTCGGCGACACCGGGCCGAACCTCGCCCCCGTCTGGGCGAGCTCCGGCTCGAGCAACGTGTTCTCCGCCGACGACACGGCGACCGGACCGATCGGGCTGTTCGAGCTTCCCGCCGACGAGGGTGCCGCCTCCGATGAAGCGGACGAGACCGAGGACCACAGCTCGACGAGCTCCGCTTCGTCGTAGATGCGCTCCGGCCGGATGACGGTGTCATCGGCGACGAAGTAGAAGACCGCGTCGACGGTGTCGGGATCCACGCCCTTCCAACGCGCGTAGGCAAGTCGGTAGAGCGCGAGCTGGGTCTGCTTCAGCTCGAGGTCGCGGGCATCCTTGGGCGCCTTGCCCGTCTTCCAGTCGACCACCTGGTAGCCCTCGGCCGTGCGGTAGACGGCGTCGAGCTTGCAGATGAACACCTGGCCCGCGAGGGCGAGGTGGATCTCGATCTCGACGTCTTCGGGTCGCAGGCTCGCCCACGCGCTGCGCTCGAAGGTCGCCTGCAGTTCGGCGAGCCGTTCATGCTCGGGGGTGTACGCCTCGGAGATGTCGAGGTCGGCATCCCGCTCCGAGGGCACGGCATCGACGAGGTCGAGTGAGCCGACGCCGCCCGAGCGCTGCTCGACCCAGCTGTGGAAGAGGGTGCCCAGCCGGGTCGCCCGGTAAGGCCGCTGCGGCAGCGGCCGGCGCAGCGCCTCAGCGCTCTCCTCGGGCCGGTCGACGTAGTCCTTGAAACGGGAGGCCGGGATGCGGGCGGGCAGCGCGATGCGCTGAGGTCGTGCACGTGCCGCGCGCTCGGCGAGCAGCAGGTCGATGTCGCGGCTCCACGGCGTCGCGATGTCGTCCGTGGAGCCGGCGGCGACCGCGGCAGCCGCCTGCTCGACCGCGTCGCGACGCGAGCCGAGGGGATCGAGAGGCCACGCGAGCGTGTGGGCCGCGTGGTCGCGCGGATTCTCGTCGTTCTCGGGGGCGACGGGCAGTTCGGGGATGAGCCCGGCATCGGCGAGTTCGGTGAGATAGCGGCTCGGCGGTTTGGGCCGCTTCCCGTCGAACCAGAACGCACCGGTGAGCAGCAGCGCAACACGCGCACGGGTGATCGCGACGTAGGCGAGACGTCGCTCCTCGCGGTGGGCGCGTTCCTTGAGTTCGTCCTTGAAGACGGCGAGGCCGTCCACGAACGCCTTCTGCGTCTGTGCCGCCCGCCACGCCAGCACGGGCAGCTCGCGGGCATCCCCCCGGAAGTCGTAGGGAAGCTGGCCGAAGCCCACCCAGCCACCGCCCTCGCGCGGCTCGCTCGGAAGGCCGGCCTCGGTCATGCAGGGCACGCTCACGAGATCCCACTCGAGCCCCTTGGCGGCGTGGATGGTCACGAGCTGCACGACACCGTGCTCCGCGGCATCCCCGCGGGGCCCGAGGTCGTCGTTCTTCTCGGCCCGAGCCAGCCAACCGAGGAAGCTGCCGAGGGTTCCCCGTTCATCCGCGGCGACGAAGGCCGCGACCTCGTCGTGGAAGGCGCCGAGGTTGGCCCGGCCGCGCTCGTTGCGCTCGTTGGCCGCCACCTCGATGTCGAGCAGCAGCTCCTGCTCGACCAGCCGAACGAGATCGGGCAGCGCGAGGGAGGCGCGTGAGCGAAGGAAGGCCAGCTGGCGGCCGGCTCGCCGCATCCGTTCCAGTCCCTCGGCGCTGAAGCCCTCGAGCTGTGTGTGGGCGGCAGGGGCCGTGGCCACGAAGTCCAGTGCGTCGACGATGGATGCGGCGTCATCCGCCGCAACCGACTCCCGTAGCGCTCGGGTGACGTCGGCATCCAGGGCGCGCTGCTGCCAGTCGCGCGCCTGCAGCCAGCGCGCGACGCTCGCCAGGTGGGCCAGGTCGCGCGTGCCCACCCTGTGCCGCGCGCCCGAGAGCAAGCGGATGAGCGCGGACCCGGCGGACGGGTCGTGCATCACGCGCAGGGTGCTGACGAGGTCGACGATCTCGGGAGTGGAGAGCAGACCGCCGATGCCGAGCACGTGGCACGGGATGCCGCGCTCGCGCAGGGCCTCGGCATAGAAGTCCATGTGCTTGCGGGTACGGAACAGCATCGCGGCCGAGGGCGGCGTCTCCCCGGGACCGCGCAGGCTTGCCTCGAGCCACTCCGCGATCGCCGCCGCCTCCTCGTCCATGGTCTCGAAGAACGCGGTGGCCATCGCGCCGCTCGGTGCCGCAGGGCGCGCCTCGAGCTGCTTCACGCCCACGCGGGTCACGGCGTTCAGCGGCCCGACGACGCGATTGGCCGCATCGAGCACGGTCACGGGATTGCGCCAGCTCGTCGAGAGGGTCAGTTCCGAGGCGGGCGCCGTGGGGGTGCCGAAGTCCGTCGTGAACCGGCTGAGGTTGTCGGCGCTCGCCCCGCGCCAGCCGTAGATCGACTGGTGCGGGTCTCCGACGGCCATGACCCCGCTGCCTGCGAACAACGTCGAGAGCAGCCGGGTCTGGCCGACCGACGTGTCCTGGTACTCGTCGAGGAGCACGACGCTGTAGCGCTCGCGATAGCCCTCGGCGACGGCACCGCTGCGCTCGATGGCGGCGCGTGCGAGCGCCACCTGGTCGGAGAACTCCACGAGGCCCAGCCGACGCTTCTCGGCCTCGAACCGCTCGACGAGGTCGAGCAGCACGGGCAGGGCGCCGATGTGCCCGAGGGCCGCCGTGACATCGGCGTACTGCCCGGCAGCGCGCCGGTCGCTGTAGGGCAGGTTCCCCAGTCGCTCGAAGTCGGCGGCGAAGGCGTGCACGTCGTCAGCGCCGGCCTCGTTCTCGGCGAGCGCTCGGGCCAGGCGCAGCACCGCATCCGTCACGTCGTCGACGCGTCGGGCAAGGGCGATCAGGCGCTCGTCGCCGTGTTCGAGAACCACACGACGGGCGAGCAGCCAGGCCGATGAGTCGCTCAACAGTTGCGACTCGGGCTCGCGGCCGAGCAGCACGGCGTTGTCGTGGAAGATGCCGTTCGCGAACGCGTTGTACGTCGAGACGGTCGGTCGGTCGAACAGTCCCTGGGCATCGTCGGCGTCCCCGCCGGGCAGCAGTCCGGCGGCCCGCAACCGGGCGATGCGACGCTCGATGCGGTCGGAGAGCTCCGTCGCCGCCTTGCGGGTGAAGGTGAGGCCGAGCACGTTCTCGGGGCGGGCGCGGCCCGTGGCGAGCAGCCAGGTGACCCGGCCCGCCATCGTCTCGGTCTTGCCGCTTCCGGCTCCCGCAATGACGAGGGTCGGCCGCAGGTCGGCCCGGATGACGGCCGACTGCTCGGGGGTGGGTGCGAAGGCGTCGCCGATCGCGACGGCGAGCTCTTCGGGACTGACGTCCTGACCGGCGGTGACGGCGTGCTCCGGTCTCATGCGCTCACCTGGCCGATGACGTGGATGCGGCAGTTGCCGAAGCCGAAGGGGTCGAAGCAGTGCGCCCCGATCTGGGCGATGAACGTGGTTCCGCCCATGCGCCGTGCGTCCTCCTCCACACGGGCCCGGAAGGCCGCGAGCTGCTCGTCGTCGAAGGGCTGCTGGGTGGGCTGCTTCCACGGGGTACGGGCGCTCCCGGCAGACACGATCACCAGCCGCGCCCCGCCGAGGGCCGCGTCGGGCATGCCCTCGATGGCGCGGTCGGCGAAGGCGAGCTGGTAGGCGCCGAGCTGGGCGTGATCGCTCACGGCGGCGTCGGTCGCCGGGTCGTTCTTGCCCGTCTTGAGGTCGACGATGAATACCTGGCCATCGCGCAGCTCGACACGGTCGATGCTTCCACGCAGGACAGCGTTTCCCACCGGCAGCTCGAACGCCTCCTCGGTGCGCAGCAACTCCCCTCCCGATGCCCGGAAGTCGTGCAGGTAGGCGGAGAGGCGTCGGGTGAGGTCTTCCGCCTTTGCATGCTCGACGCCGGACTGCCAGTCCGCCTCGAAGGGCAGCTCACCCCAACGCTCCTGCACGGCGTCGAGCAGCGCCTGCGAGCCGATGTCGTCTCCGGCCTCCTCCGCCACGGCGTGGATGATGCTGCCGAGGCTCGACGCCGTGTTCTTCGTCGAACCGCCGAGGGAGTCGATGAGCCAGTGCAGTTCGCAGGTCTCGAACGCCTCGATGCGCGACGGCGAGACGTGCACGGGCTGCTCGCCCTCGTCGTGCAGCGGTCGCGTCGTGCTCGGAGCCGCCAGCCCGTACCACTGTGCGGGATCGGCGCCGGGAACGCCCTCTTCGGCGAGCCGGGCGAGGGCGGCCGCGGCCTGCCTCCTGCGTAGGGGGTCGCTCTCGGTCGTGAGCACCCGGCGCAGGCGTGCAGCCAGGCCGCGCAGCGAGAGCGGATGGCGGTCTGCGCCGTCCTGGTCGGGTTCCGGCAGCACGGCGAGGAAGGCGCTCGGCGCCTGGTCTTCGTCGCGCACCGCCGTGACGATCACCTCGTCGCGGGAACGGGAGAGCGCCTGCGCGAACATGCGCAACTCGTCGTGCAGCACGGCCGTCCGCGCATCGGCCGCGGCTTCGGCCGAGCCGGTGGCGAGGGCGGCCACGTCGCCCGCCGACAGCAGGGACCCGCGCACGCGCATGTCGGGCCAGACGTTCTCCTGCACTCCGGCGACCACGACGAGGGCGAACTCCCGCCCGATGAGGCCGGCCGGGGTCGAGACGGTGACCGATTCTGCGACGGCACGGGGGGCCAGGGTGTCCTCCGCCACGTCACGCGCCATGAGTTCGTCGAGGAACAGGCCCGGCGGCGCCTCGGGAGTGCGCTCGACGAAGCGCTGGGCGGCGGCGAAGAGGGCGACGACGGCGTCGAGGTGCCGGTTGGCCTCGTCGGCGGCGATGCCGTTCTCGCGTGCCTGCGCCGGCCAGGTGCGCGTGAGGCCGCTGCGCTCCCAGATTCCCCAGAGCAGTTCCTCGATGCTCGCACCGGCGGCCGCCTCGGCGGATGCGGTGCGCATGCTGTCGGCGATGCGGGAGGCCCGGCGCGCGGTGGCGTTGTCGATGGCGGCGAACCCGGCGATCATCGTGAGCGCTTCCACGAGCAGCTCGTCGCCGCCCCGGGTTCCGCCCGCCGCGAGTTCTTCCCGGCGCAGCGCCCCGCGCAGCCGGCGCAGGGCGATGGGATCGAGCCCTCCGAGGGGACCGGTGACGAGCTGCACGGCGAGAGCCGCATCCAGTCGCCGTCGACCCATGGCGACGTCGAGGGCGAGGGCGAACGCCTGCACCACCGGCTCGTCGCGCAGCGCGGAGGCCGCGGTCGTGACACGGGTGGGCACCTCGAGCGCGGCCAGGCCGCGCGAGAGCGGCTCGATCAGCCCTCCGCTGCGCACGAGCACGGCCATGTCGTTCCAGGGGATGCCGTCGAACAGGTGGCGCTCGCGCAGGGCGCGGGCGATGGCCTCCGTCTGATGCGCAGGACCGTCGAGGACGAGCGTGCGCACCACGCCGCCGGAGCCGGCCGACGTGGCCGCTCGCTGCCGACCGGCCGCGGCAGCGCCGATGCGCCCGGTGATGGCGCCGACCGCCGTGCGGATGGCGTCGCCGTGCCGGTGCACCTCGGTGAGGGTGAGGGTCTCCACGGGCACGTCGAGGAATGCGCCCAACCGGCCCAAGGCGTCGGGATGCGCGCCGCGGAACGAACCGGTGCTGATGTCGGGATCGCCTGCCGCGATCACGGCCACGCCGCGCCGCGCGAACTCCCTCGCCAGGGTGAGAGTGGAGCGCGTCGCCTCCTGGGCATCGTCGATGACGAGCAGCCGCAGCGCGGCGAGGGCTCCGAGGGTGCTCGCGCCCGCATCCCCGAGCTGCGCCTCGCGCACGAGGGCTGCGGCCTCGAGCACGAGCTCGGCGGAGTCGTAGGCCTGCGCACGGAAGGCGTCTTTCACGTCGCCGTACTCCTGCACGAACTCGGCGGCGGCGACCCACGCCGGCGTGTCGTGCTCGCGCCCCCACCGGGCCAGGCGGCTGGGCGAGACCCCGTATTCCACCATTCGCGCCATGAGGTCGCGCATCTCGGTGCGGAAGGCGCGCAACCGCCGTACGTCAGGCGAGAGCGGGTCGGGCCATTCCGGCCCGGTGCCGTCGTCGAGGTGCCCCTGCAAGAGGTCGGCGATGATCTGGTCCTGCTCGGCGCCGGTGAGCAGCACGGGCGGGTGAGCGGATGCGGCGCGCACGACCTGGAAGGCGAGCGAGTTCGCCGTGCGGGCGAGCGGTCCGTTGGTCGGCACGCCGACGCGAAGGGCGAGGCGGTCGCGCAACCGGGTGGCCGACTCTCGGGTGGCGGCGAGCACGAGCACCTCGCCCGGGGCGTAGCCGCGCCCGATGATGCGTTCGCGCACCATCTCGACGACGGCGGTGGTCTTGCCGGAGCCCGGCGCACCGATGATGGCGGCCGAGACGCCGTCCGCGATTGCGAGCACCGCGCGCTGCGAGGAATCGAGCGGGATGGCCTCGGGCGACGGGGTCGACGCGACGCTCGGGGATCTCAGCACGCTCACAACGCTAATCGGTTCCGCCGACAGTGAACCGGCACGGGAGGCGCGTGCCGGTGTCGTAACCTGAGCGGGCAGGCCAACGAAAGGCGCACAGTGGAAATCCGTATCGGCATCCAGAACACCCCGCGTGAGATCAGCTTCGAGACCCGCCAGGGAGCTGACGAGATCGAGAAGGCCGTCGGCGCCGCGCTCAGCGGTGAGACCGCATTCCTCAAGCTCGTCGACGAGAAGGGCGATGCCTACATCGTTCCGACCTCGACCCTCGCCTACGTCGAGATCGGGTCGGCCGAGACCCGTCGCGTGGGATTCGTCGCCTGATGGAACTCCTGTTCGTCGTGCTCGGCGGCGCCATCATCGGCGCCGCCGCGCGCTACGCGCTTCCCCATCGCGATGAGCACGGCTCCGTGCTGCTGCCGGCGGTGGGCGCGGTCGTCGCCGCGATCGTCTGGGTCGCCCTGACCTGGCTGGGCTGGGCATGGGACGGCGGCTGGATCTGGTGGGCCACCCTCGGCGCCACCGTCATCGTCTCGGTGCTCGTCGACATCGTCATCGGTCGTCGCCGCGTCGCCTCCGATTCGCGGCTGCTCGAGCGCCTCAGCCGGCCGAGCGCGACGGCCTGATCCCCGCGCCGGAGGCGGCCGACGCGCTAACCGGTCCTCTCAGGCGGTGAGCCCGAGCGCGTCCATCCGGCGCGTGTGCGCGGCGATGAGCTCGGTGAAGACGGGCTCGATCCGTTCTGCTGATGCGCCGTGGGCGTTCGAGTCGCGCAGAGCCGACCGCGCCACGAGGAGCGTGTCGCCGACGAGCCGCCTGCCCCACATCGCCAGGCGCGAGCCCAGTGCGGGGTCGGCGGTGATCGCGTCGCGCAGCAGCGCAGCCACGGCATCCGTCTCGGGCTTGCGCGAGAGGATGCTGGCCGCCCGGGCGCCGACGTCGCCGGGGAGTGCGCTCGAGAGCGTGACGAAGAAGTCGTCGAGCATGCCCGCTGTGATGTGTCCCGTCAGCAGCAGCTCGTACCAGTCGGCCCCGCCGGTCGCCACGCGGAACGCGTCGATCGCGGGTGCGAACGGCGCCATCACGTCGTCGGGCGAGTGGCCGAGGGCCCGGATCTGGGCGATGAGCTTGTGGTGCTTGCGCAGTACCGCGCGGGCGGCGACCGAGACGTCCTCCTTGGCGGCGAGCGTGGGCGCCAGCGAGACGGCGCGGGCCAGGTTCTCGAAGAACTCGAGCTGGATGTAGGCCGCCTGCCCGAGGAAGGGCAGCGTGTCGGGGGTCAGTTCCGCGAACTCGACCCGGGTGCGGGGAGCGCCGGAGCGCGACCGGAGCCGGCTGAAGTCCGGTCGCCGCCTCGTCAGGTCCGTCCACTGTGCCACGGCATCTACCTTAGGCGGCCCGCGCTGTGGCGACCTCGCACGTTCAGGGCCGGCTCAGGGGCTGACGGTAGACTGTCATCGCTGCGCGCAACGGATGCGCGGCCGTGCGCCTGGTGACAAGAAGGGGCGCATACCTCTCTTTCCATCGCAACGACAGGCACACGTGACTTTCGCAGACCTCCAGATCGACCAGGACATGGTCGACGCTCTCGCAACCAAGGGCATCATCGAGCCCTTCCCCATCCAGGAACAGACCATCCCCCTCGGCCTCAGCGGCCAGGACATCATCGGCCAGGCGAAGACCGGAACGGGCAAGACCCTCGGCTTCGGTCTGCCGATCATCCAGCGCATCGGCCTGAACCCCGCCCCCGGCGTGCAGGTGCTCGTCGTGGTGCCCACCCGTGAACTGTGCGTGCAGGTCGCCGAAGACCTCGAGCTCGCCACGAGCAACCGCGCGACCGAGGTCGTCGCCATCTACGGCGGCAAGGCCTACGAGGGCCAGGTGGAGCAGCTCAAGGCCGGCGCGCAGATCGTCGTCGGAACTCCGGGACGCCTGCTCGACCTCGCCCAGCAGCGCCTGCTCAACCTCGGCAACGTGACCGAGATGGTGCTCGACGAGGCCGACAAGATGCTCGACCTCGGCTTCCTCGCCGACATCGAGAAGCTCTTCGCGAAGACGCCGCCGACCCGCCACACGATGCTGTTCTCGGCCACCATGCCCGGACCGATCGTTGCGCTCGCGCGCCGATTCATGTCGAAGCCCATCCACATCCGTGCAACCGATCCCGACGAGGGCCTCACCCAGGCCAACATCAAGCACGTCGTCTACCGGGCGCACTCGCTCGACAAAGACGAGGTCGTCTCGCGCATCCTGCAGGCCGAGGGCCGCGGCAAGACCGTCATCTTCACGCGCACCAAGCGCGCGGCGGCCAAGCTCGTCGAGGAACTCAACGACAGGGGCTTCAACGCTGCCGCCGTTCACGGCGACCTCAACCAGGACCAGCGCGAGCGCGCCATGGCCGCGTTCAAGGCCGGCAAGAAAGACGTGCTGATCGCCACGGATGTCGCCGCGCGCGGCATCGACGTCAACGACGTCACGCACGTGATCAACCACACCGTGCCCGATGACCACGACACCTACCTGCACCGCGCGGGCCGCACGGGACGTGCCGGCAAGACCGGCATCGCCGTCACGTTCGTGGACTGGGACGACATGCACAAGTGGGCGCTCATCAACCGTGCCCTCGAGATGAACCAGCCCGAGCCGGTCGAGACCTACTCGTCGTCGCCGCACCTGTACACCGACCTCGACATTCCCGCGGGCTCCAAGGGGCGGCTGAAGGCCACCCCCATCAAGGAGACGGCCCCGCGCTCGGAGGGCCGCTCCGGCCAGGGCGAGGCGGGCGGGCGTACCCGCAACCGCACGCGTTCGGGTGGTTCGGCATCGCGTTCCGGCGCCGCTGCCTCTCCGGCACCGACCGCAGGCACCGACGCTGCGATCGCCGACGCTCACGTCGCCTCCGGCACCCACGACGGCCAGGGACCCCAGCACCACGACGGCAACAGCGCCCCTCGCCGACGCAACCGCAGCCGTCGTCGCGGACCCCGTCCCGCCAGCGGAACCACCCCTCAGGCGTAGCGGCTCGCGGCGGCCGGGAGCTCAGGCCGGGTAGACCGGTCGGGTTCCCGTTCCCTCCGCGATGATCGCGGCGAGCGCGTCGGGAGCGGTGGTGTTCTCGCCGAGCCGATTCGGCTTGCCCTCGCCGTGGTAGTCGCTGGAGCCCGTGACCACGAGGCCGAAGCGCGTCGCGAGCTCGTGCAGCCGCTTCTTGGCATCGGGCTTGTTCTCGCGGTGATCGATCTCCAGTCCGAACAGCCCGGCGTCCACGAGCGCCTTCAGGCGTTCGGGCGGGATGACGGAATCGGCGCCCCGCGTTCCCGGATGGGCGAGCACCGGCACTCCCCCGGCGCCGCGCACGAGGCGCACGCCGGTGAGCGGATCAGGGGCGTAGTGCGGCTGGTAGTAGCCGTTGCGCCAGTGCAGGATGCCGGCGAACGCGGCCGAGCGGTCGGGAGCGTGACCCCGCGCCACCAGCGCGTCGGCGATGTGCGGCCGTCCGACCGTCGCGTCAGGCATGGTCTGGTCGAGAACGTCGTCCCAGGTGAGCGCATAGTCCTTCGAGATGCGCTGCACGATCTCCTCGGCCCGCCGCAACCGGGCGGTGCGGATGCGCGCCGTCTCCTCGGCGAGGGCCTCATCGTCGGGGTCGATGAGGTAGGCGAGCATGTGCACGCTCGCGAACTGGATGCGGGTGGAGAGTTCCATTCCCGGAATGAGCGTGATGCCCGATTCGCGCGCCTGGATCGCCGCCTCGTCCCAGCCGGCGGTGGAGTCGTGATCGGTGATGGCCACGGTGCCGAGCCCGGCGGCCGCCGCAGACCGCACCAGTTCCGCGGGCGTCTCGGTGCCATCGCTCACGCTCGAGTGGGCGTGAAGGTCGATGGGCTCCCGGAACCGCGGCATGTTCCCATCGTAGGGCGAGGGCTCCCGCCGGCTTCTGCGCCGTCGAGCGCGTCGGTACCCGACACGCCGGGCATTCTCGTACTCTTGCGGTATTCGAAGCAGTGGCGCGGCATCCGCCCAGCAATCCTGAATATGCTGTCAGAGCCATGGTCAGCCGCCTTCTCGCCTTCCTCGTCGCGGCGGCCGCGGCGTTGGCCGCACTCCTTCTCGCCTGGCCGCAGGCCTTCGGCCTGCAGGACCAGCTCGGTTTCGCCCAGGTCGTCGCCTTTCGGGCTGTGCTGATCGGGGCGGCGATCGTGGCGATCGCGCTCTTCGGGCTGCTCTGCCTCATCCGCCCCGCCCGGAAGCTCATGGCGGCGCTGACCGTGATCGCGCTCCTCTTCGGCGTGGCGAACGCGGTCATCCTCGCCACGCGCGGCTTCGGTCAGACGGATACGCCGGCCACCGCGTCGACGAGCAAGAACAGCGTCACCGTCGTCAGCTGGAACACGCTCGGCGGGCATCCGGGAGCCGCGGCGGTGGCCAAGCTCGCCCTGGACCAGAAGGCCGACATCGTCTCGCTGCCCGAGACCACCGACGACTTCGCCACCGAGGTCGCCGAGCGCATGCGCGCGGGAGGCCGTCCGATGTGGGCGCTCGGACTCTCGTTCAGCGACGTGTACAAGGCGCGCTCGACGGCGCTTCTCATCAGTCCCGACCTCGGCGACTACACGGTGGAATCCGCGGGCGGAACGGGGCCGCCCGGAAACACCAACGTCTCGCCGACGGTCGTGGCGAGACCCGACGACGGCGACGGTCCGACCATCATCGCCGTGCATGCCGTCTCGCCCCTGCGCGGTGAGATGACGAACTGGCGCAGCGACCTGAACTGGCTCGCGAGCCAGTGCCAGTCGGGCGACGTGATCATGGCCGGCGACTTCAACGCGACGCTCGACCACATGTGGCGGCACGGAGACAAGGGCGGCCAGCTCGGCTCGTGCAAGGACGCCGCACTGCAGACCGGCGCGGCTGCCGTGGGCACCTGGCCGAGCGACCTGCCCACCCTCCTCGGATCCCCCATCGACCACGTGCTCGCGACGTCCGCCTGGGTGCCGACGCGCTTCCAGGTGATCACCTCGCTCGACGATCTCGGCAGCGATCACCGCCCCATCGTCGCCACCCTCGAGCGTCGCTGAACGGAGCGACCCCGCGCACCGCGGAGCGCTGCAGACTGCTCTGAGAGCCGTCGGGGCATCCGGTGCGAGAATGGGAGCATGGCTGCAAGCACCGACACCTCCCTCTCCACCCGCGCCGGCACCGCCGCATCGACCGGGGCGGATGCTGCCGCCCCTGAGGCGACAGAGGCGTCGCGGGCGACCGAGGCACCGCGGGCGACGTCGAACCGCTCCACCACCCCGGGGTCCGAGGGCTTCAAGGCCTATATCGGCAGCAACTGGGCGCCGCGTGAGGATGCCGTTCCCGCCGCCCGGGAGCAGGCCGCCTTCGCCGCAGAGCGTCGGGCCCGCCTGTCGGCGCGGTTCCGGGGCCAGAGGCTCATCGTGCCGGCCGGCAGCCCGAAGCAGCGCTCGAACGACACCGACTACGCCTTCCGGGCGCATTCGGCCTTCTCCTACCTCACCGGCTGGGGGTCCGACAGCGAACCCGGAAGCGTGCTCGTGCTCGAGCCCACCGCCACGGGCCACAACGCCACGGTCTACTTCCGCGAGCGGGCCGGGCGGGACTCCGACGAGTTCTACGCCAATCCCGAGATCGGCGAATTCTGGATCGGCCCGCGGCCCTCGCTCGGCCAGGTCGCCGGCGACCTCGCCATCGCGACGCGCGGCATCGCCGACCTCTCCCGCGTGATCGACGCCACCAACTCCGAGACGCTCGTGGTGCGCGAGGCAGATCCCGAGATCTGCGAGCGCGTCGACGCGGCACGCATCCGCTACGCCGCCGATGCCGCCCTGACGACCAACGCGAGCGACAGCGTGTTCAGCCTCGAGTTCGGCACCGATCACGAACCCGACGGCGTCCTCGCCCGGGTGCTGAGCGAGATGCGGCTCGTGAAGGACGACTACGAGGTGGGCCAGATGCGCGCCGCCGTCGCCGCCACCCGCCGCGGCTTCGACGACGTGATCGCACGACTGCCCGAGGCCACGGCGGTGGCTCGCGGTGAGCGGGTTGTCGAGGGCGTGTTCAACACGCGTGCGCGTGTGGACGGCAACACCGTGGGCTACGACACCATCGCCGCCTCGGGTGCGCACGCGACCATCCTGCACTGGACCCGCAACGACGGTCCGGTGCGCGAGGGCGACCTCATCCTGCTCGACGCGGGCGTGGAACTCGACAGCCTCTACACGGCCGACATCACCCGCACCCTCCCGATCAGCGGCCGGTTCAGCGACGTGCAGCGCCTCGTCTACGAGGCGGTGCGCGAGGCCGCCGACGCGGCGTTCGCCATCGTGCGTCCCGGCATCATCTTCCGCGAGGTGCACGCCACGGCGATGGAGGTCATCGCACGGCGCACCGCCGAGTGGGGCTTCCTGCCCGTCAGCGCCGAGGAGGCCCTGCAGGCCGACAACCAGCACCACCGCCGCTACATGGTGCACGGAACGAGTCACCACCTCGGCATCGACGTGCACGACTGCGCCCAGGCCCGCCGCGAGATGTACCTGGACGGCGTCGTACAGGAGGGCATGGTGTTCACGATCGAGCCGGGGCTCTACTTCCAGCCCGACGACCTGAGCGTTCCCGAGGAGTTCCGGGGCATCGGCGTGCGCATCGAGGACGACATC
The DNA here is from genome assembly GCF_037404875.1 of Rathayibacter sp. YIM 133350. Classification (NCBI taxonomy): domain Bacteria; kingdom Bacillati; phylum Actinomycetota; class Actinomycetes; order Micrococcales; family Microbacteriaceae; genus Rathayibacter; species Rathayibacter sp. YIM 133350. Next base: position 50,981 of record NZ_JBBELO010000035.1, read on the forward strand.
CTCGTGACCGCGACGGGCGCCGAGAACCTCTCGGCCGACATCCCTCGCACGGCGGACGACGTCGAAGAGTGGATGCGCGCCGTTCGCGGCTGAGAATCAGGCGGCGTCGGCGTTCGACCCCGCGGCGGCATCCGCTCGCCGCGCGCGACGGGCGTTCCACCACGCCCAGAAGCGGCTCAGCTGGCGCTTGATGAACGCCGATTGCCGGCGCGCCCATGCGAATTCGGTGCCGAGGATCGCCAGCCCGATGAACACGATCAGCCAGCCGGGGCCGGGCAGCGGAACGAGCACCAGACCCGCGAGTGCGACCACGACGCCGACGACCGCAACGCCCGCACGATACGCGGTGCGCAGCCGGGGATGGGAGTGGATCCAGCGGTGAGCCCGGCGCAGCATCCGGCGCACGGGACGCTGCGGGTTCTCGCCCGCGGCGATCTCCCGCTCGATCTCCTGCTCGCTCGCCATCGCGTCAGAGTAGGGTCGGCGGCTGGGATTACGCCGAGGAGCGCGGTCTACGTTTCGTCGGGGTGGCGCACCGGGGCGGGCGCCGGGTCGCCCGGCCGCACCGGGGACGCATCGGCCTCGACGACCCGCGCGCCATCCGTGCTCGGGGCATTGAGGATGTTGCGGGCGCGGTTCCCGAATTCAGGATCGACGATGACCGAGTAGCTCGTGGCGAGAACCTGCATCGTCGAGGTGAAGTCCTTGCGCCGGCGGTTCACGCTGTAGGTCACGATGCCGAACAGCATGCCGAAGCCGGCGCCGATCAGCACCGCTGCGAGTACGAAGCCGATGCTTCCGCCGGTAGGCAGGAAGATGAACATCAGCAGTCCGAAGAACGTGCCGAGCCAGGCACCGGATGCCGCGCCGGCCAGTGCCGCCCGGCCGTAGCTCATCTTGCCCGTCACCCGTTCGACGGTCTTCAGGTCGCTGCCGATGATGGAGAGCTGCTTGACCGGGAAATCCGCGTGCGCGAGCCGGTCGACGGCCTGCTGTGCCTCGGCGTAGGTCTCGTAGCTGGCCACGACCTCGCCCCGCGGCAGCGTCGGATAGCCCTGCCGGCCGTCCGCCTGGAACGGATTCTGCGTGCTCATGAGGTCATTCTTCCACGGCCGCGCAACGCGGCCGCCGTCTGCTGGGCGAGCTCACAGGGCATACCATTTGACACGTGAGTGCCACCAGAGTCTTCGTCGCGCGCCTTGCGGGGTGCGCCGTCTTCGACCCCGCGGGCGACCGCGTGGGCAAGGTGCGCGATGTGCTGGTGGTCTACCGTAAATCGGAGCCGCCGCGAGTGGTCGGGTTGATCGTGGAGATACCCGGCAAGAAGCGCGTCTTCCTCTCCATCGGCCGGGTGACGAGCATCAGTGCCGGCCAGATCATCACCACCGGCCTGATCAACCTGCGCCGCTTCGAGCAGCGCGGCGGAGAGGTGCGCGTGATCGCCGAGATGCTGGGGCGGCGGGTGGTCTTCGCCGACGCCTCGGGCGAGGCGATCGTCGAAGACGTGGCCATCGAGCAGGATTCCTCGGGCGAGTGGCAGGTCAGCCAGCTGTTCGTGCGCCGGCCGAAGACCTCAGCATCGCCCTTCGCGAAGGGCGCGACGGCATTCGTGACCTGGCGGGAGGTGCGCGAGAAGGCGGCTGCCGGCGAGGCCCAGTCGGCCGAGCAGCTCATCGCCACCTACTCCGAGATGAAGCCGGCCGACCTCGCGAACACGCTGCTCGACCTGCCGCAGCAGCGCCGGCATGAAGTGGCCGAAGAGCTCTCCGACGACCGGCTCGCCGACGTTCTCGAGGAGATGCCCGAGAGCGACCAGGTCGACATCATCGCCCGTCTGGACGATGACCGGGCCGCCGACGTGCTCGACCAGATGCAGCCCGACGACGCTGCCGACCTCATCGCCCAGCTGCCCGAGGAGCGCGGCGAGCACCTGCTCGAGCTCATGGAGCCCGAGGAGGCCGACGACGTGCGCATGCTGCTCAGCTACGCCCCCGACACGGCCGGCGGACTCATGACGACCGAGCCGATCATCCTCTCGGCCGACGCCACGGTGGCGGAGGGGCTCGCCCTCATCCGCCGCCACGAGCTCGCGCCCGCCATCGGCGCCGCGGTCTGCGTGACGCTGCCGCCCTATGAGCCGCCGACGGGTCGCTTCCTCGGCATGGTGCACTTCCAGCGGATGCTGCGCTATCCGCCGCACGAGCGCCTGGGCACCCTGCTCGACCAGGGGCTGGAGCCTGTGCGCACCGACGCCTCGGCGGCCGAGGTCTCCCGCATCCTCGCGAGCTACAACCTCGTCTCCGTTCCGGTCGTCGATGACAACCACAGACTCGTCGGGGTGGTGACCATTGACGACATCCTCGACTACCTGCTGCCCGACGACTGGCGTTCCCATTCCGACGACGACCAGGTCAAACGCCGCGCTGCGGCACGAGCGCAATTGAAGACGGGAAGCATCCCGGTGGCGCGAGCGGCGGGCACAGCACCGCAACTCGGAAGGAGGGGCGCCAATGGCACGCGTACGCAGGGCTGACGACCGGCTCGACGCTCCCAAGGGACTGCGGAGCTCCGTCAAGCGCACCCGGAGCGACTCCGACCGCTTCGGCCGCTTCACCGAGTGGATCGCCCGCGCCATGGGAACCCCGTGGTTCCTGCTCGGGCTCTCGCTCTTCGTCGTGGTCTGGATGCTGTGGAACACCCTCGCCCCCGAGGCCTGGCGGTTCGACTCGATCTCGCTCGGCTTCATCGCCCTGACCCTGGTACTCAGCCTGCAGGCCTCGTACGCCGCACCCCTGATCCTGCTCGCCCAGAACCGTCAGGACGACCGCGACCGGGTGCAGATCGAGCAGGACCGCCAGCGAGCGGAGCGCAACCTCGCCGACACCGAGTACCTCGCCCGGGAGGTCGTTGCGTTGCGCATCGCGATGCGCGACATGGCGTCGAGGGACTTCATCCGGGCCGAGTTGCGTGCCCTCCTCGAGCAGCTCGAGGAGAACGCGCACCTCGAGTCGCGGGGTGAAGAAGAGACGAGCGATGCCCGGATCTGACCTCGCCGATCGCGTACGGGCGGCCGTCGGCCGCGTGCTCGACCCCGAGATCCGCCGGCCGATCGCCGAGCTCGACATGGTCGACGCCGTCACGGCCGCTGAGGATGGCACGGTCGACGTCGCCATCAAGCTCACGATCGTCGGCTGCCCGGCCGCCGACCGCATCGAGCGCGAGGTGCGCGCGGCGGCGGAGTCCGTGTCGGGAGACGGCCGGGCCCGTGTGAACGTCGGCGTCATGTCGGTGGCCGAGCGTCGCGCACTCACCGAGAAGCTGCGCGCGGGCAAGGCCGCGCGCACCATCCCCTTCACGCCAGAGTCGCTCACGAAGGTGTACGCGGTCACGAGCGGCAAGGGCGGCGTGGGCAAGTCGACCGTCACCGCGAACCTCGCGGTCGCGCTCTCTTCTGCGGGCTTGCGGGTCGGCATCCTCGATGCCGACGTCTACGGCTTCTCGATTCCAGGCATCCTCGGCCTCGTCGAGACGGATGCCGCCACCGGCATACAGCGCGCGGTGCGCCCCACGCAGGTGGGCGACCTCATCCTTCCTCCGGTCGCCTACGGGGTCAAGGTCATCTCGATCGGCATGTTCGTGGAGCCCGCGGCCGATGGCACCGGCGTCGCCGTGGCATGGCGTGGACCGATGCTGCACCGTACGATCACGCAGTTCCTCACCGACGTCTACTTCGGTGACCTCGACGTGCTGCTGCTCGACCTGCCGCCGGGCACCGGCGACGTGGCCATCTCGATCGGCCAGCTTCTTCCCCACGCCGAGGTGATCGTCGTCACCACGCCGCAGCCCGCCGCCGCCGATGTTGCTGAGCGCAGCGCGCTGGTCGCGCGGCAGACGGGTCAGAGCGTTCTCGGTGTCATCGAGAACATGGCCGGCCTGCCGCAGCCCGATGGCACCGTGCTCGAGCTGTTCGGCTCCGGCGGAGGCGACGACCTGGCTCGTCGCCTCTCGAGCGACGACGCCCCGGTGCCCCTGCTCGCCCGCGTTCCCCTGAGCATCGCCCTGCGCAGCGGCGGCGACCTCGGGGTGCCCGTCGTCGTGGCCGCCCCCGACGACCCTGCCGCGCAGGCCATCCGTGCGCTCGCCGCAGAGTTGGCGACCCGGGGTCGCCGCCTCGCGGGCCGCCCCCTCCCCGTCTCCCCGAGGTAGCAGTGGCCGCCGGTACGCGCGATTACCACCGCCCGGCGGGCCGGGCCGTGAGGCGGGCAGCGCTTCTGGGCTGCGCCGTGCTCGGGCTCGGGCTGCTCTGCGCGTGTACGGGAGCACCTGCAGCCACGCCGACCACGGCTGCCCGCGTCACCGCGACGGCGGCGATCTACCAGGGGCGCACCGACTACACGCGCGGCGCGTTCTCGCTCGCGGTGACGAACACCGGCGACACGCCGCTGACGGTGAAGGGGGCCACCCTCACCTCGCCGAGCTTCGCCTCCCCCGCCGCCTACGCGGGCGCGCCCGTGAACCTCGACCCCGGCCAGCGCGTGGACCTGAGCGTGGCGATCCCGCCCCTGTCCTGCACCGGTGCCGCAGATCTGGGCACGGTCGATCTGCAGACATCCGCCGGTGAGACGACGACGAGGCCGACGGACGAGAACGACGTCATCGATCGGCTGGTGCGCGAGGGCTGCCTCGTGCACGATGTCGACGCCGTCGTGTCCGTCACCCCACCCCAGGCCCTCCGGGTCGACGGCGTCGGCGCCGACGCCGTGGCGCATATCGACCTGGGCTTCACCCCGACCGGCGCGGCCGGATCGGCGAGCTTCGACGGCATCCGTTCAACCACCCTGCTCTCCCCCACGAGCGGCGAGAACTGGACGCTGGGGTTCACCGTGGACGCCTCGAGCGCCGCGCGGGTCGTCACCCTCGACGTGCGGCCGACCCGATGCGATCCGCACGCCCTCGCCGACGACAAGGTCGGCACGGTGCTGCAGCTGGACGCTCGCACGGCGACGGGTCGCTCCGGTCGCTACCAACTGCCGATGCCTCCCACGGTCAAGGCGGCGCTCTACGACTACATCAGCGCGGTCTGCGGAAACTGAGCCGGCGCGCGCCACCCGCCAAGTGGGACGATCGACTCACTCGTGCCCCTAGACTGGCCGCGTGCCCGCAACGACGCTGGATCGCATGATCCTCACCGACCTCGACAACGACGTGCTCTCGACCACGGGAGAGACGCGTGCCATCGTCGCGCCCCTCACCGGCGAGGTGCTGCACTCCCTGCCGGTCAGCTCGCCCGCCGACGTGAAGGATGCCTTTGCCCGGGGTCGGCTCGCCCAGCTCGCGTGGGCGCGCGCGGGTTTCGCCGCACGAGGCGACGTACTGCTTCGGGCGCACGACCTACTCATCGAGCGCAGGGAGGAACTGCTCGACATCCTCCAGTCCGAGACGGGCAAGACCCGTGGGCAGGCCTTCGAGGAGCTCTTCCAGTGCACGAGCGTGACCCGCTACAACGCGCTCTCGGCACAGAGAGTGCTGCGCGGGGGCCGTCGGCGCTCGGCTCTCCCCCTCATCGTCGACACGACGGTGCGCTACCGCCCCAAGGGCGTCGTCGGAGTGATCACTCCCTGGAACTTCCCGCTCAGCCTTGCGGCGATGGATGTCGTTCCCGCCCTCGCCGCCGGGTGCGCCGTCGTGCAGAAGGCCGACGACCAGGGTGCCCTCAGCGTCCTCGCGCTGCGACGCGCCTTTCTCGACGCCGGCCTGCCGCCGGAGGCCTGGAACGTCGTCGCGGGTGATGGCGCCGAGATCGGTGGAGCCGTCACCGGCGCCGCGGACTACATCTGCTTCACCGGCTCGACTGCGACCGGGCGCACGGTGGCCGTTGCCGCCGCCGAGCGACTCGTCGGCGCATCCCTCGAACTCGGGGGCAAGAACGCGATGATCGTGCTCGACGATGCCGATCCCGTCAAGGCCGCTGCCGACGCAGCCTACGGCTGCTTCTCGTCGGCCGGCCAGCTGTGCGTCTCGGTCGAGCGCATCTACGTGCAGCGCGGGGTCGCTGCGGCATTCACCGATGCCCTTGTCGAGCGGGTGCGCTCACTGCGCCTGGGCTCATCCTTCGACTACGGCACCGACGTCGGTTCCCTCGCCACGGCCAACCAGCTCGCGCGGGTGCAGGCGCATGTCGACGACGCGGTGAGCAAGGGCGCGACGGTTCTCGCCGGCGGGTCCGCTCGTCCCGACCTCGGACCGTTCTTCTACGAGCCGACCGTGCTCGCCGGTGTGACGGCCGACATGGCGTGCGCACGCGAGGAGACGTTCGGCCCCGTCGTCTCCCTCTACACGGTCGACACCGACGAAGAGGCGGTGCTCGCGGTGAACGACAGCGACTACGGCCTGAACGCCTCCGTGCTCGCGACGTCGACCCCGCGCGCTCGGCGCGTGGCGGATGCGATCGATGCGGGCAGCATCAACATCAACGAGGGCTACCGTGGATCGTTCTCGACCGTCGACGCCCCTATGGGCGGCATGAAGAGCTCCGGGGTGGGCAGACGCAACGGGCCGGAGGGCCTGCTGAGGTTCGTGGAACCGGTCACGGTGTCGCGGGCGACGGGACTGCTGCAACTGCCCCGCACCGGCGCTGAGTTCAGCACGATGGCCGCGCCGATGCTGCTGCTCGCCCGAGTTCTCAAGGGCGCCCGCCGGCGCTGAGGAACCGCATCCGGCGCCACGCCGCACCGCGCGAGCTATGCCGTCGCCGAGCGGTGCACCCAGATGTTCGAGGCCGACCACGCGTCCTTCGGGTATTCGAACGACTCTTCACCGATGAGCTCGAAGCCCGCCTTGCGGCAGATGGCGTTCGAGGCCTCGTTCGAGGTGCGCGGGTAGGCGTACACCTCGACGTTCCCGCGCGTGTCTCGCGCAAGCCTCAAGACGGTGCGCACAGCAGCGGTCGCGATGCCGTGGCCCTGGTAGGCGGATTCGACGGCCCAGCCGGTCTCGAGTGCTCCGTTGCCGTGATGATCGTCGTTCCACACGCCGACGCTGCCCACTCCCTCCGGATGGTCGGCAATGACGATCCGGTACATCTGAGCGGTGCCTTCCTTCCAGAGCCGCAGGTACCGCTCGTGTCGGGCGACGAGACCCTCCTCCGACTCGGGGCCACCGAGATAGGTCATCATCTCCGGCGCATTGCTGCGTCGCAACGTCGCCAGGTCGTCGTCGGACCAGGGAGCCAACGTCACCTCGGGCATGGAGACATCACATCACGATCCGCGCAGACCACACGTGGCTTCGGCATCCGTTACGAGTCAGCCATCGGCATCGCCGTCGAACTGGCGCCGAAGGTACTTCGGCGCCTGCACGCGCCACGCCTCGGTCACCAGCTCGGCGAGGTGATCGTCATCGATGCCCGCCATGCGGAAGGCGATCTTCGGCTCACCCCACGGGGTCGTCGTGCGCAGGAACACGCGGGGGGCCATCTCGACCAGAGCGAGCGCATCCAGCTGATCGGCGACCTTCACGCCGACCACGACCTCGGCCGCGACGATCTCGCGCACATCCGCCGGGATGCTCGGCCACGGATGACACTCCCACGCGTAGAGCTTGCCGCGCACGAACCAGGCGGCGCCGCCCGTCGTCGCGCGCTCCTCACTGCCGGGCAGTGTCACGGTGATGCGGCGCAGGTCGTCGAGGGTGGCCACCGTTCGACTCTATGCCGCGCCACCCACAGCGGCCGATGGCGGCGGGTACCGGCTCCCGCCCCGTCGCCACCTCCGAAAAGCGAGGCGATCTTCCGCCACACGCCGTCCGCGCACGCCCCAAACACGGCGTGTCGACGAAGAACGCCTCGCTTTTCAGAATCTCCTCGCTTTTCGGTGAACGGCCGCGACCATCTGGGGCACGGCGGCGATCTTCGACCCCTTCGCGATTGCGGCCGCCCTGGCGAGCATCGCAGCGGGCATCCTCGGGCTCCGCACCCACGTCAGCACGCACACCCGACCGGTGGGTGCCGTCCCGGCGCAGCTCTGAAGTCCAAGAGGCGGAGTCTTCTCGCTATGCCTCCTGCGCCTCCGGACGGATGCGGGCGACCACGCCAACTCGAGCTCGACGACGCATCCGCGTCAGCATGATCGCGAGGACGTCGACCGCGACGAGGGCAACGAGCGCCAGGTGCGCTGCCAGCCACAAGAGCACGTCATGAGGGAGAAGCTGCGCAGGGTCGAAGCCGTTGAATGCTTCCGAACGCTCGACGGCCCACTCATCGGCGATCGAATAGAGCACGAAGAACACTCCGAAGGCAACGTTGAAGACCGTCCCGGCAACCCAGAGGGCGGCGACCATCATTCGGTTGGAGGGACGCTCGCCGGCGCGGATCGTCAGGTGTTCGTCGGGGATCTCCGCCATGGCACGAGAGTAGCGATAACTCTGGCGTCGGCGACGGAACCTGTCGATCGGCGCGGGGCGGACCCGGGAGCAGAAGCCCGACCGCCGGTTCCTCTCCCGATCGCGACAAGTCGGCCTATTGCGACGAGTCGGAAGCCGACTCCGCATTTTGCGCACGCGCCCAGCGTCGCCGACGCAGCAGTCCCCACACCACGCACGCCGCTCCCACCGCCACCGTGACGACGAGAAACCAGTCGAAGCCGAGGCCGATCGAGAAGATGATTCCGAGGGAGATCCACGATACGCCGACACTCATGAGCGCCGCGCCCGGCTTCCTCTTCGGGATCGCATCAGGATACTTCGCCCCTGTCGCCGTCAGTTCGCCGATCCGCCAGCCCCGCGTCCCGGTCTCCTCTGCGCATCGAACCCACCGCCGTAACCAACAGTCCCATGAGGCCGCCGGCGGCCACAAGCTGCCCAGCGATTCCTGGGCGGGCGTGTGACACAGTGGAAGGATGCTGGACTCACCCATCGTCATTCGCGCCGATGATCCCCGACGGCTCGAACTCGACCAGAGCGGATGGTGGGTCATGCACCGCTCGTGGGGAGCCGAACTCGACGGGTGGGCCATCGACCAGTTGCGTCTGCGATCCATGGTCGAGGAACTGCCCGCCGATCTGACGATTCGTGAGCTCGAGGCCGAAGATGCGGGCGCCGCCTGCGTGCTCGATGCGGCGACGCTGCGGGACTACCCGGGCGGACCGGCGACCCGACATGAACCCCTCACAACCGAGAGCGCCCGTGTCGACTCGGCTACCAGGCGGGCGTTCGGCGTCTTTTCAGCCGACCGACTGCTCATCGCAACGACGTACATCGACGTCGACCCGCAGACTGAGACGGCCGAGACGGACTTCACCGTCGTCCACCCGCATCGACGAGGCCAAGGACTCGGACGCGCCGTCAAGGCCCTTTCCGTTCTGACACTTCTGAAAGACGGCGTCACCCGGTTCCGTTCCGGCGGGTCGAGCGAGAACACGGCGATGCTGGCGTTGAATCGCTCACTCGGGTACGTCGTCGATGAAGAGTGGCTCACACTCGCGCCTCCTGGGCGCTGACCAGCGGAGCGCGCCCGCGGCGCCCGACCTTCTCGGCGGAGTATCGATGCGCGGGCGGATGCAGTTACCCTCGCCAGCGCATCGAGACTCCGCCGAGCGAAACACGTCCGGATGCGGCTAGCGCAGCACTCGATAGTGCAGGTGGGTGACCCCGCTCTCCCCTTCGAGCACGCGCGTGCGCTCCAACTGCACCTGCTCTGCGGCGAGGTTCTCGAACAACCGCCTCCCCTGACCCAAGAGCACCGGGATCACGTGCAGCTCGAGTTCGTCCAGGATCCCGGCGGCCAGGGCCTGTTGGGCGAGCGCTGCTCCGTGCACGAGCACGTTCCTCTCGCCCGCAGCCTGTCGGGCTCGACGGAAGGCGTCCTCGACGTCAGCGACATAGGTGACCAGGGGCCAGGATGCGATGTCGAGCGCGGGCGCGTGCCGGCTGACGATGAAGATGGGCACGCCGTCGTGATGGTCGCCACCCCATCCATTCGCCGCCTCGAAGGTTCCGCGCCCGGCGACGACGGCCCCGGTCTCCATGAATTGCGAAACCATCCGCCCGTTCACCCCGCTGGCCGAGACGATCGCAGCCGCGCTGTCGCTGCCTCCCCCTCGCCCCGGGTCTTCGAACAGCCATTCATGCAGGCGTTCACCGCCGTCGCCCAGGCCATTGTCGGGGCCCTCGTGAGGACCGGTGATGAACCCGTCGAGAGAGATCGACATGTCCAGGACGGTGGCGCCCATGCCATCACTTCCTTCTGATCGGATGTCGCAACTGTTCCGTCGCGCACCGTCGCTGGGCGGCGGAGCCCTTACGTCGCCTCGGTGTCGAACGGCGTCGGCCCGGATGCGGCCGCACCTGTAGCGCCGGCAGCGGCGGGCACCGCCGTGCTCGCCCGCGACAAGGTCGGCGCCGGCCGTGCGGGCTCGTCGTCGAGCAGCGCCTCGCGGATGATGCGGCGCGGGTCGTACTGCCGCGGGTCCATCTTCTTCCAGTCGACGTCGTCGAACTCCGGACCCATCTCCTCGCGCATGCGGTCTTTCGCGCCGTTCGCCATGTCGCGCAACTGGCGAACCAGGCGGCCGAGCTGCGCCGCGTAGTGCGGCAGCTTCTCCGGCCCGAGAACGAAGACGGCGATGACCCCGATGAGCAGGATCTTCTCGAAGGTCAGGCCGAACATGCCCTCAGGATAGCCGGTCGTCCCCGGCAATTCGCCGGAAGAAGCCGGTGCGGGCGGCGAGGCAGCGATCGGCTCGTCATCCCTCGCCCTAGGCTGTGAGGCAACCCTCGAGACTCGGGAGCGCAGGTGTCCGACAAAGACCTCAACTGGAAGTACGCCGATGACGTCGTCGTCGAGCCGGAAGCCATCGCGGCGGCGCGCCAGCAGTCCATGGAACTGGGCATCGAACCGGTCTCGCCCGCCGTCGGAGCGCAGCTCGCGGTGATCGCAGCCGCTCACTCGGCGAGCGCCATCATCGAGATCGGGACGGGAGTCGGCCTCTCGGGCATGTGGCTGCTCGCCGGAGCACCGCAGGCCACGCTCACCTCGATCGACGTCGAGCTCGACCACCAGCATCACGCGCGCGCCAACTTCGTCGAGGCCGGCATCCCGGCCAACCGCGTGCGCCTGATCGCGGGCCGGGCGAGCGAGGTGCTGCCCCGCATGAACGAGAACTCCTACGACGTCGTACTGGTGGATGCCGACCCGCAGTCGGTCATCGAATACGTCGAGCACGCCCTGCGGCTGGCCCGGCCCGGCGGAAGCGTGCTGGTGCCGCATGCCCTCTGGCGGGGGCGTGTCGCCAACCCGGCGCAGCGCGACGAGGTCGCCAGCGGCTTCCGTTCGCTCATCAGTGAGATCAGCGCGTCGACGGCCGTGCTCAGCGCCCTCTCGCCAGCCGGTGACGGACTGCTGCAAATCTCGAAGCTGCACGCCTGAACCCTCCGGGGCCGGGCGATCAGACGACTGATGCCCTGGGTGCGTAGGCACTCAGGGCATCAGGTGAATCAGTGAGCCGGCTCTCAGGCCGCGACGACTTTCGCAAGCGCATCGTGAAGCTCTTTCGCTTCAGCGTCGTTGACAGACACGACCAGACGCCCCCCGCCTTCCAGCGGAACGCGCACGATGATCAGGCGTCCCTCTTTCACAGCTTCCATTGGTCCGTCTCCGGTCCGTGGCTTCATCGCCGCCATTGAGCTCCCCTTTCGTGGCTAGACAGGTCCATTATCCCCTGTCGCTGGGAGTTCTGCGAAATCGTCGACCGCCCCAGAACGTGCGAGGCAACCCCATCACGGGGGTGACCAGTCGTAGCCGTCCACTCCCCAGGCGATGAGCAGCCAGCCCCATTGCAGCAGGATGCCGATGAGGATGAGCCCCGCACGATAGAGCCGCGAGCGCGGTTGGGCGAGGGCGCCGAGCAGGGGGAAGAACGGCATCAGGAGCCGGAACGTGCTCGACTGCGGGAAGAACACCGCGAGCAGGTAGAGAGCGTAGCTGGCCGTCCAGATGCGCAGGTCGACGCCGAGCCGGCGCACCGCAGGCAGGAAGAGGGCGGCGAAGAACGCGGCGATGAGCACGAGCACGCCGATCACCCCGGCGATGGTCTGGAGGGGCTCCTTTGCACCGACGAATCCGAGCCACCAGTGGGCGCCCTGGAACCAGGCGGTGAAGGGAACCAGGTCCACGTAACCGATGTAGGGCATCCGCCACGCCAGCTCCGTGTCGGTGTAGGCATTGGGGACCCCGGTGACCGCCCAGGCGAGGGCCGGCCACGCCACGCCCATCAGCGCACTGAACACGGCAACGGATGCCGCCCCGAGCTGCTGCTTCACCGGGAACGGTTCGTGGGCCCGACGCAGGTAGCGCACGAGGGTATGCAGGGCGAGCGTGAGCGCAAAGGCGAGGCCAGTCGGGCGGGTCAGCGTCATGACGAACACCACGGGAACGAGCCAGGCGTAGTGCCGCCGCACGAGCAGCAGGAGGGCGAGCGCGAGCAGGAAGAGGCCCATCGACTCGGCGTAGGCCACCTGGAACATCGGGGAAAGCGGCGCGAAGCAGAGCAGTGCGACCGCGAACAGGGCCGTCGAGCTGCCGAGCCGCGGAGCGAGCAGGCGATGGAAGAGGAGTGCCGTGCCGAGTCCGAAGACCAGCGACACGAAGATCGCCACCCCCTCCCACGACAGCCCCGACACGAGCATGAGGGCGCGCACGAGGAAGGGGTAGGCCGGCATGAAGGCCCACGCGTTCTCGGCGACATGCACGCCGTCGGCGAGCGGGATCTCGGTCGGATAGCCGCTGTACGCGATGATCTCGTACCAGCGACCGTCCCAGATGTTGGCGAACGCGCCGTAGGGCGGATGCGGCCCGGTCCAGGGATTCTGGCCCTGCACGCTCGCCAGGGCGAGCATCATCGCCGTGGTCACGAGTCGAGAGAGCGCATAGACGAGAAGCACCCTCGCCCACCAGGGCAGCCACCTCCAGCGGGCGGCGAGAGCGACCGGCAGCATCCGCGGCTCGGGACCACCGGTACCCGAGCCGGTTGCCCTCAGCGTGCGTTCAGCCATGTGCGCAGGGCGCGCTCGCACTCGACGATCTGCGAGAGCAGCACCCGCTCGTCGTCGGCGTGCGCCTTGAGCGGATCACCGGGTCCGTAGTTCACGGCAGGGATGCCGAGGGCGCTGAAGCGCGCGACGTCGGTCCAGCCGTACTTGGGCCGAGCGGCCGCACCGACGGACGCCACGAACTGCTGGGCCAGCGGTGCGTTCAATCCGGGCCGCGCGCCTTCGGCCTCGTCGAGCACGACGAACTCGTAGCCGGGGAAGAGTGCGCGTACGTGCTCGATCGCCTCCGCCACGCTGCGGCTCGGCGCGAAGCGGTAGTTCACGTGCAGCGCGGCCTCGTCGGGGATCACGTTGCCGGCCACCCCGCCACGGATGCCGACCGCGTTCAGGCCCTCGCGGTAGACCAGGCCATCGACGTCGACGGATCGGGGTTCGTACGCGTCGAGGGTGGCCAAAGCCGGCGCGAGCTTGTGGATGGCGTTCTCGCCCACCCACGATCGGGCGGAGTGCGCACGCACGCCGCTCGCACGCAGTTCGAAGCGCAGGTTGCCGTTGCAGCCGCCCTCGACCGCGCTGGCCGATGGCTCCCCCAGGATGGCGAAGTCGCCGTTCATGAGATCGGGACGGTTGCGTGCGAGCCGGCCCAGTCCGTTGAGGTCTGCGGAGACCTCCTCGTGGTCGTAGAAGATCCAGGTGATGTCGACGACCGGATCGACGAGTTCGACGGCAAGGGCCAGCTGCACCGCGACCCCCGCCTTCATGTCGACGGTGCCCCGGCCCCAGAGGTAGTCCTTGCCGTCGATGGTCTCGAAGCGGGTGGGCACGTTGCCGTTGATGGGGACGGTGTCGATGTGGCCCGCGATCACGACACGCTGCGCGCGCCCCAGTTGCGTGCGCGCCACGACGCAGTCCCCGTCACGCACGACCTCGAGATGAGCCAGCGGAGCCAGCAGGTTCTCGATCGCATCGGCGAGAACGGCCTCATCGCCCGATTCCGACCGGATGTCGCACAGCACCCGGGTGAGTTCGACCACACCGGCCGAGACGTCGAGCACGGGAGAATCGGCGGCAGTCGAGGGCATGCGCCCAGCCTACCGACGCCCCGTCGCCCCGTTACGCTGGGGAACATGACCGATACGGCACCCGCAGCACGGTTCGCATGGGGCTTCGGCGTGGCGACCATCGCCGCCGACGGCACCGTGCTCGACACCTGGTTCCCCAGCCCAGCCCTCGGCGAGCCGGCAGCGGTGGAGCCGCCTGCCGAGCTCGCGGCCGCGGTCGGGCCGGACGAGCGGCGCGACGTGCATCTCGAACTCGTGACGGCCGAGATCGACCTCGACGCGCCGCCGGCGTCGACTCCGGATGCCTACCTGCGGCTGCACCTGCTCTCCCACCTGCTCGTGCGACCCAACAGCATCAACCTCGACGGCATCTTCGGCCACCTGCCGAACGTCCTGTTCACGAACGCCGGCCCCGTTCACCCCGACGACTTCGCCCGCCTGCGCCTCGGGCTGCAGCGCGCGGGAATCCATCCCGTCGGCCTCGACAAGTTCCCTCGGCTCACCGACTACGTCGTACCCGAGCGGGTGCGCATCGCGGATGCCGCGCGCGTTCGTCTCGGGGCGCATCTGGCGCCCGGCACCACCGTCATGCACGAGGGCTTCGTGAACTTCAACGCGGGAACGCTCGGCGCCTCGATGGTCGAGGGCCGCATCTCGCAGGGCGTCATCGTCGACGAGGACAGCGACATCGGCGGAGGCGCCTCGATCATGGGAACCCTCTCGGGAGGCGGAACCCAGCGCATCAGCATCGGCCGCCGCGCGCTGCTCGGAGCCAACTCCGGCATCGGCATCTCCATCGGCGACGACAGCGTCGTCGAGGCGGGGCTCTACGTGACCGCGGGCACCAAGGTGAACGTCATCGATCCCGACACCAAGACCGTGACGGCGGCCAAGGCCGCGGAGCTCTCGGGGCTGGCTGGCCTGCTCTTCCGCCGGAACTCCCTCACGGGGGCGGTCGAGGTGCTGCCCCGAGCCGGCGCCGGCGTGAGCCTGAACGCCGCACTGCACGCCTGAACGAGAGGCTCCCTCCTATCGGGTAGTGTGCGAGTCTGCAGCGTCACGAGGAAGTGAAGGAGCACCGTGGGCACCGACACCCCCCGCACGCATAGGCATCGCGCACTGAGGGCACTCGTCGGCGTACTGGTCGGGCTGCTCGTCGTCGGCGTCATCGGCGCCGGCGTCGGGTTCTGGACCGTGCAACGCGGATTTCCGACCCTCTCGGGCCGATTGGACATTCCCGGGTTGCACCACGACGTCACGGTGTACCGCGATCGCGCGGGCATCCCCCAGATCGTGGCCGACAACGCCGCCGACCTGTTCATGGCGCAGGGCTATGTGCACGCTCAGGACCGGTTCTGGGAGATGGACTTCCGCAGGCACACGACCGCAGGCCGTCTTTCGGAACTCTTCGGCGCCTCGCAGGTCGGCACAGACACCTTCCTGCGCACCCTCGGCTGGCGGGCGGTTGCCGAGAAGGAGGTGGCGCTGCTCGATCCCACGACGCTCGGCTATTACGAGGCCTATGCCGACGGCGTGAACGCCTACCTCGCGAAACACTCCGGCGCCGACCTCTCGCTCGAATACGCCATCCTGGGCATCCAGAACCCCGATTACCACCCCGAGAAGTGGACTCCGGTCGACTCCGTCGCCTGGATGAAGGCGATGGCGTGGGACCTGCGCAGCAACCTCGGAGACGAAATCGATCGCGCGCTGCTCGCTACGCAGCTCACACCGGAGCAGGTGGCCCAGCTGCACCCGGCCTATCCCTACGGCGCGCACCCCACCATCACGGGCGGCGAGAGCGCTCCGGCCGCGCTGAGCGTCACGCCGCTGACGGATGCCGCGACGCAGCCGGCGTACACGGCGTCGCTGCGGCAGCTGCGAGAGTCCCTCGACG
The DNA here is from genome assembly GCF_037404875.1 of Rathayibacter sp. YIM 133350. NCBI lineage: Bacteria > Bacillati > Actinomycetota > Actinomycetes > Micrococcales > Microbacteriaceae > Rathayibacter > Rathayibacter sp. YIM 133350. Next base: position 66,983 of record NZ_JBBELO010000035.1, read on the forward strand.
CGCTCCCCGAGCTCATCGGCACCGCGGGCGCCGACATCGGCTCGAATTCGTGGGTCGTCTCCGGCAGCCTCACCGACACCGGCAAGCCTCTCCTCGCGAATGATCCGCACCTCGGCGCGAGCGTTCCCTCCGTCTGGTACCAGTCGGGCCTGCGGTGTTCGCAGGTGGGGCCGGAATGCCCGTTCGACGTCGCCGGCTTCGGCTTCTCGGGCGTGCCGGGCGTCATCATCGGCCACAACGCCCGCATCGCCTGGGGCTTCACCAATGCCGGCCCCGACGTGACCGATCTCTACCTCGAGAAGGTGACGGGCGAGAACTACGAGATCGACGGAACCACCGTTCCGCTCAACAGCCACACCGAGAAGATCAAGGTGGCGGGTGGCGACCCGGTCACCATCACCATCCGCTCCACCGGACACGGGCCGCTCGTGACCGGGCTCACGCCTCAGTTCGGCGACATCGCCGAGAAGTATCCGACGGCATCCGGCCAGGCAGCCGGCGACTACCAGCTCGCGCTGCAGTGGACGGCGCTGTCGCCGGGGACGACGCCGAGCTCGATCTTCGCGATGGACCGCGCGAACAACTGGGGCGATTTCCGAGCCGCGGCCGCACTGTTCGCCGTGCCCGCGCAGAACCTCGTCTATGCCGACGTCGACGGGAACATCGGCTACCAGATGCCGGGACTCGTGCCGCAGCGCCGGTCGGGCGACGGCACCGTTCCCCAGCCCGGCTGGACGAGCGCCACCGATTGGAACGGGTTCGTGCCCTTCGAGGCGCTTCCGAGCGAACTGAATCCGCCGAGCGGGTTCGTCGTGACGGCCAACAACGCCATCGCCGGACCCGAGTATCCGTCGCTGCTCACCAAGGACTGGGACCAGGGGTACCGCGCCACGGAGATCACCGCCCGCATCCAGGCTGCCATCGCGGCGGGCACCAAACTCACGACGAAGTCGATGTCGGCCATCCAGGGCGATGACCAGAACGCCATGGGGGCGCGACTCGCACCCTTGATCGCGGGGCTGAAGCTGCGCGGCGACGCGGCGGCCGGCGCTGCACTGCTGAAGAAGTGGGATCACGCCGACTCCCCCGGCAGCGCGGCCTCCGCGTACTTCAACATGACCTGGCGCGCCCTGCTGAAGGCCATGTTCAGCGACAAGCTCACGGATGACACCGCGGCCGCCGGCAGCAGCCGCTGGTTCTCGGTCGTGGACTCCCTCGTCGACAGCCCTGATTCACCCTGGTGGTCGAACAAGAAGCTCGGCGTCAGCGGCCGCGACCAGATGCTCGCCTACGCTGCAGAGCAGGCGTGGAAGGAGGGCACCGAGAAGATGGGCTCCGACACCGGCCAGTGGTCGTGGAGCCGCCTGCACGAACTGCGCCTGGTCAACGCGAGCTTCGGCAGCTCGGGCATCGCACCCATCGAGGCCCTCTTCAACCGCGGGCCCTACCCCGTGGGTGGCGGATCATCGGTGGTCGACGCGGTCGGCTGGGACGCGCGGCTCGACACCTACGATGCGACCAATGTGCCCTCGATGCGCATGGTGGTCAGCCTCGCCGACTTCGATCGCTCCACCTGGGTCAACCTCACCGGGCAATCCGGCCACGCCTTCCACCCCAACTACACCGACCAGACACCGCTCTGGCAACGGCACGAGACCCGGGCGTGGCCCTTCAGCGCCAAGGCCTACACGAAGGCGACCGTCGACACCCTCGTACTGAAGGCGATCCACTAGCTCAGAGCTAGAAGGGTGGTTCGTCGGGGTCTTTGCTGTATCCGGTGGGGGTGGTGATGGTGAGGGTGCCGGCGTTGTTGCGTTGGTACGTGAAGTGGGTGTCGTGTTTGACGGTGTG
>NZ_JBBELO010000036.1:0-1119 GCF_037404875.1 Rathayibacter sp. YIM 133350
TCGGCCGCGCCTAGGTGTGATGTCCAGGCAGGTTGTTGAGTCTGCTGATGGGTGGGGCTCCGATTGCGGTGTGGAGTCTGTGCTGATTGTAGAAGTGCAACCAGGCCGGTAGCGCCGTTCGACGTTCGCTCTCGGATCCGTAGAACCGGGCGTAGGCCCAGCCGTCGGCGAGGGTGCGATGGAATCGTTCGATCTTGCCGTTGGTCTGCGGCCGGTAGGGGCGGGTGCGTTTGGGTGTGATGCCGAGCTCGGCGCACGCGTCACGCCACGCGTGGGCCCTGTATGCGGAGCCGTTATCGGACAGGACTCGCTCGACGTGGACTCCGCGAGCAGCGAACCATGCCACGGCGCGCTGCAGCACACCGATGGCTGTGGCAGCCTTCTCGTCCTCGCAGATCTCGACGTAGGCGACTCGGGAGTGATCGTCGATGACGGTGTGCAGGAACGCTGTCCCGGTACGGGCGTGCCGGGACGGGCTCCAATTCCCGGTGCGGTGGGCAGTTGCCGACGTGTTTCGTCGACCTTGTGCGCGACCGAGGAACTTGTGACCGCCACCATCAGGGATGTTGCCGAACTTGGTCACATCGACGTGGATCAAGGACCCGGGATGGTCGTGCTCATAGCGGCGGATCGGCTCCCCGGTGACCCGGTCGATGCGAGAGAGCCGATTGATCCGGCAGCGCACCAGCACGGCGTGCACCGTGGATGTCGCCATCCCCAGGTCACCGGCGATCTGCGCTGGCCCGAGGCGACGTCGCCAACGCACCTGCACGATCCGTTTCACCAGCTCCGGCGGCGTCTTCGTGGGCATCGTCCGAGGCCGGCTGGACCGGTCCTGCATCCCGGCGGCACCCTCGGCACGGAACCGGGCAGCCCACTTCCGGGCGGTCACGGGCGAGACCATGAACATCTTCGCCGCCGTAGCGACGGTCCACCCGTCCTCGACGATCAGTCTCGCGAGCCGCGAGCGGGCACGCGGGGTCAGAGCAGCATTAGCGTGGGACACGAGGGCCTCCTGGTTCGTGAAGCGGTTTCTAGACAGCTCCACTTCACAACAGGAGGCCCTCGCCTGTCAGCAGATCAAAGACGATTCACGAAACAACGTCCCTGGACATCACA
>NZ_JBBELO010000037.1:0-849 GCF_037404875.1 Rathayibacter sp. YIM 133350
CTAGGTGTACCCGGCCATGAGGTTGGTGGCGTTTCGGGCTTGACGTGAGGAGAACCTCCGGGGAGCGTGTGGCTTGTCTAGAGTCCACGTCTTCCTCGGAGGTTCTCGTGTCCCACCGTAACGCCCGCCTGACCGTGCATGGTCGGCTGTTGATCGTCCGCCGGCACCAGCAGGGTTGGCGGCAGGCTCATATCGCTGCGGCGATGGGGGTGTCTCGTAAGTGCGTCAAGATCTGGATCGACCGGTACGCAGCCGAGGGCGAAGCCGGGCTGGAGGATCGTTCATCACGGCCGCGCTCCAGCCCGACGCGCACCGCCGAACAGGTCGAGCGGCAGGTCCTGACGGTGCGGGATCGGGAACGCAGGGGCCAGGACTGGATCGGGCCGGAGCTGGGGGTGCCGGCGCGGACGGTGAGCCGGATCCTTCGCCGCCACCACAAGCCCTACCTGCGGGAGCTGGACCCGATCAGCGGGGATCTGATCCGCTCCTCCAAGTCCACCGCGACCCGCTACGAACGAGAACGCCCCGGCGAGCTGGTGCACGTGGACGTGAAGAAGCTGGGCCGCATACCCGACGGCGGCGGATGGAAAGCCAACGGCCGCCAGAAGGGCCAGACGGGCGCGCAGAAACGCGCACGGATCGGCTACGACTACATCCACTCCATGGTCGATGACCACTCCCGGCTGGCGTACTCGGAAGTGCTGCCGGATGAGACGGCGAGCACCAGTGCCGAGTTCCTGCTGCGCGCCGCCGCCTACTTCGCCGCCCACGGGATCAGCTGCATCGAGCGGGTCATCACCGATAACGCGTTCGTGTACCGGCACTCCCACGCGTTCGCGGCGGCGGTTG
>NZ_JBBELO010000038.1:0-32076 GCF_037404875.1 Rathayibacter sp. YIM 133350
GCGCAGATTCTGTGAACCTTGCCGCTCCGCCGCACCTTTGGGGTGACAAGTAAGTAATTTACGCGGCGGGGCCGAGGGTGGCAAATCGCGCCTGCAGTCCGGGCGTGTCGCCTTCGCCTGCCCTCGCCTGGGCGGTTTTCTCAGGCCTGCAGGAGGCTGAAGACCTCGTAGTCCTCCAACTGCGAACGGCCCTCCAGCGCAGTGAGTTCCAGGCCGACCGAGACGCCGACGACTTTCCAGCCGGCCCGCTCGATGAGCCTGCAGGCTGCCAGGGCGGTTCCGCCCGTGGCGAGCACGTCGTCGATCACGAGAACGCGCGCGCCGGCGGGCAGCTCGTCTTCGTGCACCTCGAGAGTGGCCACGCCGTACTCGAGCTCATACGTCTCGGTGATCACCCGACGCGGCAGCTTGCCCGCCTTGCGCACGGGAAGCACCCCGGCACCGGAGAGCAGCGACGCTCCGCCGGCCATGATGAAGCCGCGCGCCTCGAGCCCTCCGAGAATGTCGAAGCGGCCGGCGAACGGCTCGATGAGCGCCTCGCACATGACGCGGAAGGTGGGCCCGTGTGCGAACACCGGCGTGAGGTCGCGGAACTGGATGCCGGGTTCGGGGAAGTCGGGAATGACGTGGATGCGACGGGAGACCTGCTCGGCCGCGCTCGGGTGGTTCACCCTGTCAGGCTACCGGGCCGATCCTGTGCCCTTCGCGAGAGGCGCGAGCCGCGCATCCGCTCTGCCCCGCCGTGGTGAGAGCGGTGTCAGCGCCCAGAAGGTGACGCGCGACATCGCCTCGAGCACGATGCGACCGCTCATCTTCGAGACCCCGCGCTCGCGTTCGGCGAACGTGATCGGAACCTCCTTGACCTTCAGCCCAGCATCCACGCACCGCCAGAGCATCTCGATCTGGAAGCTGTAGCCCTGCGACTCCACCGTCTCGAACTCCGCGTCGAGCAGGGCGGAGGCACGGTACGCGCGATAGCCGCCCGTGACGTCGCGTTGCCCCAGGCCGAGTGCGCTGCGCGCATAGAGACTGCCCGCACGCGAGAGCAGTTCCCGCCGGAAGGGCCACCCGACGACCTCTCCCCCCGGAACCCACCGTGAGCCGACTGCCACGTCGGCCCGTTCGAGCGCCCCGAGCAGACGTGGGAGCTGCTCGGGCCGGTGGGAGCCATCGGCATCCATCTCGACGATCACGTCGAAGGAGTGCTCGAGGGCCCAGCGGAAGCCGGCCCGATAGGCGGCGCCGAGGCCCTCCTTGCCGGCCCGGTGCAGGGTGTGCACCGAGCGGTCATCCAAGGCGAGGCCGTCGGCCAGATGCCCCGTACCGTCGGGGGAGTTGTCATCGACGATCAGCAGGTGCGCCTCGGGCACGCTGGCGCGCACACGGGCAGCGATGCTGAGCACGTTGTCCCGTTCGTTGTAGGTCGGGATCACCACGAGCGTGTTCACGCGTCCTCCCTTTCCAGGGTGTAGATCACGGTGCGATGCACCTGCTTCACGCCGGTCACCTCGAAGCCCTGCTGGCGCAAGGAGCGCACGTCGATGGGCTCGCCCGGTTCCGTGCCCATCTCGACGGCGAGCACACGGTCGGTGCCGGCGAGTTCGGGTGCGAGATCGGCAACCGGAGCCACGCGATCCCACAGCTTGCGGCGGTCGGTGTAGGCCTGGGTGAGTCCGACATCGACGAGGCCCGCGAAGTGCGCCGGGTAGAGCCGCAGCGCGAGCCGCGGGTGTTGCGACGGCTTGGTGTCCTGGTCGAAGACGATGGCGTCGCCGGGATGCGAGATCGAGTCGACCGCCTCCGCCATCTGGCGCAGGTCGCTGCCGTTGTCCTTCGCGTAGGGGCCCCGGTCGGCGATGTACGTCGGCAGCGCCATGACGAGCACGAGGACCACGATCTCGGCCGTCAGCGTTCCCGCGCGGATGCGGCGGCGCGGCCGATCAGGGTCCGCCCGCCGCTCGCGCAGTCGTTGAATGATGCCGGGCAGGGCCGCGGCTCCTCCCGCGATCAGTGCGGCGACGGCGGGGGTGCAGAACGTGAGGTAGCGGATGTTGTACATCGGCGAGACGTAGGCGTTGCCGACGAGCAGCAGGGTCGTGGGCAGGACGAGCCAGGCGAACCCGAGCAGCGCACCCTCGCGCTGAAGCGGCGTCAGCCTCCGCTGCAGCATCACCACGACGAGACAAGCGATGAGCGCCCATGCGAGAACAGCAAGGGGAACCCAGTCGAAGAACTGGCTGACGAGCACCGAGTACGGCTTGGCATAGTCGCGCCGGGCGAGGAAGGAGATCTGCTTCTTCTCGGCCACGGCGATGGCGAGGATCGGTGCTGCCACGGCCACCGCCAGCACGAGTGCGACGGCCGCCTGCTTCCACGCACGGCGTCCGCTGGACGTACCGACGATGAAGACGGCGTGCACTACCGCGAGGAGCAGCAGGTAGAGGAAGAGATAGGCGCTCGCACCCAGCGCCAGCCCGTAGGCCAGCCACGGCAGCCAGCGTCGCCGTTCGGAGCGTATGAGCCAGACCAGGAGCACCGTGAGCCAGACCGCTGCCGCGATGCTCATGGCGTAGGAACGCGCCTCGACTCCCGCGAAGCCGACGCGTGGCAGGGCGAGGAAGACGACGCCCGCGAGCACGGCGAAGCGACGGTCGGTGAAGCGCTGCACGAGCACCACGACGCCCGCGGCGGCCAGACCGGCCGCGATCGCGCTGGGAGCGCGTACCGCCAGCTCGGATGCGCCGAACGCTCCGATCCAGAAGTGCAGGAACAGGTAGTAGGCGCCGTGCACCGCGTCGATGTAGCCGAGTTCGCGGAACAGGCTCGGCAGGCTGCGCTCGGCCGACATGACGCTCGCGGCCTCGTCGCCCCAGTACGACGGATTCCAGGATCCGAGGAAGATCACCAGGGTTCCCAGCGCGCCGGTCAGCGCGGCCGGCGTCACGCGCGCCCGCGTCGCCGAGCGGGTGCCGACGACCGGCACGCTCCAGGTGCTCACCGATTGAGTGGTCACCACTCCCCCTTGCTGCAGGCTGCTGCCCGCCGTGCACATCCTCGTCCCCCACTCTCTGCAATCCGTCTGAACGGCGGGTTACATCCTGAGAGTGCTTTCAAGCCTTGCCCATCGACGGGCTCGGGTATAGCCCCTGGCGCACAATGGAGCAAGGTGTCAGAGGAGGCGGTCATGACGCGAGTGCTCGTGGTCGAGGACGAACCCGAGATGGGGATGCTGCTGGCCCGCGGATTGCGTGCAGAGGGGTACGAGGTCGACGTCGCCGACAACGGCATCGACGCCCTCACGCTGGCCCGCGAGAACGAACCCCACCTCGCGCTGCTCGACGTGATGCTGCCCGGAATGTCGGGCTTCGAACTGTGCCGGCATCTGAAGGCCGCCTCCCCGGCGCTCGGCATCATGCTCGTGACGGCGCGGGATGCGGTCGACGACCGGGTGCGCGGACTGGACGCGGGCGCCGACGACTACCTCATCAAGCCCTTCGCCTTCGCCGAACTCGCCGCGCGGCTGCGTGCGCTGCAGCGGCGAGACGTTCTCGCCTCCGCCGGGCGCATCGAGCTGGGAACGCTCAGCATCGACACCAGCCGTCGACGGGTCACGGCGGGCGGCACCGAGCTGCGGCTCTCCGGCACCGAATTCGACGTGTTGCGGGTGATCGCCGAGGGGCGAGGGGCAACGGTCGCGCGCACCGACATCCTTCGGGAGGTCTGGGGTTCCTCCCGGTTCATCGACCAGAACATCGTGGACCAGTACGTCAGCTACCTGCGGAAGAAGCTCGAGAGATCGGGCGCCACCGTGCGCATCCTGACTGAGCGCGGCGTGGGCTTCCGGATCCCGGCGGACTGAGGCGTGGCGACAACGGCTGCGCGCCGACGCCGGTTCGGCATCCGCGCCCGCATCACCGGGGGCAGCCTGCTGATCGCGCTCGCCTTCTCGGTGGTGGCCGGCGTGCTCATCTATACGCAGGTCGCGCGCATCGTCAGCCAGGGGTCCATCGCGGTTCTGCGGGCCGACGCCGCTCCTTACGAGAGCGCCGTGGCGGCGGGAACGCCGTTGGGCTCCCCGGGGCCCGCGGAGCTCATCGCCGTCGTCGACCCCAGCGGCACCGCCGTTCTCGACACCCTGCCGCCCGCACTCTCCCGTTCCCTTGACCGCGTGCTCGCCGGCCCCGACCCGACCCATGCCATCACCGTCGGAGGCGTGGAGTACCTCGTTCGCGATGCCGACGTCGTCACCGCCGAAGGCCGATGGCACGTCGTCTCGGCCCGCAATGCCGCCTCGCAGAACGAGGTGCTGAGCGCCATGACCGGCCTGCTCGTGCTCAGCATCGCGGTCATCAACATCGCCTTCGGGGTGGGATCGTGGTTGCTGAGCACCCTCGCCCTGCGGCCGGTCGGACGGATGCGTGCGAGCGCCGAGACCCTCGCAGCGGAGGCGGGCACCGAACTCCTGCCGGCCGGGCCTCCCGATGACGAGATCGCCGAGCTCGCCCGCACGCTGAACGCCCTGATCCTCCGCCTGCGCGCCGCGACGGAGCGCGAGCGCCACATCGTCTCGGATGCCTCCCACGAGTTGCGCACGCCGCTCGCGCTCGTGCGGATGCAGTTGGAGATCGCGCGGGCCGAGGCGGCATCCGTCGACCAGCTCACGAGCGACATCGCCCGCGCGGAGGCGGCGCTCGCCCGACTGCAGAAGATCGCCGACGGTCTGCTGGAGCTCTCGCGCGTGGATGCTGCCGGGGTGCAGGGCGAGAGCTCCCTCGCGGAGATCTCGGCCGAGGTCACGGATGCCGTCGATCGCGCTCGCATGCAGGCTGTCGACGTCGGAGCGGTCGTCGAGTACGAGCTGCCCGAGACCGGCGCGGCAGCTGAGGCCGCGAGCACCACCGACCCCGGTCTCCGCGTGCACATGGCGGCATCCGATGTCGGCCGCGTGCTCGAGAACCTCGTCTCCAATGCGCTCGCCGCCGGGTCATCGCGGCTCGCCGTGACCCTGCGCACGACAGCGACGGAGATCGAGCTGGTCGTCAGCGATGATGGCGGCGGCATGTCGGAGGACTTCGCTCCTCGTGCTTTCGAACGCTTCTCGCGCCAGAGCACCGCCCGCACGGCAAGCGGCGCCGGACTCGGCCTCGCGATCGTGGACGGTCTCGTCACGCGCGCCGGCGGGTCGATCGACCTGCACAACCGACCGGGCAGCGGCCTCGACGTGCTCGTGCGGATGCCGCTGCTTCCCGCATCCGCCGCCGGGGAGGTCGGCGGCTCCCGCCGGTAGACTGGGGCCGTCAGGCGTGCGTCTGCAACGCCATCCGCCTCCCGGAAAGATCACCACTCGTGAGCACTGCGACCACCGGCCCTGCCTCCACGTCCGAATCCGATGCGACGGCGGCTCCTGTCGCACCGGCGCTCGACACCGTCGAGAACGCGCGGGCGACGCCCGAGCGCGAACAGCCCTACGCGGCGCTGGGACTGAAGCCCGACGAGTACGAGCGCATCCGCGAGATTCTGGGGCGGCGCCCCACGAGCGGCGAGCTGGCGATGTACTCGGTGATGTGGAGCGAGCACTGCTCCTACAAGTCGAGCAAGCGCTACCTGCGGCAGTTCGGCGAGAAGGTGTCGCCGGCCATGAAGAAGAACCTCATGGTGGGAATGGGCGAGAACGCCGGCGTCATCGACGTGGGCGAGGGCTGGGCGGTCACCTTCAAGATCGAGTCGCACAACCACCCCTCCTACATCGAGCCGTTCCAGGGCGCCGCGACTGGCGTCGGCGGCATCGTGCGCGACATCATCTCCATGGGCGCACGTCCCGTCGCGGTGATGGATGCGCTGCGCTTCGGTGCGGTACAGCATCCCGACACGGCGCGCGTGGTGCACGGGGTGGTCTCGGGCATCTCGTTCTACGGCAACTGCCTCGGCCTGCCGAACATCGGCGGCGAGACCTGGTTCGACTCGACCTACCAGGCGAACCCGCTCGTGAACGCCCTCGCGGTCGGTGTGCTGCGGCACGAGGACCTCCACCTGGCCAACGCCCGCGGCGTCGGAAACAAGGTCGTGCTCTTCGGCGCCCGCACCGGCGGCGACGGAATCGGCGGCGCCTCGATCCTCGCCTCCGACACCTTCGCCGCCGGTGGCCCGACCAAGCGCCCCGCCGTGCAGGTCGGCGACCCGTTCGCCGAGAAGGTGCTCATCGAGTGCTGCCTCGAGCTCTACCGCGGCGAACTCGTCGAGGGCATCCAGGACCTGGGCGCCGCCGGAATCTCGTGCGCCACCTCGGAGCTGGCTTCGAACGGCGACGGCGGCATGCACATCACCCTCGACGACGTGCTGCTGCGCGATCCATCGCTCACCGCCGAGGAGATCCTCATGTCGGAGAGCCAGGAGCGCATGATGGCGATCGTGCACCCCGACAAGCTCGAGGGATTCCTCGCCGTCACCTCGAAGTGGGACGTGGAGACCTCGGTGCTCGGCGAGGTCACCGACACCGGCCGGCTGATCATCGAGTGGCACGGCGGAGTGATCGTCGACGTCGACCCGCGCACCGTCGCCGTCGACGGCCCGGTCTACGACCGTCCGGTGGCCTACCCCGGCTGGATCGACGCGCTCAACGCCGACAGCGCCTCCATCCTGCCGCGGCCGACGGATGCCGAGAGCCTGCGCTCGCAGCTGCTCGACCTCGTCGGCAGCGCGAACCTGGCCGATACGTCGTGGGTGACCAACCAGTACGACAAGTACGTGCTCGGCAACACCGCGCTCAGCTATCCCGACGACGCCGGCATGGTGCGCGTCGACGAGCAGTCCGGGCTCGGCTTCGCCGTCGCGACGGATGCAAACGGCCGCTACTGCCAGCTCGACCCGAAGCAGGGCGCCCGTCTGGCGCTGGCCGAGGCGTACCGCAACGTCGCCGCCACCGGAGCCGTTCCCGCAGCGGTCTCCGATTGCCTCAACTTCGGCTCCCCCGAGAACCCCCAGGTCATGTGGCAGTTCGCGCAGACGGTCGAGGGCCTCTCGGACGGCTGCCTCGAACTCGAGATCCCCGTGACGGGCGGAAATGTCTCGTTCTACAACCAGACCGGCGACGTTCCCATCCACCCCACCCCCGTCATCGCAGTGCTCGGCGTCATCGACGACGTGGCCCGGCGCATCCCGAGCGGGTGGCAGGACGAGGGCCACAACATCTACCTGCTCGGAACCACCCGCACCGAGCTCGACGGTTCGGCGTGGGCCGATGTCGTGCACTCCCACCTGGGTGGCACGCCGCCCGTCGTCGACCTCGCCGCTGAGAAGAACCTCGCCGAGCTGCTCCACGCCGCCGCCGTGGAAGGCCTCATCGACAGCGCCCACGACCTCTCCGACGGCGGCCTCGCCATCGCCCTCAGCGAGAGCGTGCTGCGCTTCGGCGTGGGGGCGCGCGTCTGGCTCGGCGAGATTTGCGAGCGCGACGGCGTCGACGCATCCGTCGCCCTGTTCTCGGAGTCGACGGGACGCGTGATCGTGAGCGTTCCGCGCGAGGACGACGTGAAGTTCCGGGGGCTGTGCGAGGGTCGGGGCTACGAGGTGCTGCGCATCGGCGTCACGGATGCGGCCGCCCAGGCGCTCGACGTGCAGGACCTGTTCTCGGTGCCGATCGACGAGCTGCGCGGCCGCAACCGTGCACCGCTCGCCGACGCCTTCGGGCCCGTCGTCGGGCAGTAGCAGTGTCGGGCAGCCGGGGCGCGGCCGAAGAGGGCTACTCCGCGGCCTACGCCGCCCGGCACGGCAGCTTCGTCCTCGTTCCCGCGGCCTACGTGCTGCTACGCCGAGGCGACGAGGTGCTGCTGCAACTGCGCCGGCGCACGGGCTACTACGACGAGCACTGGGCCTTCGGCGCAGCGGGGCACGTCGAGGCCGGGGAGTCCGTCGTCGAGGCCGCCCTGCGCGAAGCCGCTGAGGAGATCGGGGTGCGGATCGCATCCGCCGACCTCGAGCCACTGACGGCCATGCACCGCACGGCGACGTCTGCGACGATCGACCAGCGCATCGACCTCTTCTTCCAGACCCGGTCGTGGAGTGGCGAGCCGGCGCTGCAGGAGGACACCGCCTCCGACCTGCGCTGGTTCGCGCTCGACGCCCTGCCCGAAAAGGTCGTGCCGCACGAGCGGTTCGTGCTCGATGCGCTGCGCGACGGCGGGCTGCCGGCCGTGGTCAGCTACGGCTTCCCGCCTCGCGATTCGGCGTAGGGACAGCTAGGAACGCGGCGTCGCCCCGCGGATGACGACGTAACCACCCACAGCGAGAACGGCGGCCAACCCGACCAAGAGGCTGAAGCCGCCGACGAGCCCGATCGAGCCGAACCACGCGATCAGCGACAGCCATCCGTTCGTCGCGGTGAGGATGGCGAGCGCGGCCAGCAGGAGCACCACCGCACCGAGGGCGACCCACAGCATGCCGGGAATGCGCCAGCGCATGTAGACCGTCGTCGCGGCGGCGCCCACGACGAGCACGGCCAGCTGCAGGGCGAAGGTCGTGTAGAAGTCGACGAACGGCCCGTCGATGCCGTACCAGAGGGCGTCGAACATGTGGATGTCGAGCCACCACCCTCCCGTCGCCTTCTCGAGCGCGATGAGGATCGTGAAGGCGACGCCGTTGAAGAGTGCGACCAGAACGAACAGCAGCATCGTGCCGAGCCAGAAGTCCCGGCGCGTCGCCGTGAGACCGAGCGCGAACGAGAAGGTCAGCCCGACCGCCTGCACACCGGCGACGACGAGGTACCACTGGGGTGAGAGCACAGCCCAGCTGTAGCGCATGCCCGCGCCGGGGTCGATGCCGGCACTCTGCAGGATGATGCCGATGACGATGCTGACGGCGAGGGCCCCGCCCACGATGATCCACGGGATGCCGAGGAAGACGCTCTTCGAGACGAGATGCAGCCGTACGATGCGGCTGATGTCGCCCGAACGCGCGGGCGCCGTCCCGGGCGCCGTGAGGGCGGCGGTCATGCTGCCTTCTCCTGTTCCGCCTTCTCGGCTTCGAGGTCGGTGCCTGTGAGGTGAACGATCAGTTGTTGAAGCGACACCGGGGCCAGTTCCAGGCCGGCTGCCCGCGCGGCGGCTCGGTCGCCGTCGTCGAGCCGCTCGGCGATGGTCACCGACGCGAGCCCGCCGATGACCTCCCGGCCGATCACCTCCCGGCCCTGCGCGAATCGGTCCACCGCCGATCGGGTGCCGGCCAGCGTCGTGGCCGAGCCGCGCACGACCTCCGCATCCTCGTCGAGGATGATGCGCCCCTGGTCGACGAGCACCACGTGCGAGAGCAGGTTCGACACCTCGTCGATCAGGTGCGTCGAGAGCACGATGGTACGGGGGTGTTCGGCGTAGTCGGCGAGGAGCCGATCGTAGAAGAGATGCCGCGCGACCGCATCCAGTCCGAGGTAGGGCTCGTCGAAGAACGTCAGCGGCGCTCGTGAGGCGAGGCCGACGATGACTCCAACGGCCGAGAGCTGCCCGCGTGAGAGTTTCTTTATTCCGCGGTTCACCGGGAGCCGGAAGTCCTGCACGAGTTGCTGAGCGAAGGACTCGTCCCAGTTCTCGAAGAACCACGGCGCCGCCTTCAGCACGTGTGCGGCCTTGAAGTTGTCGGGGTAGCGCTGGGACTCACCGATGAAGCACAGCCGACGCAGTACGTCGCGGTGTTCGGCGGGTGGCGAGCCGAAGACGCTCAGCTGGCCGCTCGTCGGGTAGATCTGCCCGGTGAGCAGTTGCATGATCGTCGTCTTGCCCGCGCCGTTGCGGCCGAGCAGGCCGTAGATGCCGTTCTCGCGGATTCCCAGGTCGATGCCGTCCAGTGCAGTGACGGATCCGTAGCGTTTGGTGAGGCCGGTGGCCGTCACGATGGCGTCGTTCATGACTCGGTCGCCTCCTGAGCGATCATGCCCCTCAGTTCGGCGGGAGAGATGCCGAGCTTGGAGGCTTCGGTGAGCAGCGGCCGCACGTACTGATCGGCGAAGCGGTCGCGGCGCTGTTGCAGCAGGCGCTCTCGAGCGCCAGGGGCCACGAACATGCCGATGCCGCGGCGCTTCTCCACGATCCCCTCGTCGACGAGCAAGGTCACGCCTTTCAGTGCGGTCGCAGGGTTGATGCGATGGAACGCGGCGAACTCGTTCGTCGACGGAATCTGCGCGCCCACTTCGAGGGAGCCGTCGATGATGTCGTTCTCGATCGACTCGGCCACCTGGAGGAAGATCGGACGGGAGTCGTCCATGCACCCCTGCTTCGTTGGTTAGTTGGTTATGTAACTAACCAACCACCATCCTGAGGATGTGTCAAGGGTTTCTTCGCGCCGTGCGCGCGCTGGACGCGGCCCTTCGACAAGGACGTCGTCGCTTCGACAGGAGATCGGCCCTCCAACAGGAGCATTCCGCGCTTTTCCTCCTGTTGAAGGCGGTAACCCCTGTCGAACGGAACCGGCCTGTTCGCGCGGCCCTTCGACAAGCTCAGGGACCGGGCTGTCGCGATCGACGCGCCTTCCGCTCGCTGAGCCTGTCGAAGCGTCGTTCCGGCGCTGGGAGCGGCCCTTCGACACGCTCAGGGACCGGTGCGGGGCGAGCTCTGGACGGAACCGACGCACGAGGCGGGGTGCAGGACGGCAGGGTCCGGGGGTCGGTGGGCATCTTTGGGCGGGACCCTGCCGTCCTGCGGCCCGCCGGAACGTAATGGAGGTGTGGTCGCGGCCCTTCGACAAGCTCAGGGACCGCGGTTCCAGCTCAGGACCGACAGCAGAAAGGGGCGGATGCCACGGCATCCGCCCCTCCCCCGAACCCGGCCTAGTGCTCGGTGGCCTTCTCGGCTCCGATACCGGTGAGCGAGCGCACCTCCATCTCGGATTGCTTCGCCGCACTCTCGGGCGTCTTGTCGAGGATCGTGACGATCCAACCCAGGAAGAACGCCAGCGGAATCGAGATGATGCCCGGGTTCGACAACGGGAAGATGTCGAAGTCCAGGTTCTTCAGCATCGCGGTCTCACTGCCCGAGACGACCGGCGAGAGTGCGATGAGCACGATCGCCGAGATGAGCCCGCCGTACATGCTCCAGAGCGCGCCCTTCGTGGTGAAGCGCTTCCAGAACAGCGAGTACAGGATGGTCGGAAGGTTGGCGGATGCCGCGACCGCGAACGCGAGCGCCACGAGGAACGCCACGTTCTGACCGTTGGCCCCGATGCCGCCGATGATCGCGACGATGCCGATCACCACGACCGTGCGGCGGGCCACCTTGACCTCGGCCCCCGGAGCGGCCTTGCCCTTCTTGATCACGCTCGCGTAGATGTCGTGTGCGAACGAGGTCGCCGCCGTGATCGTCAGCCCGGCCACCACCGCGAGGATGGTCGCGAACGCGATCGCCGAGATGATGCCGAGCAGCACCGGGCCGCCGAACTCGAACGCGAGCAGCGGGGCCGCCGAGTTCGCTCCCCCGGGAGCGGCCGCGATGACCTCCGGGCCGATGAGGGCAGCGGCGCCGTAGCCGAGCACGAGCGTGAACACGTAGAAGATGCCGATGAGCCAGATGGCCCAGACGACAGACTTGCGCGCTTCCTTGGCCGTCGGCACGGTGTAGAACCGCATCAGCACGTGCGGCAGCGCGGCGGTCCCGAGCACGAGCGCGAGGCCCAGCGAGAGGAAGTCGAGCTTCGAGGTGTCGTTCACGCCGTACTTGATGCCCGGGTTCAGGATCTCGGGGTTTCCGGCCGTCGCGACCGCGTGGTCGAGCAGCGCCGAGAAGTTGAACCCGTGAAGTGCGAGCACCCAGACCGTCATCACGCCGGCTCCGATGATGAGCAGTGTCGCCTTGATGATCTGCACCCAGGTCGTGCCCTTCATACCGCCGATGAGCACGTAGAGGATCATGAGCGCGCCGACCACGGTGATGACAACGGCCTGACCCACCTGGTCGCCGATGCCGAGCAGCAGCGAGACGAGCCCGCCCGCTCCGGCCATCTGCGCGAGCAGGTAGAAGAAGCACACCACGAGCGTCGTGATCGCCGCGGCGATGCGCACGGGGCGCTGCTTGAGCCGGAAGCTCAGCACATCGGCCATCGTGTACCGGCCCGTGTTGCGCAGAAGCTCGGCCACCAGGAGGAGTGCGACGAGCCAGGCCACGAGGAAGCCGATGGAGTAGAGGAAGCCGTCATACCCCGTCAGGGCGATCGCTCCGCAGATGCCGAGGAAGGATGCGGCCGACAGGTAGTCGCCGGCGATCGCGGTTCCGTTCTGGCCTCCCGTGAAGGAGCGTCCGGCTGCGTAGTAGTCGGCCGCGGTCTTGTTGTTGCGGCTCGCGCGGAACACCACGATGAGGGTGACCGCCACGAAGGCGCCGAAGATCGCGATGTTCAGCCACGGGTCGCCGGGCGAGGACGAGGCGGGTGCGAAGTGCAGCATCAGCGGGTCACCTCCGTGTCGACGGATGCGCGGATGTCGGCGGCCAGCGGATCGAGCCGGCGATTCGCGAAGCTCACGTACCACATGGTCACCGCGAAGGTCGTGACCACCTGCGCGAGGCCGAGCAGGATGCCCACGTTGATGCTGCCGAACACCGGAGTCGACATGAAGTCGTGGGCGTAGCCGGCGAGCAGCACGTAGGCGAGGTACCAGAGCAGGCACACCGCCACGACTGGGAAGACGAACCGGCGGTGCCGGCTGCGCAACTGCTGGAACTCGGGTGATCGCTGGATGGCGGGGAAGTCGACAGTGCCGGGTTCCGCCTCCGGACTCAGGGCCTCGTTGCCCATGATCTCTCCTTTGAAATGTCGGGGCGGTCGAGTGAGGACCGCCGTGTCCACCGCCGATTGTGGCGCGCCGCGAGCCGTCGTGTTCGACGCTCGCCGGGCTGCTCGGCAGACGGGGCTGTGGCTGCGACGAACGGTCCGATAAGTGCGACGAATGACGGTCCCGACTCGAGAACGCAGCCCGGCGCGCGCGGGGACTCGAGGGCGGGCAACGGGCTCCGACGCGTTAGTCTGATGCGGATGTCCGAGTCAGTGTTGCTCGCCGTTGCCGCAGGCGTCGTCCTCGGCATCGCCGCCTCCGCGGTTTTCGCGTTGGGGCGGCGGCTGGTGCGCGGCTCGGCCGAACTCGGCACCGACGCCGAACGGGCCACCTACACGACGCTGCACCTGGCATCGCGAGCCGCCGAGCATCTGCGTGGCGGAGGCGACGGGGCATCCCGGGCCGGAAGGCACCTGCGGGTGCTGTTGGGCTGCGAGGCGTTCGCGCTGGCGGATGAGAGCGAGGTGGTCGCCCTCGACGGCGACGGCGATCAGCTGCGTGCCGCCACGGAACGGGTCGTAGAGGAGGTGCGCCGCAGCGGGCGGCAGCAGATCTTCCGCTCGATCGCGGGGCAGGGCCGGCTCGACGCCGTCGGCGCGCCGGTCACCCGCAGCGGCATCACGACCGGCGTCGTCGTCGCCTTCGCCTTCGCCCCGCGCGTACGGCCCGGCCTCGTGCGCGCCACCAAGGAGGTCGCCGACTGGGTCGCGGCCCAGCGCGAACTCGGTGAACTGGATGCCTCCCGGGCGGCCCTCGCCGAGGCGCAGTTGCGCGCGCTTCGGGCGCAGATCAGCCCGCACTTCATCTACAACTCGCTGAACGCGGTCGCGTCCTTCATCACCACCGACCCCGAGAAAG
This sequence comes from Rathayibacter sp. YIM 133350, assembly GCF_037404875.1. Lineage (NCBI taxonomy): Bacteria > Bacillati > Actinomycetota > Actinomycetes > Micrococcales > Microbacteriaceae > Rathayibacter > Rathayibacter sp. YIM 133350. The sequence continues at coordinate 13,664 of NZ_JBBELO010000038.1, forward strand.
CGCGTGACCTCGTGCTCGAGTTCGCCGACTTCACCCGGTACTCCTTTCGCCGGCAGGGCGACTTCACGACCGTCGCCGAAGAGCTGCGCAGCATCCACAGCTACCTTCAGCTCGAGCGTGCCCGATTCGGCGAGCGCCTGCAGGTGAGCCTGCAGATCGCGCCGGAGGTGCTCTCGACCGTCATCCCCTTCCTGAGCGTTCAGCCCCTGGTCGAGAATGCGGTGCAGCACGGACTGGAGGGCGCGATCGCTGGAGGCCGCATCACGATCACGGCGACGGATGCCGGCGGATTCGCCGAGATCACTGTGGACGACGACGGCGTCGGTATCGATCCCGCCACCGCCGCGGCCGTGCTCGCCGGCGAGCGGAGCGAGCACGTGGGCCTGCGGAACGTGGATGCCCGGTTGCGGCAGGTGTACGGCGAAGATCACGGCCTCGTCGTCGAGACGAACCTCGGGTCGGGAACCCTGGTGCGCATGCGCGTGCCGAAGTCGCAACCCGAGCATGCCGTGGGAGCGGGGGCGCCTCGATGAGCCTCGCGGCCAACGGAAGCCGTCGGCGATGATCTCGGTGCTCATCGCCGACGACGAGCAGCCCGCCCTGGACGAACTCGGCCGGCTGCTGGCGCGCGACGAACGCATCGGCGAGACCTATCGGGCCTCGTCGGGGCCGGAGGCGCTGAGGCTGCTCTCGACCGAGCCGATCGAGGCCGCCTTCCTCGACATCCACATGCCGGGCCTCAGTGGCTTCGACCTCGCGCGCGCGCTCTCCCGGTTCGAGCACCGGCCCGCACTCGTCTTCGTGACGGCCGACGAGGAGGGGGCCCTCGAGGCCTTCGAACTCGCCGCGACCGACTACCTGTTGAAGCCAGTGCGCCGCGAGCGGCTGGAACGCTGCGTCAGCCGGCTCATTCAGGCGATCGAAGCCGCACCCTCGACCGGGCCGATCGCCCAACCCGAGGTCATCGCCGTGAGCCTCGGCGGCACCACGCGCATGGTGCGACGTGACGACATCCGTTTCGTCCAGGCGCAGGGGGACTACGCACGCCTGCACACCGACGAGCACAGCTACCTCGTGCGCATTCCGATGTCGGACCTGGAGCGGCAATGGGCGGAGGCCGGCTTCCTGCGCATCCACCGGTCGTACCTCGTCGCGGTGCCGCACATCACGCGGCTGCGACTGGGCGCCTCCTCGCCCACCATCACCGCAGGCGGAGCCGACCTGCCCGTGAGCCGCCGGCTGCTTCCCGCACTGCGGGAGTACTTCCACGCCAAGCGCATCAGGCCGGCGCCGTGAGCGGGCAGACACCTGCGCCTCGCTCCCTTCCCCGGGTGCGGGTCACCGCTCCCCGCAGCCCGGCGCCGCGCATCCCGGCGTCGCCGCACGGTGCGACGAGCGATGTCGATGCGGTCTTCGTACGCTCGCTCATCCGCTCGCAGCTGCGGCTCGCCCTCGTCTGCGCGGCCGTCTTCGGCGGGCTGCTCGCGCTCTTGGCCGTGCTGATCGGCGTGCTCCCGCTGCTCGCCGACCGCTCGGTGCTGGGGGTCCCGGCATCCTGGCTGCTATTGGCTGTCGGCGCCTATCCGCTCGTGCTCGTCACGGCGCTGATCTTCCTGCGCGCCTCCCGGCGCAACGAGGCCCGCTACCGTTCGCTCGTGGAGCACGGGTGAACTGGGCGGTGGGCTATGTGGCCATCGCCGTGGTGGCGGTGGCGACCGGACTCATCGGCTTCTACGGACTGCGGGTCTCGCGAACGACGAGCGACTTCTACGTCGCCTCGCGCACGGTTCGGCCGTGGTGGAACGCGTCGGCGATCGGCGGAGAGTACCTCTCGGCCGCATCCTTCCTGGGCATCGCGGGCCTCATCCTGCTCAGCGGCGCCGAGGCGCTCTGGTTCCCCATCGGCTACACCGCCGGATACCTCATGCTGCTGCTGTTCGTGGCTGCTCCGCTGCGCCGGTCGGGCGCGTACACCATTCCCGACTTCACGCAGGCGCGACTGGACTCGCGCGCGGTACGCCGGCTCACGAGCCTCGTCGTGATCGTCGTGGGCTGGTTCTACATCGTGCCGCAACTGCAGGGAGCGGCACTCACCGTGCGCATCACGACCGGGCTGCCGGCGTGGGTGGGGTCCGTCGCCGTCGCGACCATCGTGGGCGTCGTCGTCGCCGCGGGCGGGATGCGCTCGATCACGTTCGTGCAGGCGTTCCAGTTCTGGCTCAAGCTCACCGCCATCGCCATTCCCGTAATCTTCATCGTCATCGTGCTCGGTGACGGCTCGGCCATGCCGGTGCCGCCCGAGACCGCCTTCCCCGTCTCCGACGGTCCGACGGCGCTCGACGGCTACCGCACCGCCTCGCTGCTCGTCGCACTGCTGCTCGGCACTATGGGCCTTCCGCATGTGCTCGTGCGGTTCTACACGAACCCCGATGGCGACGCCGCTCGCCTGACGACCGTGATCGTTCTCGGCCTGCTGAGCGTGTTCTACCTGTTCCCGACCGTGCTGGGCCTCATCGGGCGGGCGTACGCGCCCGACCTCGCCGACCCGGGTACGGCTGACGCCCTCGTGCTGCTGCTGCCCGGTCGGCTCGTGCCGGGAATCGGCGGACAATTGCTCACGGCCCTCGTGATCGCGGGTGCCTTCGGCGCCTTCCTGTCGACCTCGTCGGGCCTCGTGGTCTCCCTCGCCGGCGTGATCAGCCAAGACCTGCTCGGCGGAAGCGTTCGGGGTTTCCGGGTGGCCGCGCTTTTCAGCGCCTTGGTTCCCCTCGCCGTCTCCCTCGTGACCGCATCCTCGGGGCTGGCAGGGAGCGTCGGCCTCGTCTTCGCCTTCGCCGCCTCGACCCTGTGTCCGATCCTGGTGCTCGGCATCTGGTGGCGACGACTCACCGCCACGGGGGCGATCGCCGGAATGCTGACCGGAGGCGGGCTCTGCGGCGCCGCCATCCTCCTCGGCCCTGCCGCGGTCACGGCGTTTCCCTGGCTCGGCGACCTGCTCCTGCTGCCTGCGGCGTGGACCGTTCCGCTGGCCTTCGCGACGACGATCGCGGTATCGCTGCTGACACGACGCTCGTTGCCGGCGAGCGCCGATCGCTTCCTGTCTCGGCTGCACGTGCCCGAGGCGCGCTGATCGCCGGCGCGGCACCGGTCCCCGGAGGCGGGCTTTCACCGCATCCGGGGGACCGCTGAACTATCGGTAGATGCCGAACTCGAACAGCGAGTAACCGTAGGCGGTGCCGCGCTGCGTGAGCGAGAGCCGCACGTAGCGCCCGTTGCCCGAGACGTCGAAGTCGTCCGCGCCGCCGTCTCCGGCTGTCACGGTCTTGATCGTCGACCAGGTTGCGCCGTCGTTCGATGTCTGCACCGTGTAGGCCTTGCCGTAGGCGGACTCCCACAGCAACTGCACGTGGGTGAACGACTGCACGGAGCCGAGGTCCACCTGCAGCCACTGGGCGTCGCTCCACTCGCTCGCCCATCGCGTCGCGACGTTGCCATCGACGGCCTGACCGGGCGAATAGTTGTCGACCGTCGTCTGGAACGACGACGCGGATGCCGGCTTGCCCTTCGCGATGTTCGTTCCAGCCACCGGCGGCGCGACCACGCGGAACGAGCGCGACTCGACACCCACGTTGCCGTGGCCGTCCTCCACCCAGACGTACGCCTTCCACACGCCCAGCGTCTGCGGAGCGGTGAGCTGGAACGTGCCCGGTGTCGGCTGCGGGCCGTCCTGGAACGCGGTGCCGCCGGATCCGTCGATGTACGTGCTGTTGAAGAACGGCACGTACTTGAGGGTGTCGCCATCCGGATCCGTCGCCTTGACGCTCACCGTGACGGTCGACCCTGCTGCGACGTTCTCCGTGACCGACATGGAGGAGATGACAGGCGGCGTGTTGGAGAAGCCGGTCTTGCCCCACGCCTTGGCGATCGAGTAATAGCCGAGTCGTTTGTTGCCACCGGGAATCACGTTGAACCACACGCCGCCGAAGTCGCCCTCGGTGCCGTAGTGGAAGAAGGTGGCCCCGAGCCCGACGTTCTTGTGTCCGATGATGCAGTTCCACGAGTTGACGTAGGCGGCCGCCTTCGCCACATCCGTCGGCTCGTTCGGCACGCCGTTGGCGTCGTTCGACACCTCCCACTCGCCGGGCGCGCCGCCTTCGGTCACGATGTAGGGCTTGTTGTAGCCTCCGTCGATCCAGGTCTGCTTGATGTTGCAGACGTCGCCGTAGGAGTTGACGGCGAGCAGGTCGAGCGCCGGCGCGTTGCGCTTGAGGTAGGGCCACGCGCCGGTCCAGGCGTCCGTCGACGTGACCGGGTGGTTGGGGTCGGCGGCGTGGATGGCCACGGCCACCCGGTTCACAAAGGCCGCGTAGGCGTTCCGCACGTCTTCGAGCTTGGTTCCCGAGAAGCAGTTCTGTAGCCCGAGCAGCGACTCGTTGCCGACGTTCCACATCAGCACTCCCGGGTGCGTCTTGTAGGTGTTGACCTGATTGATGATGTCGGTCTGGGTGGTCGACTTGTAGTTCTCATCGGTGGTGTAGTCGATGCATCCACCACTCCCGGGGCCGCCGCCAGGCAGCAGCCAGAATCCGTTGATCACCCGGATGCCGTGGGCGGCCGCGGAGTCGAGCAGCTTCTTGGTGTCAGCACCCGTTCCCCACGTGCGGATGGTGTTGGCGCCCATGGCGACGAGGCCCGGCATGTAGGTGTCGGCCTGGTCGAACGACGGGCCCCAGGTGAAACCCTTCACCGAGTACGGCTTGCCGTCGACCTGCAGCTGCCAGCTGCCGTTTCCTCCCGTCACCTTGACGACGCTGGGCTGCGTGAACGGACCCGGCTGGTTGGGGTAGCCCGGATCACTCGAGCCGGGCGGCGTGGTCGGTGTCGGCGTGGGCGTGGGCGTCGTCGACGAGCCGGCCGTGCCGAACACCTTGAACTCCCACAACGAGTAGCCGTATCCGTTCGCGCGCACCGTGCCGTACATGCGCACATACCGGCCCTGACCCGAGACGCTCAGCGACTGATTGCCGCCTGGGCCCGTCGTGGTCGAGTAGATCGAGGTCCATCCGCCTGTTCCGCTGTCGGAGACCTGGATCTGGAACGCCTTCGCGTAGGCGCCCTCCCACGCGAGATCGATGCGGTTGATCGTCGAGGACTGCCCGAGGTCGACCTGCAACCACTGGGGGTCGGAGAACGTGCTCGACCAGCGGGTTCCCGCATTGCCGTCCACGGCGTTCGCCGCCGGCGTGTAGTCGGTGTTCTCGACGCTGGATGCTGTGGCCGGCTTTCCCTGCGAGAGCAGCACCGGGTCTGCGGCGTTGGCGATGCCCGCCGGAACGAGTGCGGCGCCGGCCACGGCGAGCGCGATGGCGGCCGCGACCACGGCGGCCTTCGAGCCGCGCCAACGGCCGGAAGGCCGGGTCGCGACGGAGAGAGAGTGGTTCACGGTTCCTCCTAGAGGTTCCGCGGGCAGCGCGACGCGTTGCCCGGGGCGGTACGACGGGATGAGTACTGGGGGTGGTGCGACGGAGGGCCCGGCCGGAACGAAGCCCGGCCCTCCGTCGAGAGGCGACCTAGTGGAAGCTGGTCACGTAGACCGGTGTCGTTGCAGTGCCCTGCGCGACGCCGCCGACGTTGTTGATCACGTGCGAGATCGATCCATTGCCTCCGAGCGAGACGGTGAGCAGGTCGTGGAACCTGACGCCGGATGCGCCCTCCGGCACCTCGAACGCCCGAGTCGCGTTGACCGTGGGGTCGACGTTGAAGAAGCAGTAACTGCCCACTCCCCACGCCTCATGGCTCGTGACGGTGTCGGCGACCTTGTAGGCCGCATATCCGTTGGTGGCCGAGTTGCTCTTCCACGCCGCCTGATTGGGCACGTCGTAGGGCATCTCGTTCTGGAAGAAGATGGTCTTTCCTCCCTGGCCGTTCCAGAGCACCTCGTACTTCTGGTAGTGCTCGACGAACAGGCCGGTCGCGAGCACGTTGTCGCCGTTGACGATGAGTCCGGTGTCCGCCGTGTTGGTGTTCCAGCCGATGCCGGCACCGTGGTCGGCGCGCCAGGCCCAGATGTGATCGATGAGCGTGTTCGCGCTGTTGACGATGAGGCTCGTTGTGGCCTTGCCGACGGTCGCGCCCCCGATGCGGAAGTAGACGTCCTGGATCGACACGGGGTCGCCGGAGTGGCTCGTCGCGTTTCCTTGCGTCCCGACCGTGAGAAGGGCCGGCGAGTTGACCGTTCCGGCGTCGAACAGGATGCCCTTGATGCGCACGCCGTCGACATCCGCCACCGACATGCCGTTGACCCCGTTGTCGGGGATGAGGGTGGGCAGCCCGATGCCGAGCACCACGGTGTCGGCCTTCGTCACCTTGAGCGTCTCGCTGAGGTGGTAGACGCCCGGGGTGAAGAACAGGTTGAGCCCCTGCGCGAGTGCCTGGTTGAGCGTCGCGGTCGAGTCACTCGGCTTGGCCACGTAGAAGGTGCTCATCGGAAGAGACGTACCCGGCGTCGCACCGGCCGCCCAGCTCGCCCCGCTCGCGTTCGTGCGCGTGGACGGCAGGAACACGCGGTACTTCCCCGAGCCGTCCAGGTAGAGGTAAGGAACGTCTCGGGAGACCGGAGTGGTCGCGAGCGTGGTCATCGGCGGGTTCGGGAAGCTCTGCGCCGGGGCGCCGCTCACCCCCGAGAACACCATGTTCCAGACCGATCCCGACCAGGCCCCGAGGTTCGAGTCCTTCGTGTACCACTGCTGCTGCGATGCGGACGACGCCGTGCCGTCGACCTTCGTGTCGGAGATGTAGCCGCCGGATGCCCATCCGTAGCTCGCCGGGAACAGGTCGAGGTTGCCCTTGACGTGGATGCGCCGGAACGGGGCCGCCTGCGAGACAGCCCAGCGCTGGTTGCCTCCGACGGGCACGACCGAGAGGTTCTCGGCTGAGCGCCAGAAGTTCTGCGTGGCGTTGCCGGTGCCGTCGAAGGCGTCCACCGTCACGGCTCCGTTGATGGTGACGTCGTCGGGGTTCTGACCGAGGCCCGCGATGGAGGTGTTGTAGCCGATGTTCGCGTAGATGCCGCTGTAGCTGCCCGGCTTGAACAGCAGCGCGTTGCGTTCAGGCCCGAACTGGTTGACCTTCTGCGTGTTGAAGACACTGTCGAGCTTCGCCTGGATCGTCGCAGCGGACTGGCTCGGATCGAAGATCGCCACGTTCGCCCCGAAGTCAGGCGTGTCGCTCGTGGGAAGCGGGGTACCCGTTCCGGGATTGCCCGTTCCTCCTCCGCTCGTGCCGTTCACCAAGAGCTCCCAGATCGAGTAGCCGTAGCCGGTTCCGCGGGCCGTTCCGTACACCCGCAGGTAGCGGCCGCTTCCGGTGACCGTGTAGGTCTGGGTTCCCCCGGCGCCCGTGGTGGTGGAGTAGATGGAACTCCAGTCGGTGCCGTTCGGCGAGGTCTGGATCTGGAACGCCTTGCCGTAGGCGGCTTCCCACGCGATCGTCACGGTGCAGATGGCCTGGCTGGTGCCGAGGTCGACCTGCAGCCACTGCGGGTCTGCCGCGGCGCTAGACCAGCGTGTGTTCGCGTTGCCGTCGACGGCGGCGGATGCGGGGGTGCCGCCGTTCTCCGTGCTCGACGCGGTGGCCGTCTTGTTGAGAGCCGCGTTGGTGGTGCCGCAGGTTCCGCCTCCGGTGCCGCCGCCTGAACCGCCCGCCGTGCCGAAGACCTGGAACTCCCAGAGCGAGTAGCCGTAGCCCGTCGCGCGCTGCGTGCCGTACATCCGCACGTAGCGTCCGGTGCCGTTCACCGACAGGGTCTGGGTCCCGCCGGTGCCCGAGGTCGTCGAGTAGATCGACGTCCAGGAGGCACCATCGGCCGAGGTCTGAATCTGGAAGCTCTTGCCGTAGGCGCCCTCCCAGGTGAGCACGACCTGGCTGATGGTGGATGCGGCCCCCAGGTCGACCTGGAGCCATTGCGGGTCGGAGAAGGCGCTGGACCAGCGCGTGCCGGCGTTGCCGTCAACCGCGGCGGATGCGGGAGTGCCCGCTCCTTCGGACGATGAGGCCGTCGCCGTCTTGCCTTGGGAGAGCAGCGCATCGGCAGCGTGAGCGGGTGCGGCCGCGACGAGGGACGTGCCCGTCAGAGCGAGAGCCGCAGCGACAAGGGCGACCATCCCCCTCTGCAAGAGACGTGGGGCGGCGCGGCCGCCAGGAGACGTGCGGACACGGGAGTTGAGGTTCATCGGCTGACCTATCGACGTTGGCAAGTGGAGCGCGGACACGTCGCGCGAACCGGTCGATACGGCCGACGTCGTCGATGACGTGTTTGATGACGACTTAGAACATAGCGTTAATAAAGTCCCCCAACAAGGGGGATCCGCGGTCAGGATCGTGCCTGATTCCCGGCCCCGGGCAGGGCGGAGAGTCCCTCTTCGCTGGGCAGTGAAGTGTTCCGTCAGGCCTCGACGTTCAGCCTGCGCCTCGGCGCCACCGTCTCGGCGGACGCACCTCCCGATCGGAGGAAGGCCGCCACGGGAAGCGTGGCGGCTCCCATGGCCACGGCATCCGTTCCCAGTTGCGCGAGCACCAGTTGCAGGCGGGCCATCGGTCGAACGAGCGCGTTGGCGGCGACCTCGGAGCGCAGCCGTTCGAGGGACGACGCGCCGATGACGTGACCCACCCAACCGCCGATGACGATGCGATCAGGGGTGAAGAGGTTGACGAGATTGCCGAGACCGACGCCGAGGTAGCGGTAGAACTCGTCGATGACCTGCGCGGCGTGCTCGTCCGTCGGCCCTGCCGCGAGGATGGCGACCAGCCGCTCCTCGACCTCCCGGGGGTCGACGGCCTGGCGACGACCGCTGAGTTCGTCGTACCGGGCGACGACCGCATCGGCGCCGGCGTAGGCCTCGAGGCAGCCGAGCGCGCCGCAGACGCAGCGCCGCCCTCCGGCGACCACGGTCGTATGACCGAACTCGGCGGGCAGCGATGCCGCACCGCCGTATCGGCCGGCCCGCGAGATGATGCTCGCCCCGACCCCCGCACCGAGCAGCACGATGATCGAGTTCGAGCCGCCGCGCGCCGCTCCGAACCAGCGCTCGGCCTGGCCGAGTGTGTTCGCCCCGTTGTCGACCGTGAGGGAAAGGGAGGTGCGCTCGCGCAACATCCGCTCGATGGCCACGGTTCCCCATCCGATGCTCTGGTCGAAGACGACGGCCTCACCGTCGGCACCGTGCTCCACCAGCCCCGGAACACCGACGCCGACCCCGAGGATCTGTTCCTCGGTGCGGCCCGACTGGGAGAGGACCGCCTCGATTCCCTCGACCACCTGGTCGACCACCTCGGCGGGATCGAGCCGGCTGTGGCTCGTGACGGAGTGGTGGGAGGCGAGCACCCTCATGCGCAGGTCGAAGAGCTCGACCATGATCGCCGTCTCACCCACGTCGACGCCGATGACGTTGGCGTAGCCCGGGTTGATGTGGAAGACGCCCCGCGGTCGGCCGCCGTTGGAATCCTCGACCCCCACCTCGGCGACCGCACCCTGCCTGAGCAACTGACCCATGACGTTGCTCACCGTCGCAACGCTCACGCCGATGGAGGTGGCGAGTTGCTGATAGGTGAGCGGGCCGTGCAGGTAGAGCTCCCACAGGGTGCGTGACTGGTTGCTGCGACGCAGGTCACGCACAGTGGTGGTGTGCGTTTCGGCCATGACTTCCGCGTTTCTTTCGGGTATGCAGACGTGATGCCATCGTAGGCGGTGGTCGCCCAGCTGAGGGGCGGGCTTCACCTGGGCAACAGAGGGGGATCCCTGCCGCACCAGCGGAGGAGCGGGACGGCGAAGTCCCGGCGATTAAGGGCGCACCGCCACCCGAACGGCTGTGGCCGCGGCGGCCGCGCCGAGCGCAGCATCCACACTCGTCAGCGAGTAGCCCTCACTGACGAGGTCGCCGAACGGATGCCGGCGCCATGCGGATGAGAGGTAGGCGGCGGCGCGCACGAGTTGGTCGGCGGTGTAGTCCCGCACGCCGCGCACCGTGATCGAGGCGCTGACGAGACTCTCGGGGTCGACGCAGAGCTGGCCGCCCGGTGAGACGCTGCCGAGCAGCACGACGATGCCGCCGACCCCGACCGATGACAGGCAGGCTCGCACACCCGACTCGGCGCCCGACGCCTCGATCGCGACGAGCGCGTCGGGGTCGGGACCGGCAGCGCCGATGGCCTCGCGCAGGCGCGCCTGGGAACGGCGCGAATCGAGCGCGGCGACCGCTCCGAATTGCAGGGCGAGTTCGCGGCGCTGCTCGTCGGGCTCGACCACGATGACGTGCGCGCCGGCGTCGGAGGCCAGCGCCGTGAGGGTGAGGCCGAGCATGCCGGCGCCGGTGATGAGGACCGTCACGTCATTCAGCGGAAGGTGGGCCGACGCCGCCTCGATGGCCGCGACCGCGGTCGCCGTGGCGCACGAGACCGGCGCAAGCACGGCCGCCGGCACCGAGCCGTCGACGGGCACGATCGCCGTCCCGGCCCGCAGATGCACGTGGGTCGCGAATCCGCCGGAGAGTTCCCAACCACGGTGCACGCGCTCGTGGCCGTATTTCGCGAGCGAACGGCAGGCCTGGGTCAGCCCGCGCACACATCGATCGCAGGCGCCGCAACTGACGGTGACCGACCAGATCACCCGGTCGCCCACCAGCAGTGGCGAGCCGTCGGCTCGACGGGCATCCTCCCCCACCGCGACGATGCGACCGACCTGCTCGTGGCCGAGTACGAGGGGCGTCGTCGCGGAACGCTCCCCTCGCACGGTGTGCACGTCACTGCCGCAGATCGTCGCCAGTTCCACTTCGGCGAGCGCCTCGCCCGCCGAGAGCCGCACGCCGGGCACGGCCACCTGGGCGTGGGCGGCGCCGGGCGCATTCCAGACCATGGCCACCGCCGCCGGCCGCAGCAGAACGTCGCGCTCGCCGACGCGAGCAAGGGTGTGCACGGCTACTCGTCGCCGGCGGAATCGAGCGGCTCGAAGATGTCGCCGATATCGCGGTCACGCCAGTGCTCGATCGCCTCATCGAGCGCGTCGACAAAGCCGACCCCCATGATCTCTCCTGATCCTGCCGCGAGCACCGCCGTACCGGAGCACACCAGCGACGCTAGCCGCGCAGACCCAACGCCATGCAAGCACCCGGTGACCGCACGGTGAACGGATGCGGCCGCCGCGACACCACAGGCCGCGGCTCAGTCGACGGCCCGCTGGATCAGTGCCAGCAGCGCCTGTCCGTACGCCTCCGCCGGTTCCGGGTGCTCGAAGCTGCGCTGGACGCCGTCGAGCGCGATCGTGACCTCGAAGCTGTCGCTGAGGCGCCGCAGCATGCGGAACGAGCCGCGCAGCATCTCGCGCAACTGGTCTTCCCGAGGCAGCCACACCGCATCCCCGAGCGAGACCGAGTCGAGCGCCCACTCGGTCGTGCCGTTGAAGCCGAGCACCGTGCCGGTCGGGAATTCGTGGGCCTGGATCGTCATCTCGCTGACGGTGAAGATGTCGTCGTCGAGGTCGAGCGTCTCGAGCTGGAAGCGATCACCCGACTCGGGTCGCCACACCAATCCGGCCGCACGCAGGTCGGCGGCCAGTTCCCGGGAGATCATTCCCCTATTAAGCGGTGCGAGGGGCGCTCATGGCTAGCCCGTTGACGCCGCAATGGAGCCGCCCGAACGATGTCGCCCTAACGATGTCGCTCCGTGGCTGACGAGCACGAGGACCGCGCGGGACTCACAATGCGTGCCCGGCGCTCGAGAGGATGCGTTCACTCTCGGCCCACACCCGCTGCGCGATGCGGGGATCAGTGGAGGTGCGCGTGGGCCGCTGCAGCACAGGGGCGCCCTTCGTCACGAACCTCGGGCCCCAGTACTGCCCGTTGCGGGCTCCCGGATCCACCGCGCCACGCACGATGGGCCACGCGCCCCGGTGCTTTCCCTGTGCCCAGAGAGCCTGGAGCCCGTCCGCGAACCGGGTGCCGCGCGATGGCTCGTTGATGCCGGCGATGCGCGGCGTGAGGCCGCTGATCGAGTAGCCGGGGTGCACCACGATCGACGACGTCACGCTCGAGGACGCCGCGAGCCGTCGGGCGAGCTCGAAGCCGAAGACCTGCATGGCGACCTTGGATTGGGCGTAGGCGCGATTGCGCTCGTAGCTGCGCTCGGACTGAAGGTCGGTCAGGTCGGAGTCGAGCAACCGGGTGACGAACGAGCCGAGCAGGAGCACACGGGATCCCTCCGTGCGTTCGAGCGCGGGCAGCATCCGGTTGACGAGCAGGAAGTGGCCCACGTAGTTCGTGGCCATGACGAGTTCGATGCCGTCGACGCTGCGCTGCGGATCGCGCGGCGTGTGGATCATGCCCGCATTGGCGATCAGGCCGTCGATGCGGAACTCGGAGAGCTGCTGCGCCGCCTGCTCCACGGAGTCCAGGTCGGCGGTGTCGAGCTTGACGGCACTGAGGCGCGCGTGCGGAATGCCCGAGCGGATGGTGCGCGCCGCGAGATCGGCCTTCTGCAGGTCGCGGCAGGCGAGGATGACGCGGGCGCCCGCCCCGCTGAGCTGGGCGGCGGTGAAGAAGCCCAGGCCGGCGTTGCCTCCGGTGACGATGAAGGTCTTGCCGCCTTGGTCGGGCAGGTTCTCGGGTTGCCAGTTCACGCGCTCGCCGCGCCCGCGATCTGCTCATGGTGGTGGATGACCTCAGCCACCACGAAGTTGAACCACTTCTCGGCGAAGGCGGGATCGAGCCGCGCGTCTTCGGCCAGCGCCCGCAGCCGCGCGATCTGCCGCTTCTCGCGGTCGGGGTCGGCGGCAGGCAGGCCGTGCGTGGCCTTCAGGCGCCCGACGGTCTGCGTGAACTTGAACCGCTCGGCCAGCAGGTGGATGAGGGCGGCATCGATGTTGTCGATCGACTGGCGGATGCCATCGAGCTCGGCGAGCACCTGGGGGTCGGGCGTCTGGTGGGCCATGTCTCGACCCTAATACGCGTCGAACCCGCCTTCGCGCCGCGCGCCGACGCCTCAGCGGGCTCCCGGGCCGACCGGCGCGGCGAGCTTCCGCGGCATCCGTCGAGAGGTGAGATGCAGGCGCTTCTGGGCGAGCAGGATGCCGACGAGCACGAGCAGCGCGCCGAGCGGTTCGTGCCACGAGAAGGTCTCGTGCAGCACGATGACCCCGAGCACGACGCCGACGACGGGTGTCACGTACGTCACGGTCGAGGCGTTCGTCGGCCCCCATGCGCGCAGCACGTTGATGTTCCAGATGTAGGCGAGCCCCGTGCCGAGCGTGCCGAGGGCGAGCAGGCTGAGCACGATCGGCACGGTCAACCGCACGGGCTGCGTCGCGACGAACGGCGTGAGGACGAGCATGATGGCCCCGGCGAGGCTGATGTTGAGGAACGCGAAGGTCGCGGGCGCGATCGGGCGGGGGCTGAGGTACTTACGCGTGTAACCGAACGTGAATCCGTAGCAAGTGGCCGAGCCGAGGCAGGCGAGCTGGCCCCACAGGTCGCCGGTGAGGGCCGCGTACCCCCAGGGCCCGATGATGACCACCACGCCGACGATGCCCACGATGACACCGAGCACCTGGTCGCGCAGCAACTTCTCGACCCGGAATACCGCCGTCACCATGATGGCCGTCGTGATGGGAGTGACCGCGTTGTAGATGGAGGCGAGGCTCGATGAGACGTACTGCTCGGCCCACGCGAACAGCGAGTGCGGAATGACGCAGCCGGTGACGGCGATCACGGCGAAGTGCACCCAGACCACGGGCTCGCGAGGCAGCACCGGACCGCCCGCGACGCGAGGGCGGATGATCGCAACGATGATGCCGAGCGTGATGCCGCCGAGCACCAGTCGCGACCAGGCGATCTGCGCGAACGTGACACCGTCGAGCGCGACCTTCATGAAGAGGAAGCTCGAGCCCCAGATCACTCCCATCGCGAGGAACTGGAGCCAGGTGGAGAGGGCGGGTCGCGTGGTCACGGCCTCACGCTACGCGCCTGCAGCGGAGCCCGATGCCCACCGGGAACGCGCTGTCCGGATTCCGCCGAACGCTGGCCGTTTTCGGATGCGCGACCACGTCGACCGCCAGGCGACTCACGCCTTCGGCTCGGACAGGACCACCGCATCCGGGAAGCCGGCCAGGCGTTCCTGCAACCCCGCACGAACCTCCGGCCATTCGTCGGCGAGCACCGAGTAGACCGCGGTGTCGCGCCAGCTGCCGTCGGCCCGCGGTTGTGCCCGTCGCATGACGCCCTCGAACGTGGCGCCGAGCTTCGTGATCGCTGCCCGGGAACGCGCGTTCGCGGCATCCGCCTGGATCTTGACGCGCCCGAACCCGCTGTCGAAGAGCCGACCGAGCAGCAGCAGCTTCGCCTCGGGGTTGACCGCGGTGCCCCAGACCCGGGGGTCGTAGGCGGTCCAGCCGATGTGGGCGGCCTCGTTGGCCAGTTCGATGTCGGCGATGCTGCTCGTGCCCACGAGGAGCCCGTCGTTCGGACCGCCCGCGAGGCGGATCGCGTACGGGGCGGCGTCGTCGCGGTCGAACCGGTAGTAGCCCAGCGCCCAGGCGGCGAACTCGTCGGGATCGGTGCGCAGGCCGGCGGAACCGCCGCCGTAGCCTCCGGCGAACACCTCAGGCCGGGCGATGGCGGCGTGCAACTCCGGCAGCAATTCGCGGGTGAGTGGTTCGAGCCGGATGAAGCGTCCGACGAGGGGCGTCGTCGGCGGGAGCTGAGCGGTCACCTCACCAGCATGGCATCCAGGGCTGGCCGCGCTTGACCGGCGGGCGGTAGCGTGAGCCCTGCCGACAAGAACGAAGGAGAACCACGATGGCTGGACTGGATGACGTGACGAAGAAGGCCGAGGAGTTCCTCAAGGACGACAAGGTCAAGAAGGCGCTGAGCAGCGAGCAGGCCGAAGACGTGAGCGACAAGGTTCTCGGCGCGGTGGCGGATGCCGCGAGCAAGGTGACCGGCGGAAAGTTCGACGAGCAGATCAAGAACGCGCGCGACGCCGCTGACAAGAAGGTCGGCAACGACTGAGCCTCACCCGTCTGGGCGAAGCCTGATCTACTCACTAACTTGCACAATGATGTGCAAGTTAGGTCTATACTGGAGGCATGAGTGAGTCCTCCCTTCGACGCAGTGACGCGGAGCGCAACCGCGGGGCCCTGCTGGATGCCGCCGCACGGCTGCTCGTGACGGATCCCGATGCATCGCTCGAGGCGATCGCCCGGGAGGCCGGGCTTTCGCGCCGCGCCGTCTACGGCCATTACGCCAACCGCGATGAGCTCGTCGTGGCCGCCATCGAACGCGGCGCCCGGCGCCTGATCGGCGTCGGCGACGGCATCGAGCTCTCCGATCCCCCCGTTGCCCTCGCGACCCTCGGCGCGCGGCTCTGGGATGCGGTCGAGCACGTGCGCGTGATCGCCAGTTTCACCCTGCGCGGGCCGCACGTGCGCCGCGTGGGCCAGGTGCTCGCGCCGCTTCGCGAGGTCGTCGCCCGCATCCTGGAGGCCGGGGTCGCGGATGGGTCGCTGCGCGCCGACGTGCCCGTTCCCGTGCTCGCGCACCTCGTCGAGCAGTCCGCGATCGCGGTGCTCACCGAGGCGACCGAGAACGACCTGAGCCGTGAAGAGGGGCATCGCCTCGTCATGCTGATGGCGCTCTCGACGGCCGGCCTGTCGGCGCAGGCCGCCGGCTCATTGATCGACGCGACACCGTCGTTGCGTACACCCACCGTGTCCGGAGGGGAAGACGCATGAAGATCGAACTGAACTCCGTCGCCAAGGGCCGCCGCGACAGCGCGCTGCCCCCCACGACCCTGAACTACGAGTCCGGCTCGGTGACGCTGGCCACCGCCGAGACCGAGCAGCGCCCAACCGTGCTCGGGCTCATCGCCTCGGGCCGCATGCGTCCGGATGCGGGTGCCGTGCTCATCGACGGCCGAGCCGATGCGGCCGACCTGCGCTCCCGAGTCGCGCTCGTCGATGCCCCCATCGTGAGCGACCCGGCGGCCGACGTGACGGTGGCGGGCGTGACCATGGAAGAGCTGATGTTCGCCGGCCTGCCCGGAACGCCTCGGGATGCTCGACGCACCCTCGAGCAGCTCGGCCTGCTCGACTCGGCGCGCACCGTGATGTCGGACCTCGCTCCGGCGGAGCGCATCCGTCTGCTCACCGAGCTCGCCATCCTGCGGGAGGGCGTCGAGGGCATCGTGCTCGTCGCCCCCGACCGCCACGGCGGGCATCCCCGCGAGTGGTGGGGCACCGCGGAGAACCTCGCGGCCCGCGGCTTCGCCGTTCTGGTGATCGCCGGCGCGGCATCTGCGGATGCCATCGCGTCGCACCTGCACGCGAGCCAGGAGGTGGCGGCGTGAAGGTACCGCAGATGATCGCGGCCGAGCTGCGGCGGCTCACCTCGACGCGCATGTCGATCATCGCGCTGCTCGCTCTGGTGTGCGTGCCCGTGATCTACGGCGGGCTCTACCTCTGGGCCAATCGCGACCCGTACGGCAACCTCGACCAGGTGCCCGCTGCCATCGTGGTCGCAGACCAGGGCGATGAGAACCGCATCGTCGGCCACGACGTCGCAGAAAACCTGATCGACGACGGCACCTTCGACTGGCACCTCGTGAGCGCGAGCTCCGCCGCGACAGGCCTCGAGGACGGCCGCTACGACTTCAGCATCACCTTCCCCTCCGACTTCACCGAAGCCCTGGATTCCGCCTCGGGCGACGACCCTCGCCAGGCGACGGTCGCCTTCGCGACCAACGACGCCAACAACTACCTCGCCACCACCATCGGCAAGCAGGCGGTGGCGACGATCCAGGCGCAGATCGCGAAGGAGGTCGGCCACGAAGCAGCCATCACCTTCCTGAACGGACTCGACGAGATCCGCGGCAAGCTCGGCGACGCCGCCGATGGCGCCTCGAGGCTGAGGGATGCGGCCGGCCAGGCCACTGACGGCGCCCGTGCACTGCAGTCGGGAGCCTCGGCGCTCGCCGACGGAACGTCGACCCTCGCCTCCGGCTCGGCGCAGCTGGCCGACGGGGCCGGCTCGGCTGCCGATGGCGCGGCTGCGGCCGCGGATGCGGCCCACAAGCTCGCGGACGGGTCGGCGCAGGTCGCCGCCGGCAACCGCCAATTGGCCGACAAGGCCGATGCGGTGGGCACGACGGTCGCGGATGCCGCGGCGCTCATCCCGCAGGCGCGAGCCGACCTGCAGCAGCGCCTCGCCGACCAGGGACTCGATGACGCCGCGATCGCGCAGGCGCTCACCGCCTTCGACACGGCCACCGGCCGTCTCTCGCAGGGGGCCGCACAGCTGCAGACGGTCGTGGGCCAGGTCGATGACCTCGCCGCGGGCAGTCGGCAGGTCGCCGACGGCGCCGGGCAGCTCGCGACGGGCACGCAGACGCTCGCCGACGGCGCCCGCCAGGTGGCCGACGGAAGTCGTTCCCTGGCCGACGGCGCAGCCACGGCATCCGACGGCGCAGCACGGCTGCGCGATGGCAGCGGCACCCTCGCCGACGGCCTTGGCCAACTGCAGAGCGGCGCCGGCACGCTGAGCGACGCGCTCGCGAACGGCCAGGCGTCCATTCCAGCGACCACCGCCGACAGTCGGGAGAAGCAGGCGGATGCGATCGCCGACCCGGTGCGAGTCAAGACCGATGCGGTGACCGCAGCCGGCAACTACGGCGCGGGTCTGGCACCCTTCTTCGCCGCACTCGCGGGCTGGATCGGCATCTACGCCCTGTTCCTCATCGTGAAGCCGGTCTCCCGTCGCGCCATGACCGCCGTGCACTCTCCCGTGCGGGTCACGCTCGCCGGCTGGCTGACCCCCACTCTCCTCGGCGCGATCCAGATGTCGGCGCTGTACGTCATCCTGTCGTGGAGCCTCGGATTCACGGTCGTGAACCCGGCGGGGATGCTCGGGATCATGCTGCTCGCATCGGCCACGTACACCGCCATCGTGCTCGCGCTGAACGTGTGGCTCGGCAGCGTCGGCCAGTTCCTCGGGCTCGTCCTCATGGTGCTGCAACTCGTGACGGCGGGCGGGACGTTCCCCTGGCAGACGCTGCCGGCGCCGCTCGCAGCGCTGCACCACGTGCTGCCGATGGGCTATGTCGTCGACGCCCTCCGGCAGGCGATGTACGGCGGCAACCTCGGCTCGGCGCTGGCAGACGTGGGCGTTCTGCTCATCTGGCTCGCAGGCGCCTTCGCGGTCGCGGCCATCGGGGTGACCCGGATGACGCACTTCCGTACCCTGCGCGACCTGCAGCCGAGCCTGATCGGGTGAGGCACCCGCGATGCCTGTTCCCTGAGGCTGTCGAAGGGAGAGGGTGTCAGATTCTCTGTGTAAGAGCTGGCGGGTCGGTCTGAAGGGATTCAAGACTGATGT
>NZ_JBBELO010000039.1:0-188863 GCF_037404875.1 Rathayibacter sp. YIM 133350
GATCAAAGACGATTCACGAAACAACGTCCCTGGACATCACAGCTAGCACTCGTCCACAGGCGCCGCGGCGCCCGCCGATCCGTCCACAGCCGGCGATCGGCGCGCTTCGCGGATGCCGGGCGTCGCAGGCTGAAGGTATGAGCACAGTCCTCGCCGACATCCTCGGCATCGACGACCTGCCGCTCGCAGAATTGCACGCGCTTCGCCTGCAGGGCGAGCTCGTCTCGATCGGCGGCCACTTCGCGCCGAGCGACCTGCCGAGCCTCGCCGCCCTGCGCGCCCGGTCCGTCGCCCTCCTGGCGCCGAACGGCTTCATCGCGGAACGCCTCACGGCCGCCTGGCTCTGGCAGGCGATCGACGAGCCGCCCGCCCGGCACCAGTTCGGCGTCGACGTGGAGGGCACGCACCGGCCGCGTCCCACCCCACGGTTCGAGACGCGCGAGGTGCGGCTGCGCTACCGCGACGTCGGAACCCTGCACGGCACGGCGCTCACCATGCCGCTGCGCACGATCGACGACCTCGCCCGCGATCCCGGCATGGACGACGAGAGCGCCGTGCGGGTGATGGCCGCGATCGCCGTCGTCACGCGGGCAGACCTCGAGCGGGCGCTCACCTTCGCGCACCGGCACGACGAACGCGCCTTCAGCCGCCGTGGCCTCGTGCGCCTGCATCGGGTCGCCGAAGACCCGCTGGCACTCTCAGCCCTCGTGCACCCGGTAGACGTCGTAGACGGCGTCGATGCGCCGCACCGCGTTCAGCACCCGATCCAGATGCGTCGTGTCGCCCATCTCGAAGACGAAGCGGCTGAGGGCCAAGCGGTCGCGTGAGGTGGAGACGTTCGCCGACAGGATGTTGACGTGGTGCTCGGAGAGCACCCGCGTCACGTCGGAGAGCAGGCCGGCACGATCGAGCGCCTCGATCTGGATCTGCACGAGGAAGACGCTCTTGGACGTCGGCGCCCACTCGACCTCGATCATGCGCTCGGGCTCGCGCATGAGTGCCGAGATGTTGTGGCAGTTCTCCTGGTGCACCGAGACGCCCTGGCCGCGCGTGATGAAGCCGACGATCGTGTCGCCCGGAACGGGCGTGCAGCAGCGTGCGAGCTTGACGAGGATGTCGGGCGCGCCGCGCACGAGAACACCCGAGTCGCTGTCCCGCAGGGTCGGGGCGCGCCCCTTCGTCGGGAGGGCGAACTCCGGAACGTCGACCTCCTGGTCGGTCTGCACGAGGGCGACGGCCTTCTCGAGCACCGACTGCGTGCTCACGTGGCCCTCGCCGACGGCCGCGTACAGCGCGGAGACATCGACGTACTTCATCTGGGCGGCCACCTCGGCGAAGGAGTCCTGGCCCATGAGCTTCTGCAGCGGCAGGTTCTGCTTGCGCATCGCCCGGGCGATCGCATCCCGGCCCTGCTCGATGGCCTCGTCGCGGCGTTCCTTGGTGAACCACTGGCGGATCTTGTTGCGCGCCCGCGGGCTCTTGACGAAGTTGAGCCAGTCCTGGCTGGGCCCGGAGTCGGGGTTCTTCGAGGTGAAGACCTCGACGACGTCGCCGCTGGTCAGGGTGGACTCCAGCGGCACCAGCCGGCCGTTCACCTTGGCGCCCATGGTGCGGTGGCCGACCTCGGTGTGCACCGCGTAGGCGAAGTCCACGGGAGTTGCGCCCGACGGCAGGCCGATCACGCGCCCCTTCGGCGTGAAGACGTAGACCTCCTTGGCGCCGATCTCGTAGCGCAGCGAGTCCAGGAACTCCCCCGGGTCGCTCGTCTCGGCCTGCCAGTCCGAGATCTGGGCGAGCCAGGCCATGTCGTTGTCCATCGCGGGACCGCCCGAGGACTTGCCGGTGGTCTGCTCCTTGTACTTCCAGTGCGCCGCGACGCCGTACTCGGCGCGCTGGTGCATCTCGTGCGTACGGATCTGCAGCTCCACGGGCCGGCCCTGGGGGCCCAGCACCGTCGTGTGCAGCGACTGGTAGAGGTTGAACTTGGGCGTGGCGATGTAGTCCTTGAACCGCCCAGGCAGTGGTGTCCAGCGGGCGTGGATGGATCCGAGCACCGCGTAGCAGTCCCGCACGGAGTTCACGAGAACGCGGATTCCGACGAGGTCGTAGATGTCGTCGAAGTCGCGGCCGCGCACCACCATCTTCTGGTAGATCGAGTAGTACTGCTTGGGACGCCCGACGACCTTGCCCCGGATCTTCGCCGCCTTGAGGTCTTCGTTGACGGCGTCGATGACCTGCTGCACGAACTCCTCGCGCTGCGGCGTGCGCTGGCGCACGAGGCTCTCGATCTCGGCGTAGAGCTTGGGGTAGAGCACCGCGAACGAAAGGTCCTCGAGCTCCCACTTGATGGTCTGGATTCCGAGGCGGTGCGCGAGCGGGGCATAGATCTCTAGCGTCTCGGTCGCCTTGCGGGCAGCGGATGCGGCCGGCACGAAGCCCCACGTGCGCGCGTTGTGCAACCGGTCGGCGAGCTTGATGATGAGCACCCGGATGTCCTTCGACATCGCGACGATCATCTTGCGCACGGTCTCGGCCTGGGTCGAGTCGCCGTACTTGACCTTGTCGAGCTTCGTCACGCCGTCCACGAGCATGGCGATCTCGTCACCGAAGTCGGCCTGCACCTGCTCGAGGGTGTACTCGGTGTCTTCGACGGTGTCGTGCAGCAGCGCGGCTGCCACCGTCTTCGCTCCGATCCCGAGGTCGGCCAAGATCTGCGCGACCGCGACCGGGTGGGTGATGTAGGGCTCGCCACTGCGCCGAATCTGCCCGGAGTGGGCGCGCTCGGCCGTGGCGTACGCCCGCTCGACGAGGGCGATGTCGGCCTTCGGGTGGTGCATGCGCACCGTGCGGATGAGGGTGTCGACCGCTCCGACGGGCTGCGTCTTGGAGAAGATGCGCGGCACGAGGCGGCGCAACGAGGCGGTCTGCGACGATGTCGTCTCCGTCATGTGCTCACCTGCCTCCGTGCTCCAATTATCGCCGGTCGCCGAGGGGGGATCCGACCACCGGGGCTACGCCCTCGGCGATCACGCGGGAACGTCCTCCAGCGCCTGGCTGGAAGCAGCCCGCCCGCGCAGCTTGAGCACCGCGGCATCGTGCTTCTTGATGGGCGCCTCACGCTCGCGCAGCATCGAGTACAGCGGAGCCGCGAGGAAGACCGTCGACCAGGTGCCGACGAGGATGCCGATGAGCAGGGCGAGCGAGATGTCGCGCAGTGTGTCGGCACCGAGGGCGAACGCTCCGATGAACAGGATCGAGGCGACCGGAAGGGCGGCGACGACGCTCGTGTTGATCGAGCGCACGAGGGTCTGGTTGACCGCGAGGTTCACCGATTCCCCGAACGTGCGCCGGGTCTTCACGACGTCTTCCTTGGTGTTCTCGCGGATCTTGTCGAAGACCACGACGGTGTCGTAGAGCGAGTAGGCGAGGATCGTCAGGATGCCGATGACGGCAGCCGGCGTGATCTCGAAGCCCACGGCGGCGTACACGCCCGTGGTGACGATGAGGTCGGCCATGAGGGCGATGATGGCCGCGAGCGACATCTTCCAGGTGCGGAAGTAGAGCGCCATGCCGATGGCCGCGAGGATCAGGAAGACCACGAGGCCCTGGATCGTCTGGCGAGTGATGTCGGCGCCCCAGACCGGGCCGATGAAGGAGGATGACACGTCGTCGGCGGTCACGTCGTAGGCATCAGCGAGGGCGTCGGCGACGTCCTTGGTCTGTCCGGTCGTCAGCTGGTCGGTCTGCACGCGCACACCGCTGCCGTTGCCGACGATGGTCACGTGCGAGACGGCATCGGGCACGACGGAGGCGACCGCATCCGTTGCCGGACCCTGCTCGGCATCGCTGACGCCCGTGATCTGGAACTGGGAACCGCCGCGGAACTCGATGCCGAGGTTGAAACCGCCGCGCAGCACCGGAATGAGGATGGCGATGAGCACGAGCGCGCCGACGATGGCGAACCAGATGCGGCGCTTGCCGACGAAGTTGAAGGAGCGCTTTCCGGTGTAGAGGTCGTTGCCGAACTCGGTCAGGCGATTGGCCATCAGTCCTTGGCTCCCTTGTCTTCGCTGTCTGCCGATCGTGCGCCGACGCCGGCGAGCTCAGCCGCCTTGCGCTCCGCGATCGTCTGGCGCTTGGCCGCCTCACGCGAGGCGGAGGCGACCTTCGTCGCCGGCGCGGTCGGCTTGCGGAACTGCGCCCGACCGCGGTAGACGGCTCCGAGCGCCGTCGGGTCGAGCCCGGAGAGCGGGTGGCCGCTCGAGAAGAAGCTCGTCTGCGCGAGCAGCTGCAGCATCGGGTGCGTGAACAGCACCACGATGAGCACGTCGATGACCGTCGTCAGTCCGAGCGTGAAGGCGAAGCCCTTGACGCTGCCGACCGTGATGATGAACAGGACGATGGCGGCGAGCAGGTTCGTGGCCTTCGAGGCGTAGATGGTGCGCAGGGCGCGCCGCCATCCGGCCTCGACGGCGCCCACGAGGGCCCTGCCCTCGCGCAGTTCGTCACGCACCCGCTCGAAGTAGACGATGAACGAGTCCGCCGTGAAGCCGATGGCCACGATGAGGCCCGCGACGCCGGCGAGCGAGAGGCGGTAGCCGTTGTACCAGGACAGGATCGTGATCGAGAAGTACGTGATGACCGCCGCGACCACGAGGGAGGCGATCGTCACCAGTCCGAGCAGCCGGTACTGGAACAGCGTGTAGATCACGACGAGGATCAGGCCGATGAGGCCCGCGATCAGGCCGCTCTGCAACTGGGAGGAGCCGAGGGTCGCCGTGATGGTGTCGGAGGACTGTACCGTGAAGCTGATCGGCAGGGCGCCGAACTTGAGCTGGTCGGCGAGGGCCTGCGAGGACTTCTGGTCGAAGTTTCCGGTGATCTGCGGCTTGCCGTCGGTGATGATGCCGTTCATAGACGGAGCCGAGAGCACCCGGCCGTCGAGCACGAAGGCGAACTGGTCCAGCGGCGCCTGCGACTTGAGGCCGAAGAGGCGCTCGCTGACGGTGGCGAAGTCCTTGGTGCCCTTGTCGTTGAAGACGAGGTTCACGGCCCACTGGCCGGTCGCGCCGCCCTGACTCGTCTGGATCATGCCCGCAGAGGCGTCGGAGATGTCGGCGCCGTCGACCTCGACCGGACCGAGGATGTACTTGACCTGGCCGTTGTCGTCACAGGTGACGAGAGGCTCGTCGGCCGGCGCGACGTTGCTCGTGTTGATCTTGGAGCAGTCGAAGCTGTCGAACTGCTCCTGCAGTGCGGGCGTCACCCAGTTCAGGTCCGACCCGCTCGTCGGACTGACCGACGGCGTGCTGACGGGAGCCTCGGTGGGCGTGGGCGGCGGGGTGGCGGTGTTGGTGCTGTTCGCCGACTGGTCCGTCGGCGCTCCGGCCACGAGCACGGGACGCAACTCGAGCTTCGCCGAGGACTCGATGCGATTGCGGGTGTCCTCATCGAGCTTGCCCGGAATCGCGACGACGATGTTGTTGCCGCCCTGGGTGCTGATCTCGGACTCCGAGACGCCCGAGGCGTCCACGCGCTGGCGGATGATGGAGACCGCCTGGTTCAGCTGCTCATCCGTGACCGTCTGGCCGGACTCGACCTTCGGGGCGAGGATGATCTGCGTTCCGCCCTCGAGGTCGAGGGCGAGCTTCGGCGTCCACGAGCCGCCGCCCCACAGCACGGCTGCCGTGTTGATGCCCAGCAGCAGGGCGATGATCACGCCCAGCCAGGTGAGAGAACGCCACGCCTTCTTGACGGGTGTCGACTTTGCCACTGAGAGCACTCAGCTTTCTACGCGCGCGCTCGGACCAGCCTCGGGCCGAGTGCGGAGGGAGGTGGTTGTGTTAGTCGTTCGACTTCTTGCGGTCGGCATCCACGTCGATGACCGGCTCGTCCCGCAGAACGGGCTGGTCCACGACGGGCTCATCGACGCGCTCGCCGAACTCGGGCTCGCCGGTGGGCGTCTCGAGGGGCTCGGCGGGAGAGTCGACGACGTCGACGGGGGTGATCACGCGTGCGACGGTCTGGCGGTGAACGGCGAGGACCGTTCCCGGAGTGGTCTCCAGGAGCACCTCGTTCTCGTCTTCATCGATCGAGAGGATGGTGCCGAAGACGCCGAAGTTCGTCATGACCTTCGCGCCGGGAACGACCTTGGACTGCAGCGATGCGGCATCCTTCTGGCGTTTGCGGCTGTTGCGGAACATGAAGAAGACGAGCAGCGCCAGAACGGCGAGCATGACGATGGTGATGGGATCCAAAACCTGTAAAGCCTTTCGGAGGGGGCCCCTCAACCGCGCCGGACTGGCGCGGGATGCACATGGGCCGATTTCGAATTATAGGTCATGCAGCGTCGGTGCTCCTGCGCGCGGGCTGAGCGCGAAGTGACGCCATGCCTCATGGGTCGCGATGCGCCCCCGCGGGCTGCGCGTGATGAGCCCGATGCGCACGAGGAAGGGCTCGACGACCGACTCGATCGTCTCGGCCTCCTCTCCGACGGAGACCGCGAGCGTGTTCAACCCGACCGGGCCGCCGTCGAAGCGGTTGAGAAGGGTGAGCATGACGGCGCGGTCGAGCCTGTCCAGGCCCAGCGCGTCGACGTCGTAGAGGTCGAGGGCGGCGCGCACCGTCTCGACATCGGCACGGCCCGTGCGCGAGTGCACCAGCGCGTAGTCGCGCACCCGTCGCAGCAGCCGGTTGGCGATACGCGGCGTTCCCCGGCAGCGGCCGGCGATCTCGGCGATGGCCTCCCCGTCGATGGACAGGTCGAGCATGCGCGCGGCGCGGGCGAGCACCTGGCGCAACTCCGGCTCGTCGTAGAACTCCAGGTGGGCGGTGAAGCCGAACCGGTCGCGGAGGGGGTTCGGCAGCAGGCCGGCGCGCGTGGTCGCCCCGACGAGGGTGAACGGCGAGAGGTCGAGCGGTACTGAGGTCGCTCCGGCGCCCTTGCCGACCATGATGTCGATACGGAAGTCCTCCATCGCCAGGTAGAGCATCTCCTCGGCGGAGCGCGCCATGCGGTGGATCTCGTCGATGAAGAGCACCTCGCCGGGGATGAGCGAACTCAGCACGGCCGCGAGGTCGCCGGCGTGCTGGATGGCGGGCCCGCTCGACATGCGCAACGGACGACCGCCCTCGTGGGCGACGATCATCGCGAGGGTCGTCTTGCCCAGCCCGGGTGGACCGGCCAGCAGGATGTGGTCGGGGGTGCGATCCTGCATGGCGGCCGCACGCAGCAGCAGCTGCAGCTGGCCCCGCACACGGGTCTGGCCGACGAATTCCTCGAGCGTCTTCGGCCGCAGCGCTCCCTCGAAGGCGAGCTCCGCCTCCGTCGTCAACGCCGGATTGGTCAGGTCGATCTCGTTCTCGCTCATTTTCGCTACACCCGTGCCGGTCCGAGGCGGCTCAGGGTGGCACGCAGCAG
The DNA here is from genome assembly GCF_037404875.1 of Rathayibacter sp. YIM 133350. Classification (NCBI taxonomy): domain Bacteria; kingdom Bacillati; phylum Actinomycetota; class Actinomycetes; order Micrococcales; family Microbacteriaceae; genus Rathayibacter; species Rathayibacter sp. YIM 133350. The sequence goes on from NZ_JBBELO010000039.1 coordinate 7,421, forward strand.
CGCCGGAACCGAGGAGCGCTCCGCATCGGAGGCGTCGGCCAGCACCTCGTCGAGGGCGCCGAGGGCAACCTTCTCCGACCAGCCGAGCCCCACGAGCGCCGCGAGCACGGAATCGCTGATGGATGCCGGCGCACTCGCGCGACTGGGCGCTGTGGCTGACGTCGGAACGACCTTGCCCGCGAGCGAGACGGTGATGAGCTTGGCGGTCTTGGGACCGATGCCGCTCACCTTGCGGAAGACGGCGTCGTCGTCGACCGCGACGGCGCGAGCGACCTCATCGGGCGAGAGGGCGGAGAGCACCCCCAGCGCCGACTTGGGCCCGACGCCCGTGACGCCGATGAGCAGCTCGAACACGGCCAGCTCCTCCACTGTGGCGAAGCCGAACAGCGTGAGGGCGTCTTCACGCACGATGAGAGTGGTGTGCAGGCGGAGTTCGCTGCCCGTGCGAGCGGCGAGGGCTTCGGCCGGCGTGACGTTCACGCTGAAACCGACACCACCGACCTCGATGACGACGAGCGTGCCGAGTGCCGAGAGCACGGTGCCGCGAAGGGAGGAGATCACCGCTTAAGACTACGGGCGGCCCCCGACGCCCGAGCCGCACGCTCGGCGGCGAGCCATGCCTTCTGCGCCGGCGTGGCGAGGGCGTCATCGGAATCGGGCAGCGACGGGGTCGAACCGGTGCGCCAGGCGTGGCAGATGGCGAGGGCGAGCGCGTCGGCGGCATCCGCCGGTTTCGGAGCCACCGAGAGACCCAGGATGCGCGTGACCATCGCGGTGACCTGCTTCTTGTCCGCTCCCCCGTACCCGGTGATGGCGGCCTTCACCTCGCTCGGGGTGTGCAGGGCGACCGGGAGCCGTCGCTTGGCGGCCAGGTGCATGGCGACTCCGGAGATCTGCGCGGTGCCCATGATGGTCGAGATGTCGCTTCGCGCGAAGACCCGCTCGAGCGCGACCGCGTTGGGCCGGTGCTCATCGAGGATCGCCTCGAGGCCCTCGGCGATGCGCAGCAGGCGCTTCTCGATGGAGAGGTCGACCGGAGAGCGCAGCACGATGACGTCGACGAGCGTCGCCGATCGATCGGGCGCGACATCGACGACGCCAACGCCGCAGCGGGTGAGGCCGGGGTCGACGCCGAGCACCCGCACGACGGTGCTAGTCCTCGGTCTCGAGCTCGGCGGCGACCTCGGGGGTCAGGTCGAGGTTGGAGTAGATGTTCTGCACGTCGTCGGAGTCCTCGAGCGCGTCGATGAGCCGGAACACCTTGCGGGCGGTCTCGGCGTCGACCTCGACCTTGAGCGAGGGCACGAAGGCCACATCGGCCGACTCGTAGTCGATTCCGGCATCCTGCAGCGCCGTGCGCGTCGCGACGAGTTCGCTCGGGTCGGTGACGACCTCGAAGCTCTCGCCCTCGTTGTTGACCTCTTCTGCACCGGCATCCAGGACCGCGGCGAGCACGTCGTCCTCGGTGAGGCTGTCGCTCTGGGCGACGACGATGAGGCCCTTGCGGTGGAAGTTGTACGAGACGCTGCCGGGGTCGGCCATCGTGCCGCCGTTGCGCGTCATGGCGGTGCGCACGTCGGCGGCGGCGCGGTTCTTGTTGTCGGTGAGGCACTCGATGAGCAGGGCGACGCCGTTCGGGCCGTAACCCTCGTACATGATCGTCGCGTAGTCGACGCTCTCGCCGGTCAGGCCGGCGCCGCGCTTGATGGCGCGATCGATGTTGTCGTTGGGTACAGAGGTCTTCTTCGCCTTCTGCACGGCATCGACGAGGGTGGGGTTACCCGAGAGGTCGGCTCCGCCGATCTTCGCGGCGACCTCGATGTTCTTGATGAGCTTCGCGAACGACTTCGCACGACGCGAATCGATGATCGCCTTCTTGTGCTTGGTCGTCGCCCACTTGGAATGCCCGGACATACCGCTCCGTTTCGAAAAGTCTGCGCAGCCCTCTGCAGGTACCGCCCAGCCAGTCTAAGACAGCCTGTGCCTCGCGCGCCCGCGACCGGCGGGGGCTACCCGTTCCCCTGCGTTCTGGGTGCGCTCGCGGCGGCCACCTTCGCCAGGAAGTACTCGTGGAAGCGATGCTCCCCCGTGATCTCGGGGTGGAAGCTCGTTCCGAGCAAGTTGCCCTGCTCGACGGCGACGACCCGGCCGTCATCGAGGGTCGCGAGGGCGCGGGCCGCCGGTCCGACCGATTCGACCACGGGTCCGCGGATGAAGGCGGCGTGCACGGGAGCCTCGCCGAGCTCGGGGATGGCCAGGTCGGTCTCGAAGGAGTAGTTCTGCGCGCCGAAGGCGTTGCGGCGCACCACGACGTCGAGTCCGCCGAAGGACTCCTGCCCGGCGATCGCATCCAGAACGGTGTCCGCGATCATGATGAGGCCCGCGCAGGTTCCGTACACGGGCATTCCGCCCGCGATCGCGTCCTTGAGCGGTTGCGCCAGCCCATAGGCACGCGACAGCTTGTCCATCACCGTCGACTCGCCGCCCGGAATGACGAGGCCGTCGATCTCAGCGAGTTCCTCGGGACGGCGCACGAGCGACACCCGTGCACCGAGCCCCGCGAGCACGCGCGCGTGCTCGCGGAAGTCGCCCTGAAGGGCCAGAACCCCAACGCGAGGTCCGGAGTCCCCCGATTCAGAGGATGCGGCGCCGCTGCCGAGCGATTCCGCGCGCAGGCTCACCAGCCGCGCTCGGCCAGCCGGTGGGGTGCCGCGAGGTCGGACACGTTGATGCCGACCATCGCCTCACCGAGCCCGCGCGAGACCTCAGCGATGACGGCGGGGTCGTCGTAGAAGGTCGTGGCCTTCACCACGGCTGCCGCTCGCTGTGCCGGGTTTCCGGACTTGAAGATGCCCGAGCCCACGAAGACGCCGTCGGCTCCGAGCTGCATCATCATGGCCGCGTCGGCGGGGGTTGCCACGCCGCCGGCCGTGAACAGCACGACGGGCAGCTTGCCGGTCTCCGCGACCTCGACGACGAGGTCGTACGGGGCCTGGAGCTCCTTGGCTGCGACATACAGCTCGTCCTTGCTCATGGAGTTGAGCGCACGGATCTCGCTGGAGATCTTGCGGATGTGCTTGGTCGCCTCCGAGACGTCGCCGGTGCCGGCCTCGCCCTTCGAGCGGATCATGGCCGCACCCTCGTTGATGCGGCGCAGCGCCTCACCGAGGTTGGTCGCACCGCAGACGAAGGGCGTGTTGAACTGCCACTTGTCGATGTGGTTGACGTAGTCCGCCGGCGAGAGCACCTCGGACTCGTCGATGTAGTCGACGTCGAGCGCCTGCAGAACCTGCGCCTCGACGAAGTGGCCGATGCGGGCCTTGGCCATCACGGGGATGGAGACCTCGGCGATGATCGCCTCGATGAGGTCGGGGTCGCTCATGCGGGCGACGCCGCCCTGGGAGCGGATGTCGGCGGGAACGCGCTCCAGCGCCATGACGGCGACGGCGCCGGCGTCTTCGGCGATTCGGGCCTGTTCGGCGGTGACGACGTCCATGATGACGCCGCCCTTGAGCATCTCGGCGAGCCCGCGCTTGACGCGGCTCGAGCCGAACTGCTCGGAGGAAGTGGTCTCGGTCATGAACGCCAAGTGTATTCGCCTCCGCAGGCGCCGCCGGACCGCTCGGGCACACGCACGACGGGCGCGTGGGAGGATCGAGGGGTGAAGATCCTCTCCATCCAGTCGGCGGTCGCCTATGGACACGTCGGCAACTCGGCCGCCGTCTTCCCGCTGCAGCGCATCGGCGTCGAGGTGCTGCCGGTCTACACGGTCAACTTCTCCAACCACACCGGCTACGGCGCCTGGCGCGGACCCCTCATCTCCCCCGACGACGTCGCTGCGGTCATCACGGGCATCGAGGAGCGCGGCGTCTTCGGCGAGATCGACGTCGTCCTGTCGGGCTATCAGGGCGGCGTCGGCATCGGTGACGTCATCCTCGACGCCGTCGCCCGTATCAAGGCCGCGAATCCCGGCGCGATCTACTCGTGCGACCCCGTCATGGGCAACGCGAAGTCGGGCTGCTTCGTCGCGCCCGAGATCCCCGTGCTGCTGCGCGACCGCGTCGTGCCCGCTGCCGACCTCATCACGCCGAACCAGTTCGAGCTCGGCTACCTGACGAACACCGATCCCGACACCCTCGCCTCGACCCTCGAATCCGTCGACCTGGCCCGCGCATCCGGGCCCCGCACGGTGCTCGTCACGAGCGTCGAGCGACCCGACCGCCCCGAGGGGACGATCGAGATGCTCGCGGTGGACGACAACGGGGCCTGGATCGTGCAGACACCCCTTCTGCCGCTGAAGGCGAACGGCTCCGGCGACGTCGCCGCCGCGCTGTTCACCGCCCACTACCGGCGCACGGGCGATGCCCCTGACGCACTCGCCCGCACGGCGTCCAGCGTGTTCGACCTGCTGGCGCGCACCAACGAATCGGGCCAGCGCGAGCTGCAGCTCGTGGAGTCCCAGGAGTTCTATGCCGAGCCGCGCATGCAGTTCGGCGTGAGCCAGGTGCGCTGAGCCGAGGCTCCCGACGTCCTACGCCGGCCAGGCGTCGGCCACAGAACGGCGCACGTCGCCGAGCAGCTGGGGCAGCGCCTTGGTCTTCGCGATGATCGGGAAGAAGTTGGCGTCCTGCGCCCACCGGGGCACGATGTGCTGGTGCAGGTGGTCGGCCACCCCCGCCCCGGCGACGCGGCCCTGGTTCATGCCGATGTTGAAGCCGTCGCAGTGCGACACCTCGGCCAGCACCCACATCGCGACCTGGGTCAGCTCGGCGATCTCGGCGACCTCCTCGGTCGTGGCGAGGTCGTAGGTGCTGATATGCCGGTAGGGGCACACGAGCAGGTGGCCGCTGTTGTAGGGGAACAGGTTCAGGAGCGCATAGGCGTGCGTGCCGCGTGCCACGATGAGCGCCGTCTCGTCATCGAGCGTGGGAGCGACGCAGAAGGGGCAGCTGTCTTTGTGGGGCTGCTCCCCCGCGTCGATGTAGACCATCCGGTGCGGCGTCCACAGCCGCTGGAAGGCATCCGGAACCGCGGCGAAGTCGCTCGAGTGCTCGACCGGAACACCCGGAAACTCGTTCTGCGGTTCGGTCGTCATACCTCGCCCGCCGTGACGACCTGACGGCGGTCGGAGATGGCGGCCTGGATGCGGGCGATCGCATCCGCCACGGGAACGCCGTTCTCCTGCGTGCCGTCGCGGAAACGGAACGACACCGAGCCCGACGCGCGATCCTGCTCGCCCGCGATGATCTGGAACGGCACCTTCTGCAGGGTGTGGTTGCGGATCTTCTTCTGCATGCGGTCATCGCTCAGGTCGATCTCGGCACGGATGCCGGCGGCGAGCATCTGCTTCACCACGTCGGCGAGGTAGTCGGCGTACTCCTCGGCGACCGGGATGGCGACGACCTGGACGGGCGAGAGCCACACCGGGAAGGCGCCGGCGTAGTGCTCGGTGAGCACAGCGAAGAAGCGCTCGATGGAACCGAACTTGGCGGAGTGGATCATGACCGGCTGCTGGTGGCTGCCGTCGGCCGCCGTGTACTCCAGGCCGAAGCCCTTCGGCTGGTTGAAGTCGTACTGGATCGTCGACATCTGCCAGGTGCGGCCGATGGCATCCTTCGCCTGAACCGAGATCTTGGGGCCGTAGAACGCGGCGCCACCCGGGTCGGGCACGAGTTGCAGGCCGGTGTCCTCCGCCGCGCGACGCAGCACCTCGGTCGCGTTCTCCCACTCCTCATCGCTGCCGATGAACTTGTCGGAGTTCTCATCGCGCGTGGACAGCTCGAGGTAGAAGTCGTTCAGGCCGAAATCGCGCAACAGGCCGAGCACGAAGCCCAGCAGGTGCTCGATCTCGGCCGGAGCCTGCTCTGCGGTCACGTAGCTGTGCGAGTCGTCCTGGGTGAGCCCGCGTACCCGGGTGAGCCCCTGAACCACGCCGGACTTCTCGTAGCGGTAGACGGTGCCGAACTCGAAGAAGCGCAGCGGCAGCTCACGGTATGAGCGTGCGCGCGAGCGGAAGATGAGGTTCTGCATCGGGCAGTTCATCGCCTTGAGGTAGTACTCGCTGTTCTCGAGTTCCATCGGCGGGTACATCGTGTCCTTGTAGTACGGCAGGTGACCCGAGAGCTCGAAGACGTGCGCCTTCGTGATGTGCGGGGTCGAGACGTACTGGAAGCCCTCCTCGATGTGGCGGCGGCGAACGTAGTCCTCCATCTCGCGCTTGATGATTCCGCCCTTGGGGTGGAAGACGGGAAGGCCAGGGCCGATCTCCTCGGGGAAGCTGAACAGGTCGAGCTCCGTGCCGAGCTTGCGGTGGTCACGCCGTGCCGCCTCGGCGAGGCGGAACTGGTAGTCCTTGAGGGCGTCCTTGGTAGGCCAGGCCGTGCCGTAGATGCGCTGCAGCTGCTTGTTCTTCTCGCTGCCGCGCCAGTAGGCGGCCGCGACGCGCATGAGCGCGAAGCCGTTGCCGATCATGCGGGTGTTCGGCAGGTGCGGACCGCGGCAGAGGTCTTTCCAGACGGTCTCGCCGGTTCGCGGGTCGACGTTGTCGTAGATGGTGAGCTCGGAACCACCGACCTCGACGCTCTCGCTCTCCTCGAACTGCTCGGTGCCGCTCGCGTGGCCCTTCAGGCCGATGAGCTCGAGCTTGTACGGCTCGTCCGCGAGTTCCGCGCGCGCCTCGTCCTCGGTGACGACGCGGCGCATGAAGCGCTGCCCCTGGCGCACGATGCGCTCCATGGCCTTCTCCAGGGCCTTGAAGTCCTCGGTGCTGAAGGGCTCCTCCACGTCGAAGTCGTAGTAGAAGCCGTCGGTGACGGGGGGCCCGATGCCGAGCTTGGCCTCCGGGTTGATCGACTGCACCGCCTGGGCGAGCACGTGGGCCGCGCTGTGGCGAAGGATGTTCAGTCCGTCGGGCGTATCGATGCCGACGGGCTGCACGTCGTCGGCATCCGTCACCGTGGCCGCGAGGTCCTTGAGCTCGCCGTTGACGCGCATGGCGACAACGGACCGGTCGGTGAACAGCTCGAAACCGTCGACCACGTGATCCACTCCTTGGGGTGCTTGGGGAACCAGTCCAGACTAGTCGCCCGAGCACCGCCGCCGAGGCTGCTACCAGGTGGACGGAGCGGGCGGAGGCACCACTGCGGGCCGGTCATCGCACGTGATGGTGTTCGGCAGCTCCCACGGCGCCAGCCACGGCCCCGTCGCGTTCGTACCACTGCTGTCGTTGCCACCGAGGTCGACGATGCTGAACTCGGAGCCGGCCGGTGTGAAGTGGAAGCTGCCGCAGTTGTTCACCCCGACCGCCCCGACGTTGCGGGCGTCCACGTTCTGGAACGAGGCCGAGCCGGCGGCGCGGGCACTGAGCACCGAGGTGCCGGTGCCGTCGACCCGGATGTCGGCGAAGTGAACGTTCGAGATGGAGTAGAGGTCTTTCACCGGCCAGTCGGAGACCAGCATGATGGCGTTGTAGGTGCTGTCGAGGAAGTGGTCGCCGACGACCCGGATATCGGCGTCGATGCTGCTCTCCAGGGCGTAGAACCAGATGGCGCCGAGCCCGATCTGCCAGTTGAGCTCGAAGGTTCCGGCGCGCACGGTCGTGTTGTCGGTGATCGCGAGCGAACCGGTGAAGGGGAGCGCCCCGAACCGGGAGCCGACCTGGATGCCACTGCCCTCCCGGATGGGATCGGCGATCAGGTTGTTCGAGACGGTGTTGTCCGCTCCCCCGTAGATCGCGATGCCGTTGGCGAGCACGGGCGTCTGGATGGTGTTGTGGTCGAAGGTGTTGCGTGCATCCGCCGAACCCTCCGACCACATCGCGAGGGCGTCGTCGCCGGTGTTGCGCAGGAAGTTCCCGCGCACCATCGAGTCCGTCACCCCGGTGTGGAAGTTGAGCCCGTCGGCGATCTGGTCGGTGATGATCGACCTTGTCACCGTGAGGTTCGACATGGGGCCGTCGAACCACAGCCCGACCTTGGTGTGGTGGATGTAGAGACCGTCGATGGTGGAGTCGCTCATGGCTCCGCCGACGCCGTTCACCTGGTCGGTGTCGATGCGTTCGCGCACGTCGCCCTCGATGCTGAAGCCGGAGAGGTGCACGTCGGTGCTGCCGCCGACCGCCGCATCCTTGCCGTAGAACCCGACGCCGGTGTGCACGGAGCCGTCGGGGGCCGGTACCGGCAGCGTCACCTGCTTTCCCTTGATCACGGTGTACCAGCTGCCCGCGCCGAGAATGCTCACCCGGTCGACGATGATGTGCCGGTTGACGGAGTACACCCCCGGCGGCACGTAGACGTCGAGGTGCGCCTTCTTGGCGAAGGCGATCGCCCGGTCGAACGCATCGGCGGAGTCGCGCTTACCGAAGGGGTCGGCTCCGAACAGCAGCACGTTGGATGCCAGCAGCTTCACCCGGGGAAGCCCGACCTTCTCGGAATCGAGCAGGTCGATCACAGTCCAAGCGGCGTTGCTGGTCGCGGGAGAGGTGAGCCGCACGGTGTCGCCGGCCCGCGCGTTCCGCCCGAGCAGGATGCGCTGCTCGTCGTAGAAGTGGCTCGGACGGAAGGGCGTCGTGATGGTCGGGGCGGGAGTGGTGGCGGACGGGACGCAACCGCACTCCGTGATCCACCAGTCCGGATGCAGGAGTCCGGCGTTCGGGTCGTTCGAGAACGGGTACTGGTTGTAGAGCCAGGAGTACTCCGAGGTCAGGCTCACCGTCTGGCTCGCGCCGCCGTTCACGCTCACCCGCAGGGGTGCACGGATGCCGCCGCCCTGGGGGGCATCCGGGATGCTGTAGCGCACGGTGATCGCGTTGGCGTCCGCCGGCAGCGTGAACTCCACGTACTGGCCGGGCGTCAGCTTGACGGCGCTGCGGCCGGAGGCCTCGGCGGCGAGCGTGTAGGCCGTGCGGTCGGGACCGATGATGCTCCCGTTCGTGGCGGCGTTCTCGGCCTCCTGCTCCAGGAAGCCCACCGTTGCACCGCGGCCCGACACGAGCGCGGGTGCGAGGGCGGCGCGGGTGACGGTGGGCGCGGGTGCGGCCACGGCTGGGGTGACCGCAGCGAGGGAACCCAACGCGACGGCCGTCGCGGCAACCAGCGCGGTGGCGAGCGAGCGTCGTCTCCGCAGAACAGAACGGGGAGCGGAGGTCTGGGAGCTTCGTGTCATCATCGACTCGGTTTCTCGTGATCGGGGCGTGCCCGGCCTGAACGGCCGCCCGCAATCGCGACTGTAGGGCCGCCGATCAGCGGGTCGCAAGGGCGCGTGGCGGAATATCGATGAAAAGTCAGCTTCTTGCGGAAGTCAGGCTCTCGCTTGCGGCGCTTGCGAAAGGCGTGTGCCGACTTGCAGGCACGAGCACGCCGACACTGTGCTGACCTCAGTCCTCCCGCGCGGGGGTGCCCGGACGCACAGTCGCGTCGTCCCGCACCTCGACGCGAGTGACATCACCCTTCTTGTGCGTTTCCACCCGGGCATCGGCGTCGGCGGAGTCGGACTTGGGGGCACGCGTGAGCTGCTCTCGACGCGACTCCGGATCTGCTGCGGGCATGCCGAGAGCCTACCGCCGCGACAGCGGCGGACCACGGCTACGGCCGACCGTACATGAGGATCGCTCGCATCCACCTTCGAACGAACCCCCCGACTGGGGGGATTCGAAGATGGAGGTTTGTTCAGTTAGCCTGTGTTCGACGCCGGTGTCGCCGACGTCGTTCCATAGAGCGCATTTGTGCGCGTCTGCTCTCGCCCTACCGACCGGAGCCCTGTGACGCCCACCTTGAGGGCGCGCTTTCGCGCGCCTGGAATCCGACCCCTCCGCCTCAACCGACTTCTCGCCGTCGCCGCGACTGCTGCGACCGCCCTGGTCGCCTCCCTGCTGGTGAGTGAACCGGCGAGCGCTGCCGCCCTCCACACCTCAGTGCTCAGCGAGTTCGACACTCCGTCGGAATGGTCGGTCACGACGGGGTCGGGTACGGTGCAACCCGCCGCCGATCCCGGCGTCTCGACCGCCGCCATCCAGGTCGGCTACGACCTGGGCAAGGGCGATCTGCGCATCGCTCCCTCCGCATCCCCGGAGCAGGGCACGGTCGCCTATACCGCGCTCAGCGTCTCTGTGCGCGGCGACGGCAGCTACAACACCCTCTACGTGCGCATCAGGGATGCCGCGGGCGAGCAGTTGACCTATCGCCTGGGCACGCTGAACTCGAAGAACTGGACCACGCTGACGGCCGACCTCACCAAGGCGCCGAGCATCTCGGAACTGGGCGACCACGACGGCATCATCGACGCCCCCATCTCGCTCGTCGACCTGCGCGTCGCCAGGAATGGCGCCGCATCGGCGACCGGCTCCTTCGCACTGGACCGCCTGCAGCTCACCGACCAGGGCTGGAGCGCCCCGACGGCCTCGAGCCGACGGGTGTCGCCATCCGTGCCGGGTTCATCGGTCGACCTGGGATTCACCGCGGGCGGAGCGGGCGATTGGTGCCTGCTGCTGCGGGACCTCTCCGGGCACTCCCGTACCTTCACGGGCTCGGCGAGCGCGCCGGGAAGCGTCGCTGTGCCGTGGAACGGCACGACGAGCGCCGGGGACGCGTTCACGGGGAACGTCGCGGGCGTGCTGTCCTACGACCTGACACCGGGCAACGGCATGGATGCCGCGACCGTGAAGGTGAGCTCCCCGTACCTGACGGGGGTGAGCGCGCGGCCCGTGGACTCGAACAACGCCTCCCCTGTCGGCGTGAACAGCTTCCTCACCGCAACCGACAGCGCAGCGGCGGCCGACCAGCAGGCCGCGCTGCTCGAATCCGCCCGGGTGCACTACGCCCGTGAGGAGTTCGACTGGAACCGGCTGGAACCCCGCAAGGGCTCCTATGACTGGTGGAAGTTCGACCAGGCCGTGAACCTGCTCACCGCGCGCAACGTCGCCCCCATCGGAAAGCTCGTCTATTCGGCGAAGTGGGCGACATCCTCGCCGGCCGGACCCACGGATGCCGCCGCCGCGTACTACCCGCCGGCGAACACGGCGGACTACATCTCCTACGTGAGATCGGTCGTTGCGCGTTACAAGGACCGCGTGCACGTCTGGGAGGTCTGGAACGAGCCGAACACGACGGACTACTGGCGGTCGGGGGTGAACCCGGCGCGCTACGCCGAGATCCTCAAGGCCTCCTACTCCGCTATCAAGCAGGTCGATCCGTCGGCAACGGTGCTCGCGGGCTCGCTCGCCGGCTTCGACGTGGCGTTCATGCAGAGCGTCGCAGCCAACGGCGCCGGTGCATCCTATGACGGCCTCTCGTTCCACACCTTCGTGCGCGACGCCCCCGAAGCGAGCATGCTCCCCACGTGGATCGCAGCAGCGAAGTCCTACGTGGCCTCCTACAACCCCACCGCGTCGCTCTGGATCACGGAACTCGCGTGGTCGACGTGCACCGACGGCTGCGACGGCGGCGTCGATGAGCAGACGCAGGCGGACTACCTGGCCCGCAGCTACCTCATCGCAGCGGCGGAGGGCATCCGCGGAATCTCGTGGTGGGGGATCACCGAGCGCGGAACCGGCACGGGGCGACTCGACAACTACGGACTTGTGACGGCTGACGGACGGCAGAAGCCCGCGTATGCGGCCCTCAAGAACATCGGGACCGCCCTCGCCGAGACGACCGCCACACCACTGCCGCCGACGGACGGGGCGACGACGGCCTTCGGCGATCTCTCCGCCCTGCCGGATCGCTCGGTCTCCTCGGTCTCTGGATCCGGAGCAGTCAGCGGCGTCAGCCGCCCGGGCGACGGCACGCTCACCGTCGGCTACAACTTCGCGGCGGCGAAGGGCGTGGCCGTGAAGGTCAACGCACCGGTCGCGGGCACTCCGACCGCGCTGTCGGTGCAGGTCGCCGGTGACGGGAGCGGCAGCTCGCTGTACCTGAAATTCACGGATGCCGGCGGTGAGAGCTTCGAAGCCAAGATCGGCAACGTCGGTGTGAAGGGCTGGTCGCGGGAGACCTTCACGCTGGACGGCGGCGATTCCAACTACACGCACTCGGGCGACGGCGTGATCGACTACCCCATCACAGTGTCGACCGTCTCCGTGTACAAGGGCCTCCTCGGCGTGAACGCCGGCTCGGTCAGCGTCAAGGCGCTGAGCGCGCATTACGGCTCGGTCGTGCGCGGCATGAACCTCGCCGGCAAGGGGTTCTCCATCGCCGCGGTCTACGGCCTGACACCCCACGATGCCTCGATCGCGATGACGGGCACGGCAACGGGCGGCGTCGTCGGAGGCCCCTCGATCCCCCTGCTCGACGGCCGGGCGACGGTCAGGCTGACGCCTTCGGTGCAATATCTGCGCAGCGAGGGCTGAAACCGCGTGAAGGGCCGCCTGCCGCGCGCAGGCGGCTCTTCACCGCATCCGGTCGCGCCGGTGGACGCAGCGTCGGCGGGCGTCGGCGCGAGCATCGGATGCCGTGGAACCCGTCGGGGACTACCGTTGAGGCATGACCCCGCCTGAGAACACCACCACCACCGAGGCGGACAGCACCCGCACTGCCCAGACCTTCGCCGACCTCGGCCTCGCCGACGCCGTGCTCAAGGCCCTGAAGGATGTCGGCTACGAGACCCCGTCCGCCATCCAGGGCGCCACGATCCCGCTGCTGCTCTCCGGCCGCGACGTCGTGGGACTGGCGCAGACGGGAACCGGAAAGACGGCCGCGTTCGCGCTGCCGATCCTCTCGCGGCTCGACACCGCGCAGAAGACCCCGCAGGCCCTCGTGCTCGCGCCCACGCGTGAGCTCGCCCTTCAGGTCTGCGAGGCGTTCGAGAGCTACGCCGCGCACCTGCGCGGCGTGCACGTGCTGCCCGTCTACGGCGGCCAGGGATACGGAGTGCAGCTCTCTGCCCTGCGCCGTGGCGTACACATCGTCGTCGGAACGCCGGGCCGCATCATGGACCACCTCGATAAGGGCACGCTCGACCTGTCGGAACTGAAGTACCTCGTGCTCGACGAGGCCGACGAGATGCTCAAGATGGGCTTCGCAGAAGACGTCGAGACCATCCTGGCCGACACCCCGGACGATAAGCAGGTGGCCCTGTTCTCGGCGACCATGCCGGCATCCATCCGCCGCATCTCGTCGAAGTACCTGCACGATCCCGAGGAGATCACGGTCAAGGCCAAGACCACGACCTCGGCGAACACCACGCAGCGCTACCTCGTCGTCTCGTACCCGCAGAAGGTCGATGCCCTCACCCGCATCCTGGAGGTCGAGAACTTCGAGGGCATGATCGTGTTCGTGCGCACCAAGAACGAGACCGAGACCCTCGCCGAGAAGCTGCGCGCCCGCGGGTACTCCGCCGCCGCCATCAACGGCGACGTGGCCCAGGTGCAGCGCGAGCGCACCGTCAACCAGCTGAAGGCGGGCAAGCTCGACATCCTCGTGGCGACGGATGTCGCGGCGCGCGGCCTCGACGTCGAGCGCATCAGCCACGTGGTCAACTACGACATCCCGATCGACACGGAGTCGTACGTGCACCGCATCGGCCGCACCGGCCGGGCCGGACGCAGCGGCCAGGCGATCAGCTTCGTCACCCCGCGCGAGCGGCGCATGCTGACCTCGATCGAGAAGGCGACTCGCCAGCCGCTCACCCAGATGCAGCTGCCGAGCGTCGACGACGTGAACGCGACCCGGCTCAGCCGCTTCGACGACTCGATCAGTGCGGCGCTGGCCGAGACGGATCGCATCGAGCGCTTCCGCGACATCATCGCGCACTACGTGGAGCACCACGACGTTCCCGAGGCCGACGTGGCGGCGGCTCTCGCCGTCGTCGCGCAGGGCGAGACACCGCTGCTGCTCTCTGCAGAGGACGAGCGTCGCGAGCGTCAGGAACGCGACGACCTCGCGCGCCAGGAACGCGGCGAGCGTCGCGACCGGCCCGAGCGCGGCGACCGCGGCGCTCGCGGCGACCGGGGCGATCGGGGCGACCGGCCCGAGCGGCGCGTGCGGCCCGCATCCGGCCCCCTCGCCTCGTACCGCATCGCCGTCGGCAAGCGCCAGAAGGTCGAGCCGCGCCAGATCGTCGGCGCCCTTGCGAACGAGGGCGGCCTCAGCCGTGAGGACTTCGGCGCCATCGACATCCGCCCCGACTTCTCGCTCGTGGAACTGCCGGCGAACCTGCCGGAGTCCGTGCTGTCTCAGCTGAAAGACACGCGCATCGGCGGCAAGCTCATCGAGCTGCGCCCCGATCGTGGTGGCCCGGCCCGTCGTAGCGAGGGTGCGGATCGGCCGCCGTACCGCAAGCCGCGGCACTAGGCGCGCACGGGCGCCGGCGAGGGCGCCGTCTATCATTGAGGGTCCCCTCGAGCCATTGGAGCGCCCTTGACGATCACCGCCGCAGCCGACGGATCCGCGCTGGGGAATCCCGGCCCCGCCGGATGGGCCTGGTACGTCGATGAGCACTCCTGGGCCGCGGGAGGATGGCCGCACGGCACCAACAACATCGGCGAGCTCACCGCGGTGCTGGAGTTGTTCCGTGCCACGGCGCACCTCGACGACGACCTGCTGATCCTCTGCGACAGCCAGTACGTGATCAACTCGATCACCAAGTGGATGCCGGGATGGAAGCGCAAGGGCTGGCGCAAGGGCGACGGCAAGCCGGTCATGAATCTCGAACTCATGCAGGACCTCGATGCCGCGATCAGCGGACGTCGCTACCGCTTCGAGTGGGTGAAGGGCCACGCCGGCCACCCGCTGAACGAGGCCGCCGACGAGCGTGCCCGTGGAGCCGCTGAGGCCTATCAGCGCGGCACGCCCGTTCCCTCGGGTCCGGGCTACACCGTGGGCGGCACGGTGCTCTCGACCGCGCGCCCGGAACCGGTGCCGGAAGCCCGCCCGGAACCGCGGGCCGCTGTCGCGCCGCGCTCGGCGCCGGTGGCCGCTGACGGGACGCGCTCGGCACCGGTGGCCGCTGAACGGACGACGGCGCCGGCTCGCTCGACCGTCTCCCCCGCACCTGCGGCCGCGGCATCCGCGCACCCGACGCTCTTCGATGCGGCGCCGGAACCACTGCGCGAGCTCACGCTGCGCCTCACCGCCGACCAGTACGCCCGCCTCGCTCGGCGAGCCGCCGACGAGGGAGTCACGGCCGAGGAGTGGCTGCTCCGCCGGCTCTGACGGCGGCGCTACGGAGCGCGCGCCGGGCCGGTCAGCCGCCGCCGGAGGCCTCCGCCGCGCCCAAATGCAGGATCAGCGGCACGACGAGGCCCTGAGCCACTCGCCGTGCCCCTCGTCCTGCAGATTCCCCGCCGTCAGGGCAAAAGAAAACCCCCGGCGAGCCGGGGGTTCTGCGTTGGTGGGCGATACTGGGATCGAACCAGTGACCTCTTCCGTGTCAGGGAAGCGCGCTACCGCTGCGCCAATCGCCCAAGGCTGAAACACAGTATCAGCTTGGAGGTGGATACGGGATTCGAACCCGTGTATACGGCTTTGCAGGCCGCTGCCTCGCCTCTCGGCCAATCCACCGTGCGGGTTCACTCCATGTGAAGAGGACCGGGCTTTCGCCCGATCCTGTTCGAGCGGATGACGAGATTCGAACTCGCGACCCTCACCTTGGCAAGGTGATGCGCTACCGCTGCGCCACATCCGCATTGCTTCGCAGTCCGGCTTTCGCCGTTCCGCGGTGCAAGAAAGAGACTACCTATTGACGCGCGCAGTGCCAAATCCGCGACGGCCGGGCGTGTCCGATCCGGGCTGCCTGGCGAGGATCCTGGCCCTTCACTTCCAAGGACTTGAGCCGGTCTGCAGGACGGCCCTACGTGAGCGCGTCCTGCACATCGACTCATCTCCTGCAAACCGGATGCCGCGACCCGGCCGCACGCTGCCCAACTCCCCGGCGTGCCGCCTCGATGTGCATTCGGGTGCCGCCGTCGGCTAGTATCGGTACTCGCTGCTCGAGCAATCGAGCGCGACGGGCGATTGGCGCAGTTGGTAGCGCGCTTCCTTCACACGGAAGAGGTCATCAGTTCGAGTCTGGTATCGCCCACCATAAAAAGGCACTGCCTCGTCGGAGGTTTCCGCTTCATACGGGCTGGCCCCTTCAAGTCACCCACCACTTGACATCGGTGCCGTCGCGTTCGTTGCGCGCTTTCAGTTTGCGTCGCGCACGCACGTGCATGACGACGAAGAGCACGGCAAATACCGGCGAACCGAGAAAGTACCCGAGGATCTTGCCTCCGTGGAGATGCGGCGGATCGGCGGTGATCGCCGACCAGTGCGTGACGACGAGGACCGTGAGGAAGATCGCAGCCGCAGTGGAGGCCACAGCCAGCGATTCCTTGTACTCAGCCCGGAGACCGGGGATATCCCGCCGCCTGCGTGTGGGCTGAGCGGAGGGAGCATCGATCGTCGGCTGCGTGTCGGGCGTCTCCACGTCAAGGGGCTGCCTGCCGACAGGGTGACGAGCAAACGCGCTATCCGACGCCTGATCAGCCGCGGGTGTTCGCAACAGATGCTCCTCATGATGGAAGATGTCGTGAGCATAGCGGCCGAAGCAGTACAACGCCGACCATCCGAAGCAGTCGTTGTCGTCATTTTCACGTACCGCCCGTCGTGGTCGGAGTTGTCATGACCCTCGCGCTCGATCGTGGGCCCGGAACCATGGATCGGCGGCTGTGCGGCTCAGCTATCTTGGCCTGCGTGGCCGATTCCGCTGGCAAGATCGGCGATGAACACCTCACCCGGTCGCCGGTCGCTGACTGCATCGACGGCGTCGCCGGCCCCGTCGAACACTTTCACGCAGTACACGCGCGTTCCGACCTGCAGGACGTGGAGGTTCTCGTGGAGGGTGCACGGGTCACCGGGCTGGACCAGCTTCGCGAAGTCTTGGTGGTGCCAGAGAGTCGGGATCGCCGGGTCGTCCAGGTATGCCACTGTCGCCGTCTGCCCATCGACGGAGGAGATAACGGCGTCTCGCCAGTGTTCCGGTCGTTCACGGAGCAACCTAGCCTGGATGGCGTGGACGTTGTGTCCAGCATGGTAGCTGCTGCAGACACCGGATTCATCGAAGCCGCAGTTGTCGTCGTACATGGAGGTATCTCCCTCTGAAAAGGGCCCATGGCCCGTCTTACCTTCCGCCGGTCGGCGTCAGGTCGGGTCTTATCCGGGGGGCACCGTGCCGGGGGCGCGGTTGTCGTTCACCCACGCCCGGATGCGTGCGGATGAACTCTTGACCTGTCACCAAAGTAGCGCCAGCCTCCGACACTTCAGGCAGATCGCCCCGGCAGGCCGCACCCGGTCGCTACCCTCCGTATCGTTCCTGTCCGGACACCCTCGGGCCGTGGCATCCCGAAATCGTGACCCCAGACGTCACGGGCACAGGCTGTAGCGTGTGAGGCAACGAGCATTGGAGACACGGATGAGCGACTTCATCGATCCGCGCATGGAACCCCTCGACGCCGACCGCAGCGGCGGCCGACCGCTGTACGACGTCGATGACGAGTACCGCACCGAGCCGGTCGACGACGACGAGCAGCTCGCCGAGGACGGCGTCACGCAAGAGGGCGACCAGGAGGACGACACCGTCTGAGGGCTTGAGCGCTACCGCCAGCCGTGCCGGGCGCGCAGGGCGTCGACGAGCCGGGCATAGCGGTCGCGATCGAGACTGGCGGCCTCCCGCCGCACTCCCCCGGCCCGCACGCGGAAGACGCGATCCAGGATGGCCCAGCTCGGGCGGCCCTCGGCGTCCCACGCACCGGCTCCGAGCGGGAGATAGTCCCGCGACTCGTGGGGCTTGCTCGTCAGCTGGACGGCGAGGAAGGTGCCTCCACCTTCTGCGGCGACGATGACGACGGGCCGGTCCTTCCCGCGCCCATCGCGTTCCTCGTACGGCACCCAGGTCCAGACGACCTCACCGGGATCGGGCAGCCCATCGGGTGTCGGCGCGTAGCTCAGGCGCACCCCGCGCAGCCTCGCCGGGTCGATCTCGACGGTGGCGGATGCGCCCGACTGACCCACGGAGGGCGTGCCGACACGTGTAGTGACCGGCGCCGCCGTGGGAGCGGCACGCCGGCCGAACAGCGAACGCATGATGTTCCGGAGCCTCGACACTCTGGCACCCTATGGCATCCCTCGAACACCCCGGCGAACAACGACCCCGGCCAACAACTGCCGTCGAATACCGGGCGCACGAAAAGGGCGGCGAGGTCTCCCTCGCCGCCCCGAGCCGTCCGGTTCCTGACGGCGCTCGCGTTACACGGTCTCGAGCGCGTAGCCCTCTTCACCGTGAACGATGGTGTCGACGCCCGCTGCCTCGTCTTCGTTGGTGATGCGGAAGCCCATGGTCTTCTGGATGACCCAGCCGATGGCGTAGGCGAGCACGAACGAGTAGATGAGCACCGACAGCGCGCCGATCAACTGCGCACCGAGCTGAACGAAGCTGCCGCCGTAGAGCAGGCTCGAGAAGCCCTTGGAGGCGTCGCCGTCGATGTGGGTCAGGCCGAAGAAGCCGATGTAGATCGTTCCGATGAGGCCGCCGACGAGGTGGATGCCCACGACGTCGAGCGAGTCGTCGAAGCCCAGCTTGAACTTCAGGTCGATGGCCAGCGCGCAGACCGCACCCGCGATGACGCCGAGGATGATCGCCCAGAACGGGGTGAGGGCGTTACAGGCCGGGGTGATGGCGACGAGACCGGCCACCGCACCGGATGCCGCGCCGATCGAGGTGGGCTTGCCGTCCTTCAGCTTCTCCACGAGCAGCCAGCCGAGGGTCGCTGCAGCCGGAGCGGCCAGGGTGTTGATCCAGGCGATCGCCGCGACGCCGTCGACGGCAGCCTCGGAGCCGGCGTTGAAGCCGAACCAGCCGAACCAGAGCAGTGCGGCGCCGAGCAGGGTCAGCGGAACGTTGTGCGGCTTCGACATGCCCTTCGAGAAGCCCACGCGCTTGCCGAGCACGAGCGCCAGGGCGAGGCCGGCGGCGCCGGCGTTGATGTGCACGGCCGTACCACCGGCGAAGTCGTTCACGTGCAGCACCGAGACGATCCAGCCGTCACCGAGGTTGAACACCCAGTAGGCGACGGGGAAGTAGACAACGGTCACCCAGATGCCGGCGAAGACCATCCACGCACCGAACTTCGCACGGTCGGCGATGGCACCCGAGATGAGCGCGACGGTGATGATGGCGAACGTGGCCTGGAAGCCGGCGAACGCCAGCCCGTTCAGGTCGGGCGTCGCGCCGTCCTTGCCGAGCAGGCTCGCCAGACCCCAGTCCGGCGTACCGAGCACGTGAGGGATGCTGGGCGAGCCGAACGAGAGCCCGTAGCCGTAGAGCACCCAGAGCACGGCGACGAGGGCGATCGCGCCGAAGCTCATCATCATCATGCTGATGACGCTCTTGGCCCGAACCATGCCGCCGTAGAAGAAGGCAACGCCGGGCGTCATCAGGAGCACGAGTGCCGCGGCGACGAGGAGCCACAGCGAGTTCACGGCGGTCGCGGCGTCGTAGTCCGCTGCGTGTATCAACATAGATATCCCTCTCAGTGATGCGCTTGTCACCGGCTGTGCCCCAGGGCGGGCGTACGGTGCATTGACGCCCAGTTTTGACGCGGCACGTTTCCGCGGAGAGGTTGGGTTGTTTCCGGTTCGTTACGGCGATGGCGGCCGTGTAAACATCGTGTTTCCGGCGACCGGGAGTTCGCTCGCAAGTCGGGGGCCGGCATTGAGATGGCTGCCCGGCCCGCGGAAACCTGCCTCAGTCGTGCGGCGGGAGCTCGCCGGTGGTCAGCGCGATGAGACGGCTCGCGGCCCGCAGGTACTTCTTGCGGTAGCCCCCGGCCAGCATCTCGGCGTCGAAGACCTCGCTCAGCGGATGCCCGCTGGCGATGATCGGGATCTCCGCGTCGTAGACCCGGTCGATGAAGGCCACCAGGCGCAACGCATCCGTCTGGTTGTGCAGCTCGTGCACGTCTTGCATGGCGATCACGTCGATGCCCTCGATGAGCTTGATGTACTTCGACGGATGCACCGTCGCCAGGTGCGACATGAGCGCGTCGAACCCGTCGCAGGAGACCCGCTCGCCCTTGCCGGCCATGCCGCCCACCATGCGTTCGAGCGACGCCGGCTCGACGGCGACGGCCCTGCCCTGCACGTCGCGCCGACGGTAGTCCAGGCCGTCGATGCGCAGGGTGCGGAAGTTGGAGGAGAGCGCCTGGATCTCGCGCAAGAAGTCGGATGCGGCGAACCGGCCCTCTCCGAGCGCGTTCGGGGGCGTGTTCGAGGTCGCCGCGACCATCGTTCCGGTCGCCATCAGCTCGCCGAGCAGGCGGGTCATGAGCATCGTGTCGCCGGGATCGTCGAGTTCGAACTCGTCGATGCAGATCAGGTCGGTACCGGTGAGCAGCTTCACGGTCTCGGCATACCCGAGGGCTCCGACCAGTGCGGTGTACTCGATGAAGGTGCCGAAGTAGGTGCGCCCGGGCGCGCTGTGCCAGAGCGCGGCGAGCAGGTGGGTCTTGCCGACACCGAAGCCGCCGTCGAGGTAGATGCCCGGCAGGGATGCCTTCGGCTTGCGATTGCGGGAGAAGAACCCGCCGGGGCGCTGCGCCCGCCACACGCCGGCGAACTCGTGGAGGGCGGCCACCGCCTCCGCCTGGGAGGGATAGTTCGGGTCCGGTCTGTACGACTCGAAGCTCGCGTGCTCGAACTGGGGCGGCGGGGTGAGCTCCGCCACGATCTCCGCGCCGGTGATCTGGGGCGAACGGTCGGTCAGACGAACGATGGGGCGTGCCGGTGCCATGACTGCCTTCGTGTTTCGGTTCGTTGCGGAACGGCTGCGCCCACCGGGTTCCCCGCGTAGGGTCGATAGGGCTTCAACCCAGCCTAATCCGCTCCCACACCCCCGCCCCGATCGGGCGTCCCCAGGAGGTCCCCATGGCCGTCAGCACAGACGCATCACCGAAGTTCGCCGACTACGCCCACCCCGAACGGCTCGTCTCGACCCAGTGGCTCGCCGAGCACCTCGGCGACGAGGGCCTCGTGGTCGTCGAATCCGACGAAGACGTGCTGCTCTACGAGACCGGGCACATTCCCGGGGCGGTCAAGATCGACTGGCACACCGACCTGAACGACCCGGTGCTGCGCGACTACATCGACGGCGAGCGCTTCGCCGCCCTGCTCGCCTCCAAGGGCATCAGCCGCGACAGCACCGTCGTCATCTACGGCGACAAGAACAACTGGTGGGCGGCCTACGCACTGTGGGTGTTCACCCTGTTCGGACACGAAGACGTGCGCCTGCTCGACGGCGGTCGCGACCTCTGGGTCGCCGAGGGCCGCGACCTCACGACCGACGTGCCCACGCCCGCTGCCGCGGACTACCCGGTCGTCGAGCGCGACGACAGCACGGTGCGTGCCTTCAAGGAAGACGTTCTCGCCCACTTCGGCCACCCGCTGATCGACGTGCGCTCCCCCGAGGAGTACAGCGGCGAGCGCACCACGGCACCCGCCTATCCCGAGGAGGGCGCGCTGCGTGCCGGCCACATCCCGTCGGCGGCCTCCGTGCCGTGGGCGCGTGCTGCCGCTCCGGATGCCACGTTCAAGGACCGCGCCGACCTCGAGTCCATCTACCTCGGCGAGGCGGGACTGACCGCAGACGACGAGGTCATCGCGTACTGCCGCATCGGCGAGCGTTCCAGCCACACCTGGTTCGTGCTCACCCACCTGCTGGGCCTGCCGAAGGTGCGCAACTACGACGGCTCGTGGACGGAGTGGGGCAGCGCGGTGCGTGTGCCCATCGTCACGGGCACCGAGCCGGGCGAGGCGCCGGCTCCGCGCGGTTGAGGCGTCACCGAGTGGGAGAATGGTGGCGATGACCGCCACCGTTCTTCCCGCCCAGCTCGCCGAGATCCGCGAGGAGTTCCTCGCGCTCGATACCCGGGAACGCCTGCAGCTGCTGCTCGAGTTCGCCAACGAGCTTCCCGAGCTGCCTGCCCGCTACGCGGATCACCCCGACCTGCTCGAGCGCGTCTTGGAGTGCCAGGCACCGGTGTTCATCTTCGCCGAGATCGACGAGGAGAATCGGGTGCACCTGCACGCCACTGCTCCGCGCGAGGCTCCGACGACCCGCGGCTTCGCGTCGATCCTCGTGCAGGGACTCGATGGTCTCACCGTGGAGGAGGCGCTCGCGATCCCCGACGACTTCCCCCTCAGCATCGGCCTGACTGAGGCAGTCTCCCCCCTGCGCATCCGCGGCATGACCGGCCTCCTCGGTCGTTCCAAGCGCCAGGTGCGGGAGCACGCAGCACTCCAGGCCGCCCTCCGCGAGACGCAGGAGTAGTCCAGCTCCGCCGGGAGCGGGACTAGTCCAGTTCCGCCAACCACTCGTGCACGGTTCGGCTCCATCGTTCGCTGTCGTAGTTCCACAGCTTCGCGTGCTTGGCCTCGGTCCATTCGTCGTAGCGCACGATGTCGGGTCGCAGCGCCGCCAGCCGGCGGGAGCCCGCATCCGGCACGAAGCCGTCGTCGACGCTGTGCATGAGCAGAATCGGCACGTCGAGACGTTCGGCGTGCGTGGCCACATCGAGCGCCGGGAAGTCGATCGGTTCGGCCAGGCCCGTGATGCCGCGGCCCCACGAGTTCCCGAGCGCACCGATGACGCCGCGCACGATCGGCATCGGCAGCCGGTAGAGCGCCCCCTGGTAGGCGAGCACGTCGTTCCAGTCCACGGCCGGCGAGTCGAGCACGACGCCGGCGATGGCGTCGATCGCGGTGCGCAGCACGGTCTGCAGGGCGATCGCCCCGCCCATCGACCAGCCGGCCAGCACGATGCGCTCGGCTCCATGCTGCTGCGCGAAACGGATGCCGGCCTCCACGTCACGCCACTCCGTCGATCCCAGCCCATATCGCCGGTCCGCCGTCTCCGGGCCTTCGCCGTCGTTGCGATAGGAGATGAGCAGGCTGTGCCGACCCGCGGCGTGGAAGGTGTCGATCGCCCGCACGCACTCCTGCCGGCGCACCGACCAGCCGTGCACCATGATGACCCAGTCCTGGCTGGGTTCGGCGGGCGGAACGTGCCAGGCCGGTGCCGGCCCGAGCTCAGTCTCGACGGTGACGTCTTCGTAGGGATGCTCGAGCTCCCACGGTCCCAGGTAGTACCAGCCGCTCAGCCGGCCCCTATGGGCCGAGGCGATGTCGCCGAAGTCCACGTCGATGAGCCGACGGGTCACCGTCACGGCAGACCCGCCGATCACGTGGCCGACGCGGGCATGCCCCGTGCCATCGCTGAACCAGAAGCTGTAGCGTCCGGGAAGCCGTGCCTCATCGCTCGCGTCGAACGTGATGGTTCCGGCATCCGTATCGACGTGACGGATGCGCACCCGCTCGATGCTCGTCGTGGGCGGAATGACGATGGTGCGAGCGAACCGTGCGATCACGGCGACCGTTCCGATGGCGGCGAGCGCACCGACCGACACGGCGGCCACGCCGGTGATGAGCACTCCGAGCCCACGCCACGCCGAGGCGGCCTCCCCCTGTCGCGCCATGCGCACGCCCCTTCACCCCGGGCGGTGAACGGCGCGCCCTCCGCGCCGCCGCCCCGATGAGACTCTAGTCTGCACACGTGTCCGAAACACGAGCGGCTGAACCCCCCGCAGAATTTGCTGCGGCCCTCGCCGCGGTGCGCCGGGCCCGCCATCGATCCGACCTCGTCGTGTCCGAGATCAGCGCCCCCGGCAGCCTCGCCCCGTACGCCGTCGCACTCTCGGCCGATGTTTCACCCTCGCGCCATGGCAGTGACTCCGACCTGGGAACCGGCCGCTTCGTGCTGCTGTACGACCCCGACGGCCAGGAGTCATGGGACGGCCGCTTCCGCGTGGTCTGCTTCGCGCAAGCGCCGCTCGAGACCGAGATCGGACTTGACCCCTTCCTCGCCGAGGTGGCGTGGTCGTGGCTCGTCGACGCGCTCGACACCCGGGGAGCGCGCTACACCGCGGCCTCCGGAACGGCGACCAAGATCCTCTCCTCGGGCTTCGGCGAACTCGCCCGCCAGGGCGACGGCGCCCAAATCGAATTGCGTGCGTCGTGGACACCACTCGATCCCGATGTCACGAGCCATGTCGAGGGATGGGGAGAGCTTCTCAGCATGCTTGCCGGACTTCCGCCGGCGGCCGACGGGGTGACCGCCCTGCGAACACGGCGAGCGCGCCCATGACGCAGCGTCACGTCATCGCCACCCGGGAGGAGTACCTCGCAGCCGTCGACCAGCTGAGGGAAGGCGAGGGTCCCATCGCCGTCGACGCCGAGCGTGCGAGCGGCTTCCGCTACTCCCAGCGGGCGTATCTCATCCAGCTGTTCCGTCGCGGTGCGGGCGTCTATCTCTTCGACCCGCCGGCTGTGGGTTCCTTCGAGGAGCTCCAGAACGCCATCCACGGCACGGAATGGGTTCTGCATGCCGCCAGTCAGGATCTGCCCTGCCTGCGCGAGGTCGGCTTGGACCCCGACGAGATCTTCGACACCGAGCTGGCCGCCCGCCTGCTGGGATTGCCGCGCGTGGGACTCGGCACCGTGGTCGAGGAGCTGCTCGGCATCCACCTCGCCAAGGAGCACTCCGCCGCCGACTGGTCCACGCGCCCGCTGCCCGCATCGTGGCTGGAATACGCCGCCCTCGACGTCGAGTTGCTCGTCGACCTGCGCGACCGCCTCGCGGAGATGCTCGCGGAGTCCGAAAAGCAGGCCATCGCGGCGCAGGAGTTCGAGGCCGTGCTGGCCAAGGAGGCCAAGGTCGTGCGGCCCGACCCCTGGCGACGCCTCTCGGGCATCCACGGCCTGCGCGGCCAGCGCTCGCTCGCCGTCGCCCGTGAGCTCTGGCTGGCACGGGATGCTCTGGCCCAAGAGCGCGACATCGCGCCGGGCCGGCTCGTGCCCGATTCCTCGCTGCTGGCGGCGGCACGCGCGATGCCGGCGAGCAAGCGCGCCCTCGCCGACCTGCGCGAGTTCACGGGCCGGGCCAGCCGCACGGAGCTCGACCGCTGGTGGAAGGCCATCGAGACCGGCCTGACGACCAAGGAGCTGCCGGTCGTCAAGGTGACCGGCGACACGCTGCCGCCCGCACGGGCGTGGGCCGACCGGAACCCCGAGGCCGACGCCCGCCTGAAGAAGGCGCGCACGGCGGTCGGCGACGTGGCCCAGGCCCTCAATCTTCCGCTGGAAAACCTGCTGACGCCCGAGCTGCTGCGGCGCGTGGCATGGACGCCCCCCGAGACGCCCGACGCGGCATCCATCGCCGACGAGCTCACTCGTCTCGGCGCACGGCCCTGGCAGATTGCGGCAACCTCACAGGTGATCGCCGATGCCTTTGTGGAAGCCCGCCAACCTGCCGCCGAGAGCGACGAAGGGGCTTCGTAGGTTCGCGCAAACGATTCCGATGCCACTGCGCCCCTGCCTAGGATTTCAGACGACCTGATCCATTAGTTGGAGGCGAAGTGGCCGAAAGAACAGATGTCGTGTTCGTCGACGGGGTACGCACCCCGTTCGGACGAGCAGGCGAAAAGGGCATGTACTGGAACACTCGGGCGGACGACCTCGTCGTCAAGGCCATCGTCGGCCTGCTCGAGCGCAATCCGCAGCTGCCCAAGGACCGCGTCGACGAGGTGGCCATCGCAGCGACGACGCAGCAGGGCGACCAGGGCCTCACGCTCGGCCGCACCGCTGCCCTGCTGGCCGGCCTGCCAACGACGGTTCCCGGCTTCGCCATCGATCGCATGTGTGCGGGCGCCATGACCGCCGTCACGACGACGGGATCGGGCATCGGCTTCGGCCAGTACGACGTCGTCATCGCCGGAGGCGTCGAGCACATGGGCCGTCACCCCATGGGAGCGGATGCCGACCCCAACCCGCGCTTCCTCACCGAGAAGCTGGTGGCCGCAGACGCGCTCAACATGGGCAACACGGCCGAGCGCCTGCACGACCGCTTCCCCGCGCTCACGAAGGAGCGCTCGGACGCCTTCGGCATGCGCAGCCAGCAGAAGCTCGCGGCCGCCTACGAGGCCGGCCACATCCAGCCCGATCTGGTTCCGGTGTCCTTGCGCACCGAGAGCGGCTGGGACCTCGCTGTGCAGGACGAGGGCATGCGCCCGCAGACCACCATGGAGGGCCTGGCCACCCTGAAGACCCCCTTCCGGCCCCACGGCCGCGTCACCGCCGGCAACGCCTCTCCCCTCACGGACGGCGCGACAGCGAGCATCCTCGCCAGCTCCGCCGCCGCGAAGGAGCTCGGTCTGCCCGTCAAGATGCGCATGGTGAGCTTCGGCTTCGCCGGCGTCGAGCCGGAGGTCATGGGCATCGGCCCTATCCCCTCGACCGAGAGGGCGCTGAAGCGTGCCGGTCTCTCGATCGACGACATCGGGGCGTTCGAGCTGAACGAGGCGTTCGCCGTTCAGGTGCTCAGCTTCCTCGACCACTTCGGCATCGATGACGAGGATCCGCGGGTCAACCCGTGGGGCGGCGCCATCGCCATCGGCCACCCGCTCGCCGCGAGCGGCGTGCGCCTCATGATCCAGCTGGCCCGCCAGTTCGAGCTGCACCCCGAGGTGCGCTACGGCCTGACCGCCATGTGCGTCGGCCTCGGACAGGGCGGATCCGTCATCTGGGAGAACCCCCACCACAAGAAGTACGGCAAGTAGGAGCCCCTCGATGACCGACTACTCCACGATCGACTTCTCCGATCTCGCCGCCCTCACCGACGACGAGGTGATCACGCACTCGTTCGTGCGCGACATCCCCCTCTCCGACGGCAAGACGCTCGCCCTCGTCACCCTCGACAACGGGCGCGACCACACCCGGCCCAGCACCTTCGGACCGGCCAGCCTGCTCGAGCTCGGCACGACCTACGACGAGCTCACGGCGCGTGCCGCCCGCGGAGAGATCCACGCCGTCGCGACGACGGGAAAGCCCTACATCCTCGCCGCCGGGGCCGACCTGAGCAAGGTCGCCGAGATCCCGAGCCGCGAGGTCGCCAAGAAGATGGCCCAGCTCGGCCACTTCGTGCTCGGCAAGCAGGCGCGCTTCGGCGTGCCCTCGTTCGTCTTCATCAACGGGCTCGCCCTCGGCGGCGGCCTCGAGCTGCCGCTGAACGCCGACTACCGCACGGTGGATGCGACCGCTCCCGCGCTCGCTCTGCCCGAGGTGTTCCTCGGACTCATTCCGGGTTGGGGCGGAACGTTCCTGCTGCCCAACCTCATCGGCATCGAGAACGCCCTCAAGGTCGTCATCGAGAACCCGTTGAAGCAGAACCGCACGCTGAAGGCGCAGGATGCGTTCGACCTCGGCATCGCGGACCGCATCTTCGGCTCGGTGAACTTCCTCGAGGACTCCATCCGCTTCGTGGACGGTGTGCTCTCGGGTCGCGAGAAGGTGGACCGCAAGAACACGCCGGGCAAGATCGAGCGGCTGGCCAAGTGGGACATCGCGATCCGCATCGCCCGCGACACCGTCGCGAGCCGCCTCGGCACCGTTCCCCGCTCCCCGTTCGTCGCGCTCGACCTGCTCAAGGCGGCCAAGAGCGGCGACAAGGAGGCGTGCTTCGCGCTCGAAGACGACGCTCTGGCCGACCTCATCGTGGGCGACCAGCTGCAGGCATCCATCTACGCGTTCAACCTCGTGCAGAAGCGCGCCAAGCGGCCCGCCGGAGCCCCCGACAAGGCCCTCGCCAAGAAGGTGACGAAGATCGGCGTGCTCGGCGCGGGCTACATGGCCAGCCAGTTCGCCCTGCTCTTCGTGCGCCGCCTTCAGGTGCCGGTGATCATCACCGACATCGACCAGGAGCGCGTCGACAAGGGTGTCGGATACATCGCCGAGGAGATCGGCAAGCTCGAGCAGAAGGGCCGCATCTCCTCCGACGAGGCGAACCGCCTGCGGGCGCTCGTGCACGGCACGACCGACAAGGCCGACTTCGCGGACTGCGACTGGGTCATCGAGGCGGTCTTCGAGGAGCTCGGCGTGAAGCAGGATGTGTTCGCCGAGGTCGAGAAGCACATCTCCCCCGAGGCCGTGCTCGCCACCAACACCTCCTCGCTCTCGGTCGAGCAGATCGGCGCCAAGCTCGCGCATCCGGAACGCCTCGTGGGATTCCACTTCTTCACCCCGGTCGCGGTCATGCCGCTCATCGAGGTCGTGAAGGCACCCCAGACCGACGAGGCGACGCTCTCGACGGCGATGGTCATCGCCGCGAAGCTGCGCAAGAACGCCGTGATCACGGCGGACACTCCCGGCTTCGTGGTCAACCGCATCCTCGCCAAGCTGCTCGGCGAGGCGATGCACGCCGTTGACAGCGGAACCTCGTTCCAGACCGTCGACAAGGCCATCGCACCGCTCGGCCTGCCCATGGCCCCCTCCGCGCTGCTGGACCTCGTCGGGCTGAAGGTGGGCGCGCACGTGCTCGACACGCACAACGCCGCCTTCCCCGACCGGTTCTACCGCAGCGAGAACCTGCACAAGCTCGCCGAGCACGGCAAGCTGCTCGAGAAGGATGCCAAGGGCAACGTGAAGGGCTTCGACAAGGGCGCCCTGAAGATCGTGTCCGGGGGCAAGAACCCCCTCAGCGAGGAGGAGATCCTCACGCGCCTGCAGGACGGCCTCGCCGACGAGATCCACCGGATGCTCGTGGACGACCACGTCGTCGGCGCGCCGGAGGACATCGACCTGTGCATGATCCTCGGTGCCGGCTTCCCGTTCCAGATGGGCGGCATCACGCCCTACCTCGACCGAGTCGGGGCGAGCGAGCGTGTCTTCGGCGACACCTTCCACCACCCCGCCATCCGCGGCGTGGAGGCCACGGTGGCGCAGGGCGCGTAGGGGCCCAGTACGAGGAACGGCCGGTCCCGCGCTGCGGGGCCGGCCGTTCGTCGTTGTGGCGCGTGAGTGGGAGAGCCCGGTCCCTGAGCCTGTCGAAGGGACCGGACCCGGCGCTGGGAACCACGCTTCGACAGGCTCAGCGAACAGCAACGTGAGCCGCCAGCGCAGGCCCGGTCCCCGAGCCTGTCGAAGGGACCAGACCCGGCGCTGGGAACGACGCTTCGACAGGCTCAGCGAACAGCATGGTGACGTGCCAGCGCTCGCCCGGGCCCTGAGCCTGTCGAAGGGACCGCACCCGCAGACCGATTCACCACGCTTCGACAAGCTCAGCGAACGTCACGGTGACGTGCCAGCGCTCGCCCGGTCCGTGAGCCTGTCGAAGGGACCGGACCCGACGCTGGGAACCACGCTTCGACAAGCTCAGCGAACAGCATGGTGACCTGCCAGCGCACGCCGGTCCCTGAGCCTGTCGAAGGGACCGGGGACGAGGCTGGGAGCTGCTTAGAACCGGGCTTCCTCCGCCGCCTGGAACCAGGGCGGGTAGACGGCGATCCGCGGCCTGTGGGCCGCGCTGGCCAGTTCGGTGCGAACCCGGTCGCGCACCTTGTCGTTGGCTACGCCGATGAGGCTCACGCGCGTGAACGGGAAAACGCCCGGCACGAGCACCTCGGCGTGCAGCAGCACGTCGGATTCCCCATCGCCCAGGATGCGGGCGAGCATGCCCCGCACGTCGGCCTCGGAACTCGCGAATCGGGTGAGGGCACCGGTGGCGTCGCCATCGGCCACGACGAGACCGCCGCGTTCCTCCTCGCCGCTGAGGTCGAGCGCGCTCGCGATCGTGCTCACGAGGATCACGAAGTCCGCTGGTGCCGACTCGGCAGCCGACCGGTGCAGGCGCGCGTCGTCGGCCCCCGACCGGATGCTCTCCCAGACGCTGGAACCGGGGCTCAGCGTGAAGGCCACGTGCTCTGCGACGCTCCGCGCCCGACCGGGAACGAGCGTCGAGCGCCGCGCCTGACTCGCCTCGGCGGAGAGGATGCTCTGCTCGCCCGCCTCGTCGGGAACGACGTCGCCCGTGATGATGCCGGCGAGGTTGTCGACGTGCACGGCGTGGTAGATACGGCGCTCGCCGATCGCCACTGCAGGCGTCTCCCCTCCCCCACGCGAACCCGACCTCGCGGCGCTGGGCTCACGAAGGGATACCGGCTTCTGCCGCACCGGCCTGGCCTTCTTCGCCGGCTCGACGACGACCGTCGCCGGCGGGAAGCATGCGGCACAGAAGCCGGGTTCGAAACCGTGGATGCACTCGTCGCTCAAAACACAAAACCTTCGTCACGATGGCACCCGCCCAGTCAGGGCGAACGCCCCGAAACCATCACTCCCTACGTTACGTTGCTTTCCTGAGTACGCCGGCCATCCGGCACCGGCCACGGAATACCGCACCCGGCGACGGATGCCGACGAGAGACCGCCCTGGACTACCGGTTCAGAGGGCTCATGTCGGCGTAGCGGTCACCTGCGGCAGCGGGCACGCCGTCGAGGCGGGCCAGCTGGTCTGCGGAGAGCTCGAGCGCATCCGCACCCACGTTCTCCTCGATGCGCTCGACGCGCTTGGTTCCGGGGATGGGCGCGATGTCCTCACCCTGCGCGAGCAGCCAGGCGAGGGCGACCTGGGCGGGCGTCGCCTCGAGCTCGGCCGCGACGGCCTCCACCGTCTCGACGATGCGCAGGTTCGCGTCGAGGTTCTCGCCCTCGAAGCGCGGGTTGCTGCGCCGGAAGTCGGCGTCATCGAGCTGGTCGAGTGAGCGGATGGCGCCCGTCAGGAAGCCCCGGCCGAGCGGCGAGTACGGAACGAAGCCGATGCCGAGCTCCCGTACGGTCGGCAGCACCTCGGCCTCGGGGTCGCGGCTCCACAGCGAGTACTCGGTCTGCACTGCCGTCACAGTATGCACAGCGTGAGCGCGGCGAATGGTGGCGGGTGCCGCCTCGGACAGCCCGTAGCCGAGGATCTTCCCCTCGGCGATCAGTTCGGCCAGCGCACCGACCGTCTCCTCGATGGGCGTCTCCGGATCCATCCGGTGCTGGTAGTACAGGTCGATATGGTCCGTGCCCAGGCGCTTCAGCGAGGCCTCCAGGGAGAACCGCACGTTCTCGGCGCTTCCGTCCACTGCCCGAGTGGCGCCATCACGGTGACGAACGACGCCGAACTTCGTCGCGATGACCACGTCGTCGCGGCGGTCGGCGAGGGCGCGCCCGACGAGTTCCTCATTCGTGTACGGGCCGTAGATCTCGGCGGTGTCGAAGAGCGTCACGCCGAGGTCAAAGGCCCGATGGATCGCGCGGACGGACTCCGCATCATCGGTGCCCGCCCCGCTGTAGAAGGCCGACATGCCCATGCAGCCGAGGCCGAGCCGGGAGACGTCGAGGGTTCCGAGGGTGATGTGCTTCATGAGATCGTGCTTCCTTCTGTGACTCGTTCGTTCGCGGTTGTTTCTCGTGCGATCGCGGTGGTGTGGTCGGCGTTCGCGGTGGGTGCCAGGCCTGTCTTGGCCGAGTAGATGGCGATCTTGGCGTCGATGGCCGCGAGGGAGCGTTCCATCTCGGCGAGCTGCGCGGCCACGGCGATCCGGTGCCTCAGCAGCAGTTCGAGCCGCTCCGGGTTGGTGGCATCGCCCCCGCGAACGAGCTCGACGTAGTCGCGAACGCGGGCGATGGGCATCGAGGTCGCGCGCAGCTTCGTGAGGAATTCGAGGAACGTGATGTCCTGGTCGTTGTAACGCCGATGCGTGGAGGAGGATCTGTCGATCGGCATGAGCATGAGCCCTGCGCGTTCGTAGTAGCGCAGGGTGTGCACGCTCAGTCCGGTTCGGCTGGCCGCCTCGGAGATCGAGTAGCCGTGCGCGATGGTGTCCATAGCGCCACCCTAGAACTTCGAGCGCACTCGAAGTCAAAGCATGCGTAGATCAAAGAGGGGCGAGCGCTTAGTTCTCGCTCGAGCGGGCGATGATCGGCGCCGACCCTGTGTCGCTCGAGACTCCGCGGGCGTGCGGGAGCTTGGAGCCGAGCACCATGCCCACCACGTCGTGCGCGATGTGCTGCGGGGTCATCCCGGTGCGCTCGAGGATGTCGGCACGATCGCCGTGCTCGAGGAACTCGTCGGGCAGGCCCACCTCGGTGACCGCGGTGTCGACGCCGGCCTCGCGCAGGTCCTGGCGGATGCGGGTGCCGATGCCACCCACGCGCACGCCGTCCTCGATGCAGACGACGATACGGTGCTCTGCCGCCATCTCGACCACGCTGGCGGGCACCGGCACGACCCAGCGCGGGTCGACGACGGTCGCGCCGATGCCCTGGGCCGCCAGCCGATCCGCCACCTGGAGGCCGGTGGCGGCCATCGGGCCGACGGTGACGATGAGCACGTCCTTCTCGGTGGACTCGCGCAGCACGTCGACGCCGTCATCCGTACGGCGCACCGCGTCGAGCTTCTCGCTTGCGTTGCCCTTCGGGAAGCGGAGCACCGTTGGGCCGTCGTCGACGGCCACGGCCTCTGCGAGCTCCTCTTGAAGCCGCGCGGCGTCGCGCGGCGCGGCGAGCCGGATGCCCGGGATGACCTGCAGGATGGCGAGGTCCCAGACACCGTGGTGACTGGGTCCGTCGGGACCGGTCACGCCGGCGCGGTCGAGCACGAACGTGACGCCGGCCTTGTGCAGGGCGACGTCCATGAGCACCTGGTCGAATGCGCGGTTCATGAACGTTGCGTACAACGCCACGACGGGATGCAGACCGCCGAAGGCCATGCCCGCCGCCGAGGTGGCGGCGTGCTGTTCGGCGATTCCCACGTCGATGACACGGGACGGGAAGCGCTCGGCCATCTTGTGCAGGCCCGTCGGGCGCAGCATGGCCGCCGTGATGCCGACGATTCGGTCGTTCTTCGCAGCGAGCTCGACGAGGGTGTCGCCGAAGACGGAGGTCCAGCTCGGGCCGCCACTGGATTGGATCGACTCGCCGGTCTCGGGATCGATCTGCCCGACCGCATGGAACTGGTCCGCGGCATCCCGCAGCGCCGGCTCGTAGCCGCGGCCCTTCTCGGTGATGGCATGCACGATCACCGGCGCCTCGTAGTGCTTGGCCTGCTCGAGGGCCTCGATGAGCGCCTCGACGTCGTGGCCGTGCACGGGGCCGATGTACTTGAGGTCGAGGTTGGAGTAGAGGGCCTCGTTGTTGGAGAACCGGGCGAGGAAGCCGTGCGTTCCCCCGCGCACGCCCCGATAGACGGCGCGTCCGGGAGCGCCCAGCTTGTCGAAGACGTTTCGGCTGGTGAGGTAGAGGTTCTTGTAGCTCCGGCGGGTACGCACGCCGTTGAGGAAGCGTGCCATGCCGCCGATCGTCGGTGCATAGGAGCGGCCGTTGTCGTTGACGATGATGACCAGGCGACGGTTGTTGTCGTCGGTGATGTTGTTCAGGGCCTCCCACGTCATGCCACCGGTGAGGGCGCCGTCGCCAACGACGGCGACGACGAAGCGCTCGTTCTGTCCGGTCATCGTGAAGGCGCGGGAGATGCCATCCGCCCACGAGAGCGAACTCGAGGCGTGCGAGGACTCCACGATGTCGTGCACCGACTCCGACCGCTGCGGATAGCCGGCGAGGCCGCCCGTCTGGCGCAGCGTGGAGAAGTCCTGACGGCCGGTGAGCAGCTTGTGCACGTACGACTGGTGCCCCGTGTCGAAG
The DNA here is from genome assembly GCF_037404875.1 of Rathayibacter sp. YIM 133350. Taxonomy (NCBI): domain Bacteria; kingdom Bacillati; phylum Actinomycetota; class Actinomycetes; order Micrococcales; family Microbacteriaceae; genus Rathayibacter; species Rathayibacter sp. YIM 133350. The sequence continues at coordinate 40,956 of NZ_JBBELO010000039.1, forward strand.
ACGATGGCGTCGTTCGGGGAATCGAAGACGCGGTGCATCGCGATGGTCAGCTCGACGACGCCGAGGTTCGGACCCAGGTGACCGCCGGTCTTCGCCACATTCACCACGAGGTATTCGCGGATCTCCGCGGCGAGCTCTTCGAGCTGCTCCTTCGTGAGAGCGTCGAGGTCTCGGGGGCCCCGGATTCTCTCCAGAAGGGTCATCGAAACCGCCTTTCGTCGTGGCCCGCGGGATCGCCGGGGCCTCAATCGAGTCTACGCGTCCACAATGCGAGGCCGCCGGAAGACGAACTGCCCGCGCCACCGACGAAGCGGCGGCGCGGGCAGTCACCGGTGCGCGAGCTACGCGACGAGGCTCCGCAGCACGTACTGCAGGATGCCGCCATTGCGGTAGTAGTCGGCCTCACCCGGGGTGTCGATACGCACGACGGCGTCGAACTCGACCGCCTGCTTGCCGGCGGCGGAGTGCTCGCTCGGCTCGGCCACGACGTGAACCGTGCGGGGCGTGGTGCCCTCGTTGAGCTGCTCGATGCCGGTGATGCTGAACACCTCCGTACCGTCCAGGCCGAGGGAGTCCGCGGACTCGCCCGCCGGGAACTGCAGCGGCACGACGCCCATGCCGATGAGGTTCGAGCGGTGGATGCGCTCGAAGCTCTCGGTGATGACCGCCTTGACGCCGAGCAGGTTGGTGCCCTTGGCCGCCCAGTCACGGGAGGATCCGGAGCCGTACTCCTTGCCGCCCAGGATGACGAGCGGGGTGCCCTGCGCCTGGTAGTTCATGCTCGCGTCGTAGATGAACGACTGGGGGGCGCCATCCTGCGTGAAGTCGCGCGTGTAGCCGCCCTCGACCCCGTCGAGCAGCTGGTTGCGCAGCCGGATGTTCGCGAAGGTTCCGCGGATCATCACCTCGTGGTTGCCGCGGCGGGAGCCGTAGGAGTTGAAGTCCTTGCGGTCCACGCCGTTCTCGGTCAGGTACTGGCCGGCCGGGCTGTCGGCCTTGATCGATCCGGCCGGGCTGATGTGGTCGGTCGTGACCGAGTCGCCGAGCTTGGCCAGCACGCGGGCGCCGACGATGTCGGTGACCGGCGTGGTCTGCATGGTCATGCCCTCGAAGTACGGGGGCTTGCGCACGTAGGTCGACTTCTCATCCCACTCGAAGGTCGCACCGGTCGGCGTCGGAAGGGTCTTCCAGCGCTCGTCGCCCTCGAACACGCTGCCGTACTGCCGCGTGAACATCTCGGTGTTGATCGAGTTGTCGATCGTGGCCTGCACCTCGGATGCGGCGGGCCAGATGTCCTTGAGGAAGACGTCGTTGCCGTCGTGGTCGGTGCCGAGCGCGTCGGACTCGAAGTCGAAGTTCATCGAGCCGGCGAGCGAGTAGGCGATGACGAGGGGCGGGCTGGCGAGGTAGTTCATCTTCACGTCGGGGTTGATGCGCCCCTCGAAGTTGCGGTTGCCCGAGAGCACGGCCGTGACGGCGAGGTCGTTCTCCTGCACCGCGGCGGAGACCTCTTCGATGAGAGGCCCTGAGTTTCCGATGCAGGTCGTGCAGCCGTAGCCGACCGTGTAGAACCCCAGCTGCTCGAGGTCCTGAGTCAGACCGGCCTTCTCGTAGTACTCCGTGACGACCTTCGACCCGGGCGCGAGCGTGGTCTTGACCCACGGCTTTGCCTTGAGGCCCTTCTTCACCGCGTTGCGCGCGAGCAGGCCGGCGGCGAGCATGACCGACGGGTTCGACGTGTTCGTGCACGACGTGATCGCGGCGATCGTGACGGCTCCGTGGTCGAGCGTGTAGGCCGTGCCGTCGGAGAGCTCGACCTGGGTCGGCTTGGACGCGGTCACCGGCGCGTGCGAGGCGTGGGAGTGGAAGTGCGTGTTGTGCTCATCCTCGGGCGAGTTGCTGGGCGGGTCGGATGCCGGAAACGACTCGCTGACCTCTAGGTCGACGAGGTCGTGGTCGACCTCCGTGTAGTCGCTCAGGTCGTGCTCGAACCGCGACTTCGCCTCGGAGAGCACGATGCGGTCCTGCGGGCGCTTCGGGCCGGCGATCGAGGGAACGACGGACGCGAGGTCGAGCTCCATGTACTCGCTGAACACCGGCTCGCGCTCGGCGTCGTGCCACAGGTGCTGCAGCTTCGAGTAGGCCTCGACGAGGGCGACCTGCTCCTCGCTGCGACCGGTCAGGCGCAGGTAGTCGAGGGTGACGTCATCGATGGGGAACATCGCGGCGGTCGAGCCGAACTCGGGGCTCATGTTGCCGATGGTGGCGCGGTTGGCCAGCGGCACGGATGCGACGCCGGAGCCGTAGAACTCGACGAACTTGCCGACGACGCCGTGCTTGCGCAGCATGTCGGTGATCGTGAGCACCACATCCGTCGCGGTCACTCCCGCGGGGATGGAGCCGGAGAGCTTGAAGCCGACGACCTTGGGGATGAGCATGGAGACGGGCTGGCCGAGCATGGCCGCCTCGGCCTCGATGCCGCCGACGCCCCATCCGAGCACGCCGAGGCCGTTGACCATGGTCGTGTGCGAGTCGGTGCCGACGCAGGTGTCGGGATAGGCCCGCAGCACGCCGTCGACCTCGCGGGTGAAGGTGACCGTGGCCAAGTGCTCGATGTTCACCTGGTGCACGATGCCGGTTCCGGGCGGAACCACCTTGAAGTCGTCGAAGGCCGTCTGGCCCCACCGCAGGAACTGGTAGCGCTCGCCGTTGCGCTCGTACTCGATCTCGACGTTGCGCTCGAACGCGTCGGGCGTGCCGAACAGGTCGGCGATGACCGAGTGGTCGATGACCATCTCGGCCGGCGCGAGCGGGTTGATCTTGTTGGGGTCGCCGCCTAGTGCAGCGACCGCCTCGCGCATGGTCGCGAGGTCGACGATGCAGGGAACGCCGGTGAAGTCCTGCATGACCACACGCGCCGGGGTGTACTGGATCTCGGTGTTCGGCTCAGCCGCCGGGTCCCACGATCCGAGAGCGCGGATGTGCGCCTCGGTGATGTTGGCGCCATCCTCGGTGCGCAACAGGTTCTCCAGAAGCACCTTGAGGCTGAAGGGCAGCTTCTCGTACCCCTCGACGGAGTCGATGCGGAAGACCTCGTAGTCCTGCTCGCCGACCCGGAGGGAGTCCTTCGCCCCGAAACTATTCACTGCAGACACGTCGCGTCTCCTCTTTACTGGTGCACCCGGATTCCTCCGGCGGTCTCATCTTCGCAGCCACATCGTGCGCCCATCAGCAAGGCTAACCTAGCGTCCGGGCAGAAGGCAGAGCCTGTCACGACGGCGATATTTATCTCGATATCGAGATAACTCTAGCACCAGCCCGAGGCGGCGATCAGGCCGGATCGGCCACGTGTCGAGGGTAGACGGAGCGCGCGAGCAGCCACGTGACGATGAGCAGGAGGCCGTAGAGCGGCACGCCCATGATCAGGCGGGTGGCGCCGAGCGCCTCGACGTTCCCGGCCAGGTACAGCGGCAGCTGCACGAGCAGGCGCAGGGCGAACAGGCCCACCCAGCACAGGGTGATGATCTGCATGACGCGGCGCTTCGCGCGGTTGGAGCGCCACGCCGTCCCGTCCCCCATGAGGTACCCGATCGCGAGTCCGAGCAGCGGCCATCCGACGAACACGGAGATGAGCAGCGGCACGCCGAAGGCGGCGTCGATCCAGAACCCGGGAACGTAGTAGTCGCTCGCACGACCCGAGAGCAATGCGAGCACGGCGCACGCCGCGATGCCGAAGAGTCCGCTGAGCGCCTGGGTGACGCTCTGGTGCTGCGCGAGACGGATGCCGGCGAGCACGATGCCCACGACGACGGGAGCGATCACCGAGAGCACGAGATCGCGCGTGATCGTGTAGACGATGAGGAAGAGCAGTCCAGGCAGCACCGCCTCGATGATGCCGCGCACTCCCCCGATCGCGGCGAGCAGCGTGTTCGCCGTCAGCGGCTCGCCCTCAGCCACAGCGCCGAGGCCGGCCTTGCGCGCCGCGGCGGCGAAGCTCTCGCTGAACGTCGGGGATGCGGAGCCCGGGCCCGCCGGTTCCGCGTTCTCCGCGGGAGCGGACTCGGGCCGCTCGTCGTCGTTCGGCATGTTCAGCTGGTGGCGCCGCCGGCAGGTCCTGCCGGCATGCGCAGCGGGATGAGATCGCGCGGCGGCATCGGGGTCGAGCCCCGCACCACCACGATGGAACGGAACAGCTCCTCGACGGCCGCGGCGGCATCCGGGTTCACCGCGCCCTCGCCGGCGATGACGCCGCGCAGGAACCAGCGCGGGCCGTCGACGCCGATGAAGCGCGCGAGCCGGGTGGCTCCCGGAGTGGCCGTGTTGCTCGCGACGGGGATCTGCGCGAGGAGCTCCGGGCCCAACGGACCCTCCCGCAGCGTCGTCGATCCGCCCTGGCGTGCGATCTGATCGGCGATCTGCTCGCGGATCTCGTGCCAGAGCCCGCTCGAGCGGGGCGCGGCGAACGGCTGCACCTGCAGGGTGGAGCCGGCGTAGTCGAGCCCGATGGCCACGACGCGCTTGGACTCCTCTTCGATCTCCAAGCGCAGGTGCAGTCCCTCACGGGGAAGGATCTTCACGCCGCCCAGGTCGACGTAGGGGCGAACGGGGTTCGCCTCCGCCTCGTCGAGGGGGCCGTTCTCGGCTCGGTCCTCCGGCGCGGACTTGGGGAGGTCGCCGGGAACCTCTCCGATGGTCTCGATGTCGCTCACGCGATCTCTCCTGACTGCTGTGCGGCGCCGCCGTGGGCGGCGATGCCGGTCGAGCCGAAGCCGCCCTCACCGCGGTCACTTCCGGGCAGGCGCTCCACCTCGATGAAACGGGCGCGGGAGACCGGCATGATGATCAGCTGGGCGATGCGGTCTCCGACTGCGACAGAGTACGCCATGGTGCTGTCGGTGTTCAGCAACGCGACCTTGATCTCGCCGCGATAACCGGCATCCACTGTTCCCGGCGAGTTGACGATGGTGATGCCGTGCTTGGAGGCCAGTCCGCTGCGCGGAACCACGAAGGCGGCATAGCCGTCGGGCAGGGCGATCGCCACGCCGGTGCCGACCGTCGCCCGCTCTCCCGGAGCCAGGACGACGGCCTCTGCGGCGTGCAGGTCGGCTCCCGCATCGCCCGGGTGCGCGTACGTCGGCACGGTGCTCGCGGTGATCAGGACGTCGACGGATTCGGTCACGTGTCGAGGGTAGTGCAGAACTGGTGGTCGAATAGAGCCATGCCCGTTTACCAGGAACGCCTCTGGCCAGCCCCCTGGCTGTTCATCGCGACGGCACTCGTCGTGCCCGCCGCCCTTCTCGTCTTCGCCCCCATCTCGATGATCGCCGGCATCATCACGGCCGTCGTGCTCTACGGCGCCATCGTGGTGAGCCTGTTCGTGTCGGCGCCGACGGTGGCCGTACGAGACGGGATGCTGGTGGCAGGCAAGGCGAGCATCCCGCTCTCGCTCGTGGGACCCGTCAAGGCCTACTCCGGTCACGCGGCATGGGAGCAGCGCGGCCCGCAGCTCGACGCGCGCGCCTTCCTGATGATCCGCGGCTGGGTCGACCCCATCGTGCGGGTTCCGGTGACCGACCCCGACGACCCCGCGCCCTACTGGATCGTCTCAACGCGGAACCCAAAGAAATTGGCCGCCGCGATCAACGGATCGCGACGGCCTAACGAGCCCTAAAGCTGAACGCCGTTACGCGGCGCACTCCAGGCAGACCGGTCCGAGCTTTTCTTCGTGGTCGATCTGCGAGCGGTGCTTCACGAGGAAGCAGCTCACGCAGGTGAACTCGTCGGCCTGCGGAGGCAGCACGACGACATCCAAGTCGAGGTCGGAGAGGTCAGCCCCGGGGAGTTCGAAACCACCGGGGTTGTCGGCGTCCTCAACGTCGACGACGCCGGACAGCTTGTCGGGTACTCGCTCCTTGAGTGCTTCGATCGACTCGGAGTCGTCGTCAGACTTTCGCGGTGCGTCGTAATCCGTTGCCATGCCCATCCATTCAGTTACCGCCATTCGCACTCGAACGGCGACGTTAGTGTGCCCCAATCGGGCGTGAATAGCAAACGCTTTACATGTCCCTTTCAGGTACTTCAATCAACTTGCGGCACGCGGCGCGTATTCCCGTGAATTGGGGAGTCGACATGGCATGGTTGGCGGTGAAGTAGCGAACGCGAGAGGGCTGTCCCGATGCAGGAATTGAAGGTGATCGGAGTCGAGAACGGCGCCCTCGTCGTCGCAGGCGACGACGGCGACCGCTTCCGGATCGTCATCGACGAGGTGCTGCAGTCACGACTGCGCAAAGCCAACCCGGAACCGACCGGAAATCAGAAGCTCTCGCCGCGCGAGGTGCAGGCGTATATCCGCTCCGGAATGTCTGCCGAAGACGTCGCCGCGGTCACGGGCGCCTCGCTGGACTTCATCCAGCGATTCGAGGGCCCCGTGCTCGCCGAGCGCGAGCATGTGCTCACGAGCGCCCTCAGCGTGCTCGTGCACCCCACCGCCGAGAACGAGGATCCCGATGAGGATTCCACCTTCGGTGCCGTGATGCGTTCGCGCTTGGCGTCTCTCGGTGCCAGCAACGAGCGCTGGGCGAGCTGGAAGGAACCGGCCGGCGGCTGGATCATCAAGCTCGAGTTCACGGCCGACACCATCGACCATGACGCACGCTGGTCGTTCGAACCCAAGAAGCTCGCGCTCGCGCCGCTCAACAGCGAGGCGATGACGCTCTCGCAGCAGGGCGAGATCTCGGGTTCGCTCATTCCGCGACTGCGCGCCGTCGACCCTGCCGACATCGATCACTCCCGTTTCGACAGTGGCGCCTTCACGTTCAAGGACCCGCTGCTCGAGCCGTCGGATGCGACCGAGGCACCCGCGGAACCGGTGCCCTACGGACGCTCGGGCGCGCCGAGCACGACGGCCGCCGTCAACAAGGCGGCCATCAACCGTGCAGAGGAACCGCCCAAGACGCTCAGCGAGACCGCCGACCTGCTCGAAGCCCTGCGCCGGCGCCGCGGTGAGCGTGAGGCTGCCCCGAGTGCCCCGGAGCCTCCCGTCGAGCAGCCGACCCTCATCGACGCCCCCACTGTGGCGCCGAGCTCCTCTCCCCGACGTGACTGGGCAGCCCAGAACGGCAACCAGACGGGCGGAGCTTCCCGCAAGAAGGGCCGGGCCTCGATGCCCAGCTGGGACGAGATCGTGTTCGGCGCCCGAACGGACGACGACCTGGCCTGAGCCAGCCCCGGAGCGGATGTTCCGAAGGCCGTTGTCTGTGGCCGGTGCTACTATCGAACGCATCTTCGAATGCGAGCGATGGAGGCGGCAGCATGCAGGTGGACGAGACGGTCGCCGTCTGGACGAGTGAGAGCGGCGAGCCGCGGCGCCTGGTGTGGCGCTCTCGGCGCTTCCGCGTGAACGACTCCCCCACGGCGCTCGTCGGACCGTGCGACTGGTGGCATCCGATGCAGGGTCACCGCATGAACTACGGCAGGCCGCCGCTGCAGATCTCCGGCTGGCGCTTCCAGGCCTCGACGGAGGAGGGCGAGACGCACGTCTTCGACGTGCAGCACGACGGCGCCGACGATCGCTGGAAGCTCGTGCGAGTCTTCGACTGACCGGAGGGCGGCCGCCTGGCGGCCAGGCGCAGCCCTGTTAGCCGCTCCTCCTGCCGGAGGCGGCGGAGGCCTGCCGCTTAGGCCGACTTCTCTTCGCGACGAGCCTTGTGCGGCACGATGGTGGGAGCGGCGTTGTCGAGTACCGCGGCGCGCGTGACGACCACTCGGGCGACCTCGTCGGAGGACGGCACCTCGAACATGATCGGTCCGAGCACCTCTTCCATGATCGCTCGCAGGCCACGGGCGCCCGTCTGGCGCAGAACCGCGAGGTCGGCGATGGCCTCGAGGGCCGGCCGCTCGAATTCGAGCTCGACACCGTCGAGTTCGAACATGCGCTGGTACTGCTTCACGAGCGCGTTGCGCGGCTCGGTGAGAATCTCCATGAGAGCGGTGCGGTCGAGCGGCGTCACCGTGGTGACGACGGGCAGGCGGCCGATGAATTCGGGGATCAGCCCGAACTTGTGCAGGTCTTCGGGGAGCACCTCGCTGAAGAGGTTGAGCTCGTCACCCTTGATGTGCAGGGGCGCCCCGAAGCCGATGCCCTTCTTGCCCGCACGTGTGGAGATGATGTCCTCCAGGCCCGCGAACGCGCCAGCGACGATGAACAGTACGTTCGTCGTGTCGATCTGGATGAACTCCTGGTGCGGATGCTTGCGGCCGCCCTGCGGCGGAACCGAGGCGACGGTGCCCTCGAGGATCTTGAGCAGCGCCTGCTGCACGCCCTCGCCGGAGACGTCGCGCGTGATCGAGGGGTTCTCGGCCTTGCGGGCGATCTTGTCGACCTCGTCGATGTAGATGATGCCCGTCTCGGCACGCTTGACGTCGTAGTCCGCCGCCTGGATGAGCTTGAGCAGGATGTTCTCGACGTCTTCGCCGACGTAGCCGGCCTCGGTGAGAGCCGTCGCATCCGCGACCGCGAACGGCACGTTGAGCCGCTTCGCGAGGGTCTGCGCGAGGTAGGTCTTGCCGCAGCCCGTCGGACCGATCAGCAGGATGTTCGACTTGGCGATCTCGATGTCGTCGATGGCATCGGCCGGGCCGATGGTGTTGCGCGCGCGCACGCGCTTGTAGTGGTTGTAGACGGCGACGGCGAGGGCCCGCTTCGCGGCCTCCTGGCCGATCACGTACTCCTCGAGGAAATTGAAGATCTCCTTCGGCTTCGGCAGTTCGAATTCGCCGTCGACCTCTTCGCCGGCTTCAGCGAGACGCTCTTCGATGATCTCGTTGCAGAGCTCGACGCACTCGTCGCAGATGTACACACCCGGGCCTGCGATGAGTTGCTGCACCTGCTTCTGGCTCTTTCCGCAGAAGGAGCACTTGAGCAAGTCGGCGCTTTCGCCAATGCGAGCCATCCAAAGCCTCCTTTGCCGGTGTCTCGATTCGAGCCTAGGCTATGGCGCCGACAATCGCGGGTAACGGCGCCACATTCCGCCTGCCCGGGTATTTCGCCGTGCGCGAAGAGGCACGCCACCCTCGCCGGAGTACGAGAAAAGCGGCGGACACCGGCCCGGAGGCCGGCATCCGCCGCTCGACGTGATGCTCTCTGAGGCGCCCTACTTCGCGATCGCGGTGAGGTTCTTGCGCGAGGTGAGCACCTGGTCGATCAGGCCGTACTCGAGAGCCTCTGCACCGGAGAGGATCTTGTCGCGGTCGATGTCCTTGTTCACCTGCTCGGGAGTGCGGTTGGAGTGCTTGGACAGCGTCTGCTCGAGCCAGGTACGCATGCGGAGGATCTCCTGCGCCTGGATCTCGATGTCGGAGGCCTGTCCGTGTCCCGCATCCCCGGTGGAGGGCTGGTGGATGAGAACGCGGGCGTTGGGCAGCGCCAGCCGCTTGCCGGGCGTGCCGGCGGCGGCGAGCACGGCGGCGGCCGAGGCGGCCTGGCCGAGCACGACCGTCATGATCTGCGGACGGATGTACTGCATGGTGTCGTAGATCGCCGTCATGGCCGTGAACGAGCCGCCGGGCGAGTTGATGTACATGACGATGTCGCGGTCGGGGTCCATCGACTCGAGCACGAGCAGCTGGGCCATGATGTCGTCGGCCGAGGCGTCATCCACCTGAACGCCCATGAAGATGATGCGGTCCTCGAACAGCTTCGCGTAGGGGTCCTGACGCTTGTAGCCGTAGGCGGTGCGCTCCTCGAAGCTCGGGAGGATGTAGCGGGAGTTCGGCATGTGCAGGCCGCTCGGGCTCATGGAGCTCGACGCGGTTCCACCGAAGTCTTGGATGGTCATAGTGCTTCCTTCTTGTATCTTCGGTGGCTACTGGATGTCGGTTCCGCCGCCGCCCGACACGTCGAGCGCGGAGGAACGGAGGTGGTCGACGAAGCCGTACTCGAGCGCCTCCTGGGCGTTGAACCAACGGTCGCGGTCGCCGTCATCGTTGATCTGCTCGACCGACTTGCCGGTCTGGGCCGCGGTGATCTCGGCGAGGCGCTTCTTCATGTCGAGGATGAGCTGCGCCTGCGTCTGGATGTCGCTCGAGGTTCCGCCGAAGCCGCCGTGCGGCTGGTGCAGCAGCACGCGGGCGTTGGGCGTGATGTAGCGCTTGCCCTTGGTTCCGCTCGTGAGCAGCAGCTGTCCCATCGAGGCGGCCATGCCGATGCCGACGGTGACGATGTCGTTCGGCACGAACTGCATCGTGTCGTAGATCGCCATGCCGGCCGTGATCGAACCACCGGGAGAGTTGATGTAGAGGTAGATGTCGCGCTTGGGGTCTTCAGCTGCGAGCAAGAGGATCTTGGCGCAGATCTCGTTGGCGTTGTCGTCCCGTACCTCTGAACCGAGCCAGATGATGCGGTCCCTCAGCAGGCGGTCAAAAACACTGGGAGCCAGTGTCGGTTCGGCCATTGTGTCGCTCCTTCAGTTATCGCGTATGTCGAATCTATCGGAGGCCGCTCGGCCACCCGGCCGTGTTCGCCGTGGGCAGATCAGCGGCCCTCACCGGCGAATTCGCGTGCGTAGTTCGAGACCGACCGGGTGTAGCGCCGCAGGTGCGGAGCAAGCGCGAGCAGGGCGACGGAGAGCGCCCGGCGCTCCTGTCCGTCGTCGGCGAGGGCGAGCGCCAGGAAGGCGGCCACCTCGTCGCGGTAGGGGGCATCGGGATGCTCGTCGAGTTCCTGCTCGATCAGGGCGAGCGCCTGTGCGCTGTCACCGAGGTTGCGGATGCTGCTCGCCATCTGGATGACGGCCTGCGGCCGATGCTCGTCGTCGAGCCCGAGCTCGAGCGCGTGGCGGTAAAGCGGGACGGCCTCATCGGGCCGGCCGGCGGAGTCGCGTGCACCCGCCCGCTCGAACTCGGCCCGCGCATCCTGTGCGCCTCTCTCGGCGGCGAGAGCGTCGATGCGTGCGATGACCTCGTCATCGACCATCGATCCGGCCGCTTGCTCCCAGACCGCGGCGATGCGGTCGTCCCAGCTCTCGTCCACTGCAGGTACTCCTTCATCGTCTGCCGGCGCAGGCAGCGGCGGGATGCGAAAGGGCCGGATGCGAATCGCATCCGGCCCTCAGGCGGTGTTACTCGGCGTCAGCCTTGCTGGCTGCCTTCTTCTTGGGAGCGGCCTTGCGCTTCGGCTTCTCGGCGGCCTCTTCGTCGGCGATCCCTTCGGCAGGCTCAGGGCGGCGGTCGTCGGCGACCTGTGCGGCCTCGACGATCTCCTCGGCCTCGGCGACCGTCTCGGCCTCAGCCTCGGCCTCGTTCTCGTCGTCTTCGACGGCGATGAAGTCGGAGAGGTCGACCGGGTTGCCGTTGGTGTCCTTGACGACGGCCTTGCCGAGCACGACGGCGAGCGCCTTGTTGCGGGCGACCTCGCCGACCATGGCAGGGATCTGACCCTGCTGGCCGAGCGCCTGCACGAACTCGTTGGGGTCCATGCCGTACTGGGCCGCACCCTGCACGAGGTACTGCGAGAGCTCGTCCTGGCTCACCTTGACCTCTTCGGCTTCGGCGATGGCGTCGAGCAGGATCTGCGTACGGAACGTCTTCTCGCTCGACTCGGCGACCTCTGCGCGGTGCTCGTCGTCTTCGAGACGGTTCTCGGACTCGAGGTGACGGTGCACCTCGTCTTCGATGAGCGCAGCGGGAACGGGAACCTCGACCAGCTGGGTGAGCTTCTCGACCAGCAGGTCGCGCGCCTGGTTGCCCTGGCCGAACGCCTTCTGGCGGGTGACCTGCTCGGAGAGGCTGGCCTTGAGCTCGTCGAGCGTGTCGAACTCGCTCGCGATCTGTGCGAAGTCGTCGTCGGCCTCGGGAAGCTCGCGCTCCTTGACGGCGGTGACGGTCACGGTGATCTCTGCGGTCTCACCCTCGTGGTCGCCGCCGAGCAGCTTGGACGCGAAGGTCGTGGTCTCGTCGGCGGTCAGCGACTCGAGCGCCTCGTCGATGCCCTCGAGCAGCTCCCCCGAGCCCAGCTCGTAGGAGATGCCGTTGGCGGTGTCGACCTCTTCGCCGTTGATGGTGGCGACGAGGTCGAGCGTCACGAAGTCGCCCGTGGTAGCGGGGCGGTCGACCGTGATGAGGGTGCCGAAACGGCTGCGCAGACGGTCGAGCTCCTCGTCGACGTCACCCTCGGCGATCTCGGCGGCGTCCACCGTGATCTCGATGCCGTTGTAGTCGGGAAGGGTGATCTCGGGACGCACGTCGACCTCGACGGCGACGACGAGGTCGCCGGAGTAGTCCTTGTCGCTCGGCCACTGCACGATGTCAGCCTCGGGACGACCGAGCGTACGCAGCTCGTTCTCCTCGACGGCGGCACGGAAGAACCCGTCCAGGCCCTCGTTGACCGCGTGCTCGAGCACGGCGCCCTTGCCGACGCGCTGCTCGATGATGGGCGGCGGAACCTTGCCCTTGCGGAATCCCGGAACGTTGATCTGCTCGGCGATGTGGCTGTACGCGTGGGTGATGCTGGGCTTGAGCTCCTCAGGCGTCACCGTGATGGTGAGCTTGGCGCGCGTCGGGCTCAGCTTCTCAACCGAAGTGGTCGGCATGGGGAAGATCTCCTGATAGATGAAGGTGTGTGTCGAATGCGGCGGCTGGTCGGGGCGACAGGATTCGAACCTGCGACCTCCCGCTCCCAAAGCGGGCGCTCTAGCCAAGCTGAGCTACGCCCCGAGTCGCCTACTCAACTCGTAGTCACCCCATGAGCGCACGCCGAAGCACGCAATCTGCGGGGAACCCCGGAAAGTCTACTGCACACCGGGTGCGCCGACGGTTGGCGCGAGCGCCCGAGCGCGTGCCAGCGGGTCAGGGTGGGCTTTCGGTGGAGAGTCAGTGAGCTGGTGTCTCGGCGATGAAGTGCTCCGGGGAGCGCTCCATCATCGACGCAGGACAGGAGGGGGCTCGGGCACCGCATTCCCCGGCCGGGTCTTCACGCTTCCTCGCCGCCGTCTCAGTCGGTCTGCCATGCGGGTGGGCGACTGGGCTGCACGGCGCCACCGTCGGCTCGGGTCGATCCACGGCGGAGCCAGAACATAGGGAACCCCATGCCGCATCTCGATGTACCAGCCGCCCTGCTCGATCATGCGATGGTGATACCAGCAGAGCAGAACGCCGTTGTCGGTGTGCGTCGGGCCGTGGTCTGCCGCGGTCTGCACATGGTGGATCTCGCACCATGAGATCGGGATACCGCAACCGGGAATGATGCAGCCGCCGTCACGGAGGCCGATCGCTCGACGCTGCTGGGCGGTGAAGCATCGATCGGGCGATCCGAGCTCGATGATGCGCCCGGCTTCGTCGAACCGCACGCGCTGCGTTCCGCCGGCGCAGGCGAACTGGGTGAGCGACTCGAAGCTGATGGGCACCGCCATGCCGTCGATCCAGCCGGCGCCTTCGCCGTCCCGCAAATCCTCGTCCGTGCAGGAGACCAGCACGGTCGGCGCTGCGCCTCCGACGGAGGGTGCGTCGGCCGCGCGCGCGGCAGCATCCACCATGGCCGCGAAGGCATCGTGCCTGGCCTGATCACGGGACCGGTCGTCGTCGTACGGCGACGGCTCAGCTGCGTTCTCATCCGGCTCGGCGGTCTCGTCATCCGAAGGCCGAAAACCACTGCGCGGTGCCAGGTAGGCGTCGAGAAGGCGCTTGAACTTCGCGTGCACTTCGGGCATGAGCGCGTAGCGACCGACGAACAGGCCTTCCCGGAGGGTGCCAGCCTCGAAGCCTCGCTTCTTCATGGAGGCGGTCTCGGCCGGCTGGAGACCATCGGCGTCGAGGATCTGGCGCCAGATCTCGGCTTGCAGCCGGATGTCGTCGGCATGGCCCGGCACGTCGGGTGCGCTTCCATCAATGGAGACTCCGAGCGCGGCGGCGACGAGCTCCCGCTCCGCTGCCGCAACCCCCTCGGCGTCGCCGCACGTGACCGCTCCGAGCGTGCGCGCGATGGCAGCCGCCGCATCCGTTCCGATCAGGCCCTGCTCGAGTGCGCCGGACACGGCCGGGAAGAGCGGAGGCGCCATGGTTCCCGTGAGACTCGAGCGGCGCCGAGTGGCGAGCCCCAGAGTGCTGAGCCGCTTCATGGATGCTCCGGATTGCCGAGTGATGCGCTGCAGCAGTTCGACGTGGCTGCTGCAGGAGCGGCGCGCTGCGAGGCCATCCGTGCCGAGGGACCGGCGAGAGCGATGGGCGACCTCGCCTGCGGCGATCACACGGAGGCTGTCGACGAGCCGACCGAGCGTCTCGATGGACGCGACCCCCATGAGAAGTTCGTCGTCCCGGCTCGCAGAAGTCGCGCCGGGTGCCGCTTCCAGGAGCGCGGACAGCACCGGCATCACCTCGGCGAGCGCGCTCTCGACCATCTCGTCGAGTCGCTGCGCGGAATCGGTCATGACTCCATACTCGTCGCACCCACCGACATTGCACCGTTCGGATGCCCCGATCAGCGCTGGTTTCTGTGGATAACTCGCTGCGTGCAATCCCTGTGGAGGAGTAGGCTCGAACTCACAGCAAAGCGCTCAGTGACGGGCCGCCCCAGTTGCGGGTGACCGGCGTCATCCTCGATCTGTACTACGATGTTTCGAGTGCCCGCGAGGGCCAGGGGATGTAGCTCGCTGGTGGCTCAGGCGTCCAGACTGCGGTGCGTGCCGCTGGATCCATGGAAGTACGGCGATCCCCGACAACTGAATACAGAAATCCGGCAAAACCCGTCCGCCCGTCAGGGAAGGACTCGAGGAGCCGGAGATTCGGGGCTGTAGCTTAGTGGTAAAGCCTCTGTCTTCCAAACAGATGATGCGAGTTCGATTCTCGTCAGCCCCTCCGAAAAACCCGCCCTCGGGCTTGCGTTGGAAACTGCTGCATCAGCTGGTCGAGAGCTCCCCGAGCAGGCGCGTCACGCGTTCCCTGATGTCGTCGCGCACGCGGCGGACGGTCTCGATGTCCTTGCCGGCGGGGTCCTCGAGTTCCCAATCCTCGTAGCGCTTGCCCGGGAAGATCGGGCAGGCATCGCCGCAGCCCATCGTGATGACCGCATCCGCTGCACGCACGTCATCGGTCTGCAGCAGTTGCGGCACGGCCGCGCTGATGTCGATGTCCTCCTCGCGCATGGCCTCGACCGCGACGGGGTTGATGGCGCTGCCCGGCTCGGAGCCACCGGAGAGAACGGTGACCCGCCCATCCGAGAGGGCACGGGCATAGCCTGCGGCCATCTGCGAGCGACCCGCGTTGTGCACGCAGACGAAGAGGATGGTCGGTTGCGTCATTCGGTGGCTCCGTTCACGGTGCTGCGTCGTTCGATGAGGATGGTGTCACGCCACGCGCCCGCGCATGGGCCGCGGGTCATCAACGCTATCCGCTCACGACGCCCCACCACCCGGAATCCGGCTCCTGCGTGCAGCCGGAGGCTCGCCGTGTTCTCGGGGAAGATCGAGGACTGGATCATCCAGTAGCCGGCCTCGTCGGCGGACCGGATCAGGGCATCCAGAAGGAACTTGCCGATACCTGCGCCACGATGGGCGCTGGCGACGTACAGGGAATGCTCGATCACCCCGCGATAGACCGATCGGCCGGAGACGGGGCTGGCGGCCGCCCAGCCGACGACCCGGTCCATGCTCACCGCCACCAAACGCGGGCTCGGCACGCGGCGCGCCTCGAACTCGTCCCATTCCTCCGGCGGCGCGGTCTCGAAAGTGGCATGCCCGGTGGCGATCCCCTCCGCGTAGATCGTGCGAACGCCTGGCCAGTCCCCGGCCGACATCGGACGGATTTGCACCATCAGCAGCCCACTCCGGCGGTGGTCTGGCAGCACGATGATGCCGTGGAGGATGACGTCGAGCAGACGCCGGTCGCCGGAAGGGTGAGCGCCACGCGGGAGGCTGCGCCGTCATCTCCGGCGAGATGCGCGACGATCGAGCGAACCTGCTCGTATCCCGTGGCGAGGAGGAAGGTGGGTGCGCGCCCGTAGCTCTTCATGCCGGCGAGGTAGAAGTCCGGCTCGAAATGCCGCAACTCGGCGAAACCGTGCGGTGGGACGGTGCCGCAGCTGTGGAGATTGGGGTCGATCAGCGGAGCTAGGCGGCGCGGCGCCTCCACGACCTCATCGAGGTCCAGGCGCACCTCACGCAGCATCGCCAGGTCGGGGCGGAACCCTGTGGCGTTCACGACGACATCCGCGGTGACCTTCTGCAACTCCCCGGCGCGGCTGCCCGTCACGGCGACCCTGCCACCGGCGCGGTCGAGGCGCACGATCTCGAAACGGTCCACGAGATGGATGCTGCCGGCGGCAACGAACTCGTCGACGCGGCGGCCGATGGATGCCCGCTCGGCCAGTTCATCGTCGGCGGAGGAACCGATCCGGGCGGCCCTCTCGTTCCGGATGATCCACGTGACCGTTGTTGCAGGCGCCCTCTCGGCGAGGCGAACGAGATCGAGCAGCGTGTTGGCGGCGGAATGGCCCGCGCCCACGACGACGACGCTGCGGCCGGCGAACCGAGCGCGGTCGCGACCGAGCACGTCGGGCAATGCCGGCGAGACGAGGTCTGCCACCTCGGCCAGTCCGAGTGGATCCAGTCCAGAGGAGCCCAACGAGTTGGGCTGCCGATAGGTGCCGGAGGCATCGATCACGGCGCGAGCCGTTGCATCCGTCACCGATCCGACGTCATCGCGGAGCCGGAGCAGGAACGGGGTGCCCGCCCGATTCGCCGTGCGCGTGCGATCCGCTCCCACTCGGCTGACTTTGAGAACCTCCACGCCGGTGTGCAGGCCATCGGCGATCTCCGGCAGCGCGGCGAGCGGCGCAAGGTAGGACTCGATCAGTTCCGCGCCCGTCGGTGGCCGCGTGTCGGGCGGCCGCACCCACCCATCGGCTTCGAGCAGGCGCGCGGAGGGCGGGTCGACGAGGTGCCGCCACGGCGAGAACATGCGCACGTGCCCCCAGCGCCGCATCGAATCGGCGACGGAACGACCCGCCTCGTAGACGACGAAGGGGATGCCCCGCTCGCTGAGGTTGGCTGCGGCCGCGAGCCCGATGGGTCCCGCGCCGATCACGACGACGGGAAGGGCATCGAGGCGCCGGTCGCGGGCTGCCGGTGGCAGCAGGTCCAAGAGGGTCATCGCAGCTCTCCAGACATTGACGAATGTCGATGCATTGACTGTGGAGCATCCATCGAAGTTTGTCAATATTGCACTACGGTGGTCGCATGAGCGGTTTGAGAGAGCTTCCCCTGCTGCAGCCCGATGGCTGCTGCACGCCGCTGACAGCAGAGACGATCTCAGCCGAGAACGCGGAGAACACAGCGTTGCTCTTCAAGGCCCTCGCCGATCCGACACGCCTGCGCCTGCTCTCCATCGTTGCCGCCTCGGAGGGCGAAGAGGCCTGCGTCTGCGACCTGACCGATCCCATCGGACTCAGCCAGCCCACCATCTCGCACCATCTCAAGATCCTGATGGATGCCGGCTTCCTCACTCGTTCCAAGCGCGGCACGTGGGCGTACTACGCGCTGGTGCCTGGTTCGCTCGACCGACTCTCCCGCGTTCTGGTGGGGGGCGGGCAGTAGGGCGGGCGGAGTCGGCTGCACGCCGTCAACCTCTGGCACGGATGCCGTGCGACGCACAGGATGGAAGCGACCCCAGAGGAGACACGATGTCCACCGATATCGCACCCGCACCGAGAACCGCTCGCGCGCCCGCGTCGAGCGATGAGGAGCGGAGGGCTGCGCTCGCCGGAATGAAACGCCTCGCCGGCGGACTGCTCGTGCTCGCCGCCGTGGTGTTCGCGATCGCATTCGCGCTGCAGGATGCCTACCCTTGGCTGCAGTACGTGCGCGCGGCATCCGAGGGTGCCATGGTGGGAGCGCTCGCCGACTGGTTCGCCGTCACCGCGCTGTTCCGGCATCCGCTCGGCCTGCCGATTCCGCACACGGCGATCATCCCGACGCGCAAGGACGAGATCGGTGCGAGCCTCGGCGAGTTCGTCGAGGAGAACTTCCTCTCGGAGGAGGTCGTGCGCGACCGGCTCGACGCCTTCGGGCTCGCGGGAAAGCTCGGCGCCTGGCTGGCAGTGCCGGCGCACGCTCGACGACTGACCGCCGAGGTCTCGGTTGCCGCGCTGGGCGTGCTCACCCTCACGAGCGACGACGACGTGCGCGACCTCATCGAACGACTCGCCCGGCGGCACCTCTTCGAACCCGACTGGGCGCCCACGATCGGCCGCGTGGGTTCCCGCATGGTCGAGGCCGGCCAGCACCAGTCGGCTCTCGACATCGTGCTCGAGACGGCGGAGAACTGGCTCGTGCAGCATCCCGAGGCGCTCTCACGAACGGTCTCGAGCCGGCTGCCGTCGTGGCTGCCCGGGTTCGTCGACAAGTTCGTCGATGACCGCGCCCACCGCGAGGCGCTCGGACTGCTGCGGGCGGTGCAGGAGGACCCCGACCACCAGGTGCGACAGGCCCTCGACCGCTACCTCATCGAACTCACCCGCGACCTGCAGGGCGATGAGGCGATGTCGGCCCGCATCGAGGCGATCAAGACCGAACTGCTCGAAAGCCCCCGGCTGCGCGAGTTCGCGACCGAGGTCTGGGAGTCGCTCAAGTCGAGCCTGTCCGAATCGCTCGCCGACCCCGAGAGCGAGCTGCGCACCGGCCTGGAGGCGGCGGTCATCGACGTCGGCACCCGCCTGGCCACCGACCCGACGCTCGCCGAGAAGGTGAACGTGTGGGCAGCGGATGCCGCAGCCTACGTCGTCCAGAACTACCGAGGCGACATCGCCGCCGTGATCACCGACACTGTGGAGCGATGGGATCCCGCGGAGACGACGGAGAAGATCGAGCTGCGGGTTGGTCGCGACCTGCAGTACATCCGCATCAACGGAACCGTGGTGGGGGCCATCGCCGGCGTCGCGATCTACGCGGTGGCGGCCGGCATCCACGCACTGTTCTGAGCGGCTCAACTCCGAGCGGCTCGACGACCGATACGACCAAGGGAGGGCAGCGCGTGGGCATCCACATCGGCACGTCGGGTTGGAGCTACCCGCACTGGGAGAACGTGCTCTACTCCCCCGGCCTGCCCCCGAGCGAGCGCCTGGGTGTGTACACGGCGCATTTCGGCACCGCAGAGCTGAATGCCAGCTACTACCGCTGGCCCGGCGAGGGGAGCTTTCGCAGCTGGAATCGGCGACTGCCGCCGGGATTCCAGCTGTCGGTGAAGGCGCCCCGCGGCCTCACCCATGCCAAACGCCTCTACGGCCCTGAAGGCTGGATCGAACGGATGGCCTCAGGCTGGCACGCTCTGCGCGATCGGCGCGGCGTGATGCTCGTGCAGCTGCCGCCGACGATGCAGCGCGACGACGAGCGGCTGCGGTACTTCCTGGCCGCGCTGCCCGATTGGATGCGGGTGGCGGTGGAGTTCCGGCATCCGAGCTGGCACGTCGACGCCGTCTTCGAGCTGCTCGAACGCCATGGCGCCGCGTACTGCGTCATGAGCGGTGCCGGACTCGTGTGCGCGCTGCGGGCGACCAGCCCCACCGTGTACCTGCGCCTGCACGGTCCGAGCCACGATCACCTCTACGGGGGTTCCTACTCGGACGATGACCTGGCGTGGTGGGCGCAGCGCATCCGTGAGTGGGAGCACGGCGGCCACGACGTGTACGCGTACTTCAACAACGACGGAGACGGGAACGCCGTGCGCAACGCCTGGACGCTGAGAGGGATGCTCGGCGGCTGAGCGCCGCCCTGTTCGCCGCCTGATCGGAGCAGACGCGGCCGACGTGCTCAGCGAGCCGGATGATCCTTGCGCTTCACGCTGTTGTCGGCTGCCCGCACGTCGGACTCCCCCTGGGGCTCGTCCATGAGCATCAGGCCGTTCGTGCTGCTGGCCGACATGACCATCTCTTCCAGCCAGTTCTTGTTGAGCAGTGGCTGCTTGCTGCCGCTGAACCGGAAGAACAGGGGAATGCCGCCGTCGATCCACGCCGCGCTGCGTCCGTCGCCCACCGACGGGTGGTCGCGCCAGGTGAACAGGAACGCCTCGCCACGGCGGAGCTTCGCGTTGATCACTGCCTGGAGATGTGCCAGCACCCGATCGTCGAACTCGATCTCGATGCCGGAGGTGCCATAGATCAATGAACCCATTTCGCGCCCGTCCTTCCGCCCGTGCCTCATGCTAGGTCGCGAGCGCAAGATGCTGACAGCCATTGACAGTCGCCGCAGGAGCAGTGCAGTGATCCTCGCGAGCGCGCTCAGTCGAGCGCCTCCAGTGCGAGGTTCGCCCCGCGCGGCCGGCCTGGATTCAGGCGGAGTCCAGACCCCGATTGACCTGCCGGGCCCAGAACGGGCCGAGGTAAAGGAACGCGGTGTAGCCCTGCACGAGCGTCGCGCCAGCGGCCAGCCGCTCCGAGACATCCGCCGCGGTCTCGACGCCGCCGACGGAGATCACGCACAGGTCCTCGGGCACGACGGCACGGATGCGGCGCAGCACCTCGAGCGAGCGGGCCGCGAGCGGACGCCCCGAGAGGCCGCCTGCTCCCGCAGCCGCCACGACCGACGCATCCGTGGTCAGGCCCTCTCGGGCGATCGTGGTGTTCGTCGCGATGATTCCGGCCAGTCCCAGCTCGACGACGAGCCCCGCGATGCGGTCGATCGCGTCGTCGTCGAGGTCGGGGGCGATCTTGACGAGCAGCGGGGTCGTGCCGGCCTCGCTCTTGACGGCGCTCAGTAGCGGCGAGAGCAGTTCGACCTCCTGCAGCCCCCGTAGGCCGGGGGTGTTCGGCGACGACACGTTGACGACGAGGTAGTCGGCGAGCGGCGCGAGCAGGCGGGTGGAGGCCAGGTAGTCCTGCGTGGCCTCCTCCACCGGGGTGATGCGGCTCTTGCCGATGTTCACGCCGATGACGGGCCGGCGACGCCGGCGGTGAAGCCGCTCGAGCTGGCGGCGCGCGGCATCCGCCCCCACGTTGTTGAAGCCCATGCGGTTGATGACGGCACGGTCGGGGATGAGGCGGAACAGCCGGGGCTTGGGATTGCCGGGCTGGGCATGGGCGGTGATGGTTCCCACCTCGACGTGGCCGAAGCCGAGGGCGCCGAGGCCGAGCACCCCGCGGGCGTTCTTGTCGAAGCCGGCGGCCACGCCGAACGGCGTCGGAAACCGCAGGCCGAGGGCGTGCACGGGGTGGGCGGTGCGGCCGCGCGTGATGAGCCGGGTGATCGCGGAGATGCCTGGCAGCCCGAGCAGGCGGATCACGACGAAGGCGAGGTGGTGGGCCTGTTCAGGGTCCAGGCGCGAGAGCACCCGCGTGAACAGCATCGCGTACACGGGCTACTCCTGCGGGCGGGCCGGAAGGCGGCCGTGCTCGTCGCGCAGCTGCTCGATCGCCGATTCGAAGTCATCGAGCGACTCGAACGCCTGGTAGACGCTCGCGAAGCGCAGGTAGGCGACCTCGTCGAGCTCGCGCAGCGGCGGAAGGATGGCCAGGCCGATGTCGTTCGCCTCGATCTGCGAGGCGCCCGTCGACCGGATCGTCTCCTCGACCTTCTGGGCGAGGACCGCGAGGTCGGAGTCGGTCACCGGCCGGCCCTGGCATGCCTTCCGCACGCCCGACACGACCTTCTCCCGACTGAACGGCTCGACGACCCCGGAGCGCTTGATGACCGCGAGGCTCGCGGTCTCGGTCGTCGAGAAGCGGCGTCCGCACTCGGGGCACTGGCGACGGCGACGGATGCTGAGGCCGTCGTCGCTGGTGCGGGAGTCGATGACGCGGGAGTCCGGGTGGCGGCAGAAGGGGCAGAACATCGTGCTTCCAGCCTACTGGGCGGTGGGACGCGACCGTGCTCGGTCGGGAGGCCAAGCGATGCGACCGGGCTTTCGGGATCCGCCCTCAGGCGAAGCGGGCGCGCACCGCGTCGCCGTGCGCCGGCAGCACCTCGGCATCCGAGAGTGCGGCGATGTTCGCGGCGACGGCCTGCAGCGCGTCGCGGTCGTACTCGACGACCTGCTGGGGGCGCAGGAAGGTCGATGCGCCGAGACCGGCGGCGAAGCGCGCCTGCCCGCCTGTGGGAAGCACGTGATTCGATCCGGCCGCGTAGTCGCCGAGGCTCACGGGCGAGTGCGCTCCGAGGAAGATCGCCCCGGCGTTCTGGATGCGGGCGAGCACGGCCTCGTCGTCGGCCGTCTGGATCTCGAGGTGCTCCGGCCCGAATGCGTTCGCGAAGTCCGCAGCCTGGGCGAGGTCGTCGACGAGCACGACGGCGGACTGCGGGCCGGTCAGGGCCGCGCGCACGCGATCGCCGTGCGTCGTCGATGCGGCCTGCGCGGCCACCTCGTCGGCCACCGCGGTCGCGAGGCCGGGGGCATCCGTCACGAGCACGGCCGCCGCGAGCTCGTCGTGCTCAGCCTGGCTGATGAGGTCGGCGGCGATGAGCCGGGCATCGGCCGACGCATCCGCGATCACGAGGATGTCGGTGGGTCCGGCCTCGGCGTCGATGCCGGCCTGGCCGCGGATGAGTCGCTTCGCTGCGGCCACGTAGACGTTTCCGGGCCCGGTCACGAGTTGAACCGGCTCGAGGCCGATGTCAGCGACGCCGTACGCGAGCGCGCCGATGGCTCCGGCTCCACCCATGGCGTAGACCTCGCTCACGCCGAGCAGTCCGGCCGCGGCGAGCACGACGGGGTGCACGTGACCGCCGTGCTGGCGCTGCGGCGGCGAGACGAGGGCGATGGATGCGACACCGGCCACCTGCGCCGGAACCACGTTCATGACGACGCTCGACGGGTAGACGGCCTTGCCGCCGGGAACGTAGAGGCCCACTCGCGCCACCGGCTGCCAGCGCTGGCGGATGCGCGCACCGGGAGCGAGCTGGGTCACGATGGCGGGCGGCACCTGGGCGGCGCTCGCCGTGCGCACGCGGCGGATCGTCTCCTCGAGGGCGGTGCGCACTGCGGCATCGAGCCCGTCGACGGCCGCGGCGATCTCCTCGGCCGGCACCCGCAGGGCGGGCGGGCGTCCGCCGTCGAAGCGATCGGCCTGGGCGAGCAGGGCCTCGGCGCCGCCCCGGCGCAGCTCGTCGATGAGGGCGGCCGCCGTCTCGCTGGCGACGGCGACATCCGTCGCGGCTCGCGGAACGAGCGCGAGCAGCTCGGCGCTGGAGTACTCGTGGCCACGGAGATCGATCGTGCGCATCATCGTCGCCAGTCTACTGAGGCCCCAAGCACGCCGTTTCGGGAATACTCCGCTGCGCGCGATGATTGATGCACTCGTATGTCCGAATCAGCCGCCGCACCTGCCATCGCCTTCTCCGACGCGGGAACGCCGGAGGATCTGCTCGCCTTCAAGCAGGCCTTCCGTCGCCACGCGGCCGGCGTGGCCGTCATCACGGCGCGCGACGGTTCGGGCAAGCCGGTGGGCTTCACCGCGACCTCACTGGCCTCGCTCGCCGCCGTTCCCCCGCTCGCCACCTTCAACATGGCCCGCTCGGCCAGCTCGTGGCCGGCCATCGCCGAGACCGATGAGCTCGTCATCCACATGCTCGGGCGCCGCAACCGCCCCCTCGCTGAGATCATGTCGGGCCCGGCGGCCGATCGATTCGCCGGCGATCACTGGTCGCCCGGACCCAACGGCCTGCCGCTCCTGCACGACGTGACGGCATGGATGCAGGCTCGCATCATCGAGCGCATCTCCGTGCACGAGAACGCCGTCGTGGTCGTGCAGATCGAGAACGGCGAACTCGGCGTCATCGACGCGCCCCTGCTCTACCACGAGCGGCTGTACCACGCTCCCGGCGAACCCCTCTGAGCGCGGCCGGAACCCAGGACTCAGGATGCGCGCCCGTCCCCTGATCGCGGTCGGCCGAGCGCCCCGGTAACGTGATCCCGTGCTCGAAATCCGCCATCCGCTGCCCGCCGACCTGCCCGGCATGTACCGCATCTGCCTCATCACCGGCGACGCGGGCAACGACGCCACCGGGCGCCACGCGAACCCCGATCTGCTCGGGCACATCTACACGGGCGCGTACGCGGTGCGTTCGCCCGAGTTCGCCTACGTCGTCGTCGATGAACACGGCGTGGGCGGCTACGTGCTCGCCGTGCCCGACACCCGTGACTTCGAGGCCTGGCAGGAGCGCGAGTGGTACCCGGCGCTGCGGGCGCAGTACCCCCTCTCGGCCTTCGAGGGTGCCGCCGCCGACACTCCGGATGCCGCCCTGGTGCGGCTGCTGCACACCCCGGAACGGCGCACGGACTCCGTGATCGAGCGCTGGCCGGCGCACCTGCACATCGATCTCGCGCCGCGGCTTCAGGGTCGTGGGCTGGGACGGGAGCTCATCTCGCGGGCCCTCGACGGCATCCGCTCGGCCGGAGTGAAGGGGCTGCACCTCGCGGTGGACCCGCGCAACGAAGGCGGGAAGGCGTTCTACCCCCGGGTCGGATTCACCCGGCAGCCCGACGCGGTCGAGCCGGGCGTCGTGCTCTTCACGATCGACCTCTGACGCTGCCCAGACCGGGCCGACTTGCCACTTTTCGCGGGTTGATGGCGCCTCGAACCCGCGAAAAGTGGCAAGTCGGCGGGTGTCAGACGAGGCAGGCCGGGCCGAGCAGGCTCTTGAGCTCGCCGTAGAAGTCTGCGGTCACCTTGACCCGGTAGGGCACCTCGAAGACCCGTGCCGTCGATCCCTTCACGAGCCGCAGGCGCACCTCGTTGTCACCGGCGTGCCGGATGAGCACGTCGGCGAGCTCCGTCATCGTGTTCGTCGTCGCGCGCGCGTCGGGAAGGGTGATCTGCACCGGCCCCGAGTCCGAGCCCTGCCCCATGTCGGGGCTGAAGATGCTGTAGGCGTGCAGGTTCATGCCGTCATCGCGCATCGACACCCGGCCGCGCACGACGACGATGGTGTCGCCCTGCAGTGCCGGACCGAACTCCTGGTAGGCCTTGCCCATGAACATCACGGTCATCTCGCCGCTGAAGTCCTCGACCTGGATCATGCCGTACTGGTTGCCCGATGAACGCGCCGTGCGGTGCTGCACGCTCGTGATGAGACCGGCGATGGTGACGGTCTCGCCGTCCATGTTCTGATCGCTCGCGAGCAGGTCGGTGATGCTCGTCGAGGCGTGCTTGGCGAGAGGGATCTCGAGACCGGCGAGCGGATGATCCGACACGTAGAGCCCGAGCATCTCGCGCTCGAAGGCGAGCTTGTCGCGCTTGGCCCACTCGGGTCGCTCGGGAACCAGCGACACCGGCGCGGTCTCGACGTCGTCGAAGAGCGAGTCGAAGTCGAACCCGATGTCGCCCTTCTCCTCGGCCCGCTTCTCTTTCACGGCCGACTCCACCGCGCCCTCGTGGATCTCGATGAGCGAGCGACGCGTCGCACCGAGCGAGTCGAACGCCCCGGCCTTGATGAGCGACTCGACCGTGCGCTTGTTCGCGACGGGAATCGGCACCTTGCGCAGGAAGTCGTGGAACGACTCGAAGCGGCCCTTCTGCTCGCGCGCACCCCGGATGAACTCGACCACGTTGAAGCCGACGTTGCGCACCGCCCCGAGCCCGAAACGGATGTCGTCGCCGACGGCCGCGAAGAACCCGATCGACTCGTTCACATCGGGCGGGAGCACCTTGATGCCCATACGGCGGCACTCGTTGAGGTAGAGCGCGAGCTTGTCGCGCGCATCCCCCACCGAGGTGAGCAGCGCGGCCATGTACTCGGCCGGGTAGTGGGCCTTCAGGTACGCGGTCCAGTAGCTGATCACGCCGTAGGCCGCGGAGTGCGCCTTGTTGAAGGCGTAGTCCGAGAACGGCAGCAGGATCTCCCACAGCGTGTTGACCGCGGCATCCGAGTAGCCGTTGGCGTTCATGCCGTCGCGGAAGCCGGCGAACTGCTTGTCGAGCTCGCTCTTCTTCTTCTTGCCCATCGCGCGGCGCAGGATGTCGGCCTGTCCGAGTGAGAAGCCGGCCACCTTCTGCGCGATGGCCATCACCTGCTCCTGGTAGATGATGAGGCCGTAGGAGGTCGAGAGGATCTCGGCGAGCGGTTCCTCGAGCTCGGGATGGATCGGCGTGATCTCCTGCTGCCCGTTCTTGCGCAGCGCGTAGTTCGTGTGCGAGTTGGCGCCCATGGGGCCCGGCCGGTACAGCGCGATGAGCGCCGAGATGTCCTCGAAGTTGTCGGGGCGCATGAGCCGCAGCAGCGAGCGCATCGGGCCGCCGTCCAGCTGGAAGACGCCGAGCGTGTCGCCGCGGGAGAGCAGCTCGTAGGCGCCCCGGTCATCGAGCGCGAGGTCTTCGAGGACGAGGTCGACGTCGCGGTTGGCACGGATGTTGTCGAGCGCGTCGTTGATGATCGTCAGGTTGCGCAGCCCGAGGAAGTCCATCTTGATCAGCCCGAGCGACTCGCACGCCGGGTAATCGAACTGCGTGACGATCTGGCCGTCCTGCTCGCGCTTCATGATCGGGATGATGTCGATCAGCGGATCGCTCGACATGATCACGCCGGCGGCGTGCACGCCCCACTGGCGCTTGAGGTTCTCCAGGCCCAGGGCGGTCTCGAAGACGGTGCGGGCCTCGGCATCCGTTTCGAGCACGGCACGGAAGTCGGAGGCCTCGCGGTAGCGCGGGTGCTCCTTCTCGATGATGCCGGTGAGCGGGATGTCCTTGCCCATGATCATGGGCGGCATCGCCTTGGTGAGCTTCTCCCCCATGCCGAACGGGAAGCCGAGCACGCGCGAGGAATCCTTGAGCGCCTGCTTGGCCTTGATGGTGCCGTACGTCACGATCTGGGCCACGCGCGCGTCGCCGTACTTCTCGGTGACGTACTTGATGACCTCGCCGCGACGACGGTCATCGAAGTCGACGTCGAAGTCGGGCATCGAGACGCGGTCGGGGTTCAGGAAGCGCTCGAAGATGAGGCCGTGCTGCAGCGGGTCGAGATCCGTGATGCGCATGGCGTAGGCGGCCATGGAGCCGGCACCGGAGCCACGACCAGGACCCACGCGGATGCCGTTGCGCTTGGACCAGTTGATGAAGTCGGCGACGACGAGGAAGTACCCCGGGAACCCCATCTGGCTGATGACGCCGATCTCATAGTCCGCCCGCGCCCGCACGGTGTCGGACACGCCGTCGGGGTAGCGCTCGTTCAGGCCGTTCTCGACCTCTTTGACGAACCAGCTCTGCTCGGTCTCGCCCTCGGGCACCGGGAAGCGCGGCATGTAGTTGGCCGACGTGTTGAAGGCGACGTCGCAGCGCTCGGCGATGAGCAGCGTGTTGTCGCAGGCCTCGGGGTAGTCGCGGAAGAGCTCGCGCATCTGCGCCGGGGTCTTCAGGTAGAACTCGTCGGCGTCGAACTTGAAGCGGTTGGGGTCATCCAGCGTCGACGCGGACTGCACGCACAGCAGCGCGGCGTGGCTGGTCGCGTCGTGCGCATGCGTGTAGTGCAGGTCGTTCGTGGCCACGAGCGGCATGTCGAGCTCTTTGGCCAGCCGCAGCAGGTCGGTCATCGTGCGCCGCTCGATGGGCAGGCCGTGGTCCATGATCTCGGCGAAGAAGTTCTCCTTGCCGAAGATGTCCTGGAACTCGGATGCCGCCTTGCGCGCCTCGTCGTACTGCCCCAGTCGCAGGCGGGTCTGCACCTCGCCGCTCACGCAGCCCGTCGTGGCGATGAGCCCGTCGCTGTACTGCGAGAGCAGCTCCCGGTCCATGCGGGGCTTGAAGTAGTAGCCCTCGATGGAGGCGCGGGAGGAGAGCCGGAACAGGTTGTGCATGCCGGCCGTCGTCGAGGACAGCAGCGTCATGTGGGTGTACGCGCCGGCGCCCGAGACGTCGTCTTCGCCGCCGTTGCCCCACCGAACCCGGGTACGGTCGCCGCGGTGGGTGCCCGGGGTGACGTAGGCCTCGGTTCCGATGATGGGCTTGATGCCGGCATCCGTCGCCGTACGCCAGAAGTCGAAGGCGCCGAACATGTTGCCGTGGTCGGTCACCGCGACGGCGGGCATTCCCGCCTCGACGGCTGCCTCGACGAGCGGCTTGATGCGCGCGGCGCCGTCGAGCATCGAATACTCGCTGTGCACGTGCAGGTGCACGAACGAGTCACCAGATGAGGACACCAACGCTCCTAATGCTCGGGTGGAGGCTCCAGCTTAAACCGCTCCGCCGACCCTCTCGGCGTGTCGGACTGGCGAGCCGTCGGCGCGGCGCCGGATGCGGCTCAGTCGCCCCGCAGCACGTCGAGGGCGTGCTGCAGGTCGTCGGCGTACGGCGCCTGGAAGCTGACCCACTCCCCCGTCGCGGGATGCGCGAACGAGAGCTGCACCGCGTGCAGCCACTGGCGGGTCAGGCCCAGCCGTGCCGAGAGCGTGGGGTCGGCCCCGTACATGGCGTCGCCGACGCATGGATGCCGCTGCGCGGCCATGTGCACGCGGATCTGGTGGGTGCGGCCGGTCTCGAGGTGGATCTCGAGCAACGATGCCGCCCGGAACGCCTCGATCGCCTCGTAGTGCGTCACGGCGTGCTTGCCGTCGGCGGTCACGGCGAACTTCCAGTCCGAGCGCGGATGCCGCCCCACCGGCGCGTCGATGGTACCGGCGAGCGGGTCGGGGTGGCCCTGGACGACGGCGTGGTAGATCTTCTCGACCTCGCGGTCATGGAAGGCCCGCTTCAGCGCCGTGTAGGCCCGCTCGGACTTCGCGACGACCATGAGTCCGCTCGTGCCGGCGTCGAGCCGGTGCACGACGCCCGCACGCTCGGCGGCGCCGGAGGTCGAGATGCGGAAGCCGGCTGCGGCGAGGGCGCCGACGACCGTGGGGCCGCTCCAGCCGACGGAGGGGTGCGCCGCGACGCCGGCGGGCTTGTTCACCACCACGATGTCGTCGTCGTCGTGAACGATGCCGAGGTCGGGAACGGCGATCGGCACGATCTCGACCGGCGCCTTGGCCTGCCAGCTCACTTCGAGCCACGTTCCCGCGACGAGCTTGTCGGACTTGCCGACCGGGCGACCGTCCAGGCTCACCCCGCCCGCCTCGGCGACGTCGGCGGCGAAGCTGCGCGAGAACCCGAGCAGCTTGGCCAGGCCCGCGTCGACCCGGGTGCCGTCGAGGCCGTCGGGCACAGGAAGGGAGCGGGACTCCATCTCAGCCGCGCGGTTCGGGGTCGGGCGCGGTGATGACGGGGTTCACGCCGGGCTCGCCCTTCGCATCCGTGTTCTTCGGCGTCTTGGGGGCCCGCTTGCCGTCGAGCCCGATGCCCCGCAGGCTCAGGATGAGGAAGAGCACCATGCTCGAGACGATGCACGAGTCGGCGACGTTGTAGATGGCGGGAACGAGCCACGGCGTCGAGATGAAGTCGATCACGTGGCCCACCCCGAAGCCCGGGTCGCGCAGCAGGCGGTCGGTGAGGTTGCCGAGGACCCCGCCGAGCAGCAGCCCGAAGACGATCGCCCAGGCGACGGAGCGGATGCGGCCCGCGAACCAGACGATGAACACGATCACGGCCGTCGCAACGATCGTGAAGATCCACGTCATGCCGCTCGCGAGCGAGAAGGCCGCGCCGGCGTTGCGTACGAAGAGCAGTTGCAGCACCGGACCGAGGACGGGAACGCTCTCGCCCTCGGTCAGGTGCGTGACGACAAGGTACTTGCTGAACTGGTCGAGCCCGTACGCGCAGAGTGCGACGGCGGCGAGGACAGCGAGTGCGGTGGAGCTGACCTTCTTCGCGCCCGCGCTATCCGCCAAAGCCCTGGAAGCTCGGAGCCTGGGCGTCGCCGGATGCCGTCACCGGCGCGGCGTACTGGCCTGCGGAGCTCTGCGCCGGGGCTGCCGGTGCGGACTGGTCGAGGTCGCGCAGCTGGCCCTCGATGTAGCTCTTGAGCTTGGCGCGGTAGTCGCGCTCGAAGTTGCGCAGCTCGTCGATGCGACCCTCGAGAACCTGGCGCTCCTTGTCGAGTGCGCCGATCTGGGCACGCTGCTTGGCCTCGGCCTCGGCGACGACCCGCGCGGCGGTGGCGTGGCCCTCGGCGATGAGCGCGTCGCGCTTCTCGATGCCCTCGCGCACGTGCTCCTCGTGCAGCCGGCGGGCCAGCTGCAGCAGGTTCGTGGTGCTCGTCTGGTCGTCCTCGACGGCGGCGGGAGCCGCGACCGGAACCGGCGCAGGCACCGGGGCGGGAGTCGGCTCGGTGAAGCTCGGAACCGGAGCGGGCGCAGCCGCGGCCGGCGCCTCGCCGCCGCGTGCCTCTGCCGCTGCCAGACGCTGGCGCAGCTCGTCGTTCTCCTGGTTGAGACGACGCAGTTCGACGACGACCTCGTCGAGGAAGTCGTCCACCTCGTCCTGGTCGTATCCCTCACGGAACTTCGTCGGCTGGAACCGCTTGTTGACTACATCTTCCGGAGTTAGCGCCATGGCCTGCCACCCTTAGAACTGAGAATCGTGCTGGTGATGATGATCGACTAACGGTAGCAAACGCCACGGCCGCTTCGCACCGCACGCCACGCCGGTGCTCTGCCCCCATTCCGCGCGGCAACGTGGGCGAGCACCGGCTGCGCCCCGGAAAATCAGCGCAGGAACGCGGTGACCCACATGAGCACGATGACGAGCAGCATCGTGATACTCCACCCGAAATCGAAGGCGACTCCCCCGAAACGCAAGGGAGGCAGCAGTCGCCGGAAGAACCGGATGGGCGGATCGGTGATCGTGAAGACGAACTCGACGACGACGAGCCAGACGCCTCGCGGACGCCAGGAGTGGTTGAACGTGCGCACGAGATCGAGCACGAACCTCGCCCACATGACGAAGAAATACAGCAGGAGAAGGTAGTAGGCGATGCTCGCGATGAGCGAGACGAGCGTCACTTCCTTAGCGCTGGGCGAAGAACGACGCGTCCACGTCGCCGTCGACCTGGGCGTTCTCGCCCGAGACGGCCACATGCGCGGGCGAGAGCAGGAAGACCTTGCTCGTCACGCGCTCGATCTTGCCGTAGAGCCCCTGGGACAGGCCGCTCGCGAAGTCGATCAGCCGGCGTGCGTCGCCGTCGCTCATCTGCGAGAGGTTGATGATCACGGGGATGCCCTCGCGGAAGCTCTCGGCGATGACCTGCGCGTCGCGGTATTGACGCGGGTGCACCGTGAGGATCTCGTTCATCTCGGCGACCGGCGCGACCGGACGGGGCGCGCTGGCCTTCTGGCGCAGCGGCGTCACGGGAGCTGCTGCGGCGGCGCGAGGGGTCGCCGCAGCGGACTGCTGAGCCTGCGCTGCGGGCGCGGCCGGCTCGTCGTACTCGAGCTCTTCGTCAGCCAGACCCAGGTAGACCATGGTCTTCTTGAGCGGGTTGGACATCGCTACCTCCGTTGCCGATTCCTACGTTTCGAGGCTAGCCGCGCTGCGGCCGATTCCCGGTAATGGCCGTGCCGATTCGCAGGTGTGTCGCGCCTTCTGCGATCGCGGCACGGTAATCCAGTGACATGCCCATCGAGAGGGCCGTCGCATCCGGGGCCTGGGACTGGATGCGCTCGGAGAGCGCGCGTACATGCGCGAACGCCCGCCGGGGGTCCTCATCGAGCGGAGCGACCGCCATGAGGCCGAGCAGGCGCAGGCCGGGAGCGGCCAGCACGTCGTCGACGAGTCCCGGGAGAGCACCGGCGCTGGCCCCGCCCCGCTCGGGATCGCCCGTCAGGTTCACCTGCACGAAGCAGTCGACGACGGCATCCCGAGACGCGAGCGCCTGCACGAGCTCTGGCCGGTCGACCGAGTGGATCACCCGCGCGTACGCGCGCACCTGGCGCGCCTTCTTGGTCTGCAGCTGCCCAACGAAGTGCCAGGTGAGCCCGAGGTCGGCCAGCTCTGCCGCCTTCTCGCGGGCCTCCTGGTGCCGGTTCTCGCCGATGTCGCGCACGCCGGCCTCCGCGAGCTCGCGGATGAGCGAAGCCGGGTGGAACTTGGTGATGGCGATGAGGGTGATCTCATCCGCGTTCCGCCCGGCCTGCTCCGCCGCCTCGGCGATGCCGTCGCGCACGCGCGCGAGGCGGTCGCCGAGACTCATCGTGCGTCTCCTACTTCAGGAAGTCGGGGATGTCGAGGTCTTCGCTGTCGTCGGCGAAGGCGGGGTCGATCACGGCCGAATCCGCGGGCGCCTCGGCGCTCGACCATGCCGCAGAATCGACGAGCTCGTCGATGTCGAACTCCGACACGTCGATCTCGTCGACCGCCGTCGCGTCGGTCTTCACGCCCATGGCAGCAGCCGCGGCCGCGACCCCGGCCTTGACGTGCACGCCGCGACGCGGCTCGGCCTCGACCGTCTGCGGCTCCCCGCCGTCGAAGCCGGCCGCGATCACGGTGACCCGCACCTCGTCGCCGAGCGTGTCGTCGATGACGGCACCGAAGATGATGTTCGCTTCGGGGTGCACGGCCTCCTGCACGAGGCGGGCGGCGTCGTTGATCTCGAAGATGCCGAGGTTGGAACCACCCTGGATCGAGAGCAGCACGCCGTGCGCTCCGTCGATGGAGGCCTCCAGCAGCGGGCTGGCCACCGCCAGCTCCGCCGCCTTGATCGCCCGGTCGGCGCCGCGCGAGGAGCCGATGCCCATGAGGGCGGACCCGGCTCCCTGCATGACGGACTTCACGTCGGCGAAGTCGAGGTTGATCAGGCCCGGCGTCGTGATGAGGTCGGTGATGCCCTGCACACCGGCGAGGAGCACCTGGTCGGCCGTCTGGAAGGCCTCGATCATGCTGATGCCGCGGTCGCTGATCTCGAGCAGGCGGTCGTTCGGCACGACGATGAGGGTGTCGACCTCGTTCTTCAGGGTGCTGACGCCGGTCTCCGCCTGCGTCTGGCGACGGCGGCCCTCGAAGCCGAAGGGCTTCGTGACGACACCGATGGTCAGCGCGCCGATGGACTTCGCGATGCGCGCCACGACGGGTGCGCCGCCGGTACCGGTTCCGCCGCCCTCGCCCGCGGTGACGAAGACCATGTCGGCTCCGGCGAGTGCCTCTTCGATCTCCTCGGCGTGATCCTCGGCGGCGCGTCGGCCGACCTCGGGATCGGCGCCGGCACCGAGACCGCGGGTGAGGTCGCGCCCCACGTCGAGCTTGACGTCGGCATCGCTCATGAGCAGCGCCTGGGCGTCGGTGTTGATCGCGATGAACTCGACTCCACGCAAGCCCAGCTCGATCATTCGATTGACGGCGTTGACACCGCCGCCGCCGATTCCGACAACCTTGATGACGGCGAGATAGTTCTGGTTTGTTGACACGTCCGGCCTCCGGTTGAAACCCTAAACCTCTACTGGAAGCTTAAAGTTATGCTGGGTATGCATTTCTTGAGTTCGACGTTAGGTGCCGCTCGCGCGTGCCCGCGCAAGCGTCTCCCGCGTGTCGGAACAAATCGCGCCGAAGGAGCGGAACCGGCGCCGTCGACCCTCAGCTGTAGACGGGACTCGTCGGCGAGGAGACGTCGTAGCGACTCGCGTCCGGGGCCACGCCGAGCAGCCGGCCGAACACGGCCGCCTTCAGCACCGAGTCATCGGCACTGCCCCACACCACGGTGCGTCCGTTGGTGAGGGTCAGTGTGACATCGTCGTGCGTCGCGGCGGTGATGGTGTCCAGCTGGCCCCGGATATCGGCGGGCAGCGCGCGCACGACCTCACCGGACGCGGCCAGGGCGGTCGGGCTCGTCGCGCTCAGCACCGGGAATCCCGCCGGTCGCTCGGCAGAGGAGGAGATGACGATCCCGGCGGAGTCGACCAGATCGAACCCGCTCGCCGTCTTCTCGAGCCCGATCGGCTCGCGCTCGATGATGCGCACCACGAGGGTTCCCGGCGGATGCGCCTCGGTCGTGTAGCTCTGGATGAGCGAGAAGGCCGCGAGCTTGCGGTGCACCGCATCCTGATCGATGAGCGCGAGCGGGGTGCCGATCTCGTCGTCGAGGGCGTCGACGATGGCCGTCGGGGCCACGCGGTTCGCCCCCTCGACCTGGATGACGCGCAACGCCGTCACCGGCGAGAAGGCGACGGCCGCGACGATCGCGGCCATGCCGAGCACGGCTCCGATGCCGATGAGCACGTTGCGCCGCCGCCGGCGGCTCGTGACCGTGAACCGGCGCACCTCGGCGCGCTCGTACCGGCGGCGCGCCTTCGCAGCACGCCGCACCTCTGCGGCAGCGGCCGATGCCGCGGAGCGCAGGCCGACGCGAGGCCCGCGTGGTTCGGGGGGCGCGGTATCGCGGCGGTCGGTCTCATCGAGTTCGGGCGCCGGGTGCTCGATCACGGCGACGGGGGCGGTGATCGCCTCGTCCCGTGGACGGGAGGAGGGCCGCTGGCGCGGGAGCTCAGGGGCGGGCGGCCGTTCGAACCCGTTGGGGCGCTTCACGGCGCGAGCCCCCTCATCCGTCGGCCTTCTCGAGCGCGTCGAGCAGCTGCGGCACGATGCGGTAGACGTCGCCGCATCCGAGCGTGATCACGAAGTCCCCGGGCCGTGCGATCTGCGCGGTGTGGTCGGCCGCCTGCTGCCAGTCGGCCACGAACGCGACCCGCTCCGGATCGCTGAACCGCTCGCTGACGAGCGCACCGGTCACACCGGGCTCCGGGTCTTCCCGCGCTCCGTAGACATCGAGCACGACGGTCTCGTCGGCGTACTGCTCGAGCACGTCGGCGAACTCCTGGGCGAAGAGCCGGGTGCGACTGTAGAGGTGGGGCTGGTGCACGGCGATGATGCGCCCATCGCCGACGACCGTGCGGGCGGCCGACAGGGCTGCGGCGACCTCGGTCGGGTGGTGCGCGTAGTCGTCGTAGACGCTCACGCCCTTGACAGTGCCGTGCAGCTGGAACCGGCGCTCGGTGCCGCCGAACTCGGCGATCGCCGCGAGCGAGTCCTCGGGATCGAAGCCGAGGCCGACGAGAACCGCGAACGCTCCGGCGGCGTTAATGGCGTTGTGCCGGCCGGGCACGCGCAGCCGGGCCCGGTACTCGAAGCCCTGCCACTCCAGTGCGAAGGCGACCGGCCCGTCGGTCTGCACGTCGTAGACGCGCACGTCGGCGGCATCCGACTCGCCGAAGCTCAGCACCCGGGTGTCGTCGAGCCGAGCGGCGACACTCTGGGCGCCGGCGTCGTCGGAGGAGATCACGACGAACTCGCGGGCGTTGCGGGCGAAGGTGACGAAGGCGTCCTCGAAGGCCTCGAGCGACCCGTAGTGGTCGAGGTGGTCGGGGTCGACGTTGGTGATGAGAGCGACCGCGGTGTTGTAGAGCAGGAACGATCCGTCGGACTCGTCCGCCTCCACGACGAACAGCTCGCCGGATCCGCGGGCCGAGCTCGTGCCGAGCGACTCGATCACTCCCCCGTTCACGAAGCTCGGGTCCTGGCCGAGCCCGAGCAGGCCGGTGATGATCATGCCCGTCGAGGTGGTCTTGCCGTGGGCGCCGGCGACCGAGATGAGCCGCTGGTCGGAGATGAGGGCGGCGAGGGCCTGGGAGCGGTGCAGCACCGGGATGCCGTTGGCCAGCGCGTACTGGTACTCCGGGTTGTCCTGCCAGAGCGCGCCAGTGACCACGAGGGTGTCGGCGTCGCCGACGTTGGCCGCGTCGTGGCCGATGTGCACGGTGGCCCCTGCGGCGCGCAGGGCGGCGACGTTCGCCGTGTCGCGCAGGTCGGAGCCGGTGACGGTGTGACCGGCGCCGAGGAAGAGGCGGGCGATGCCGCTCATTCCCGATCCGCCGATGCCGACGAAGTGCACCCGCCCCAGGTCGTCGGGGATGCTCGTGGTCAGGTCGGGCTTGATCGTCACGTCGTCATTTCTCTCGTTCGGGGTGGTTCGCCCTCAACGTTACGCGCCCGCCGGCCGCTTGCCCGGCAGCGCCTCGTGCACGAGTGCCAGCATGCGCTCCGAGCCGTCGAGTACGCCGACGGATGCGGCTGCCGCAGCCATGCGCGCGCGGGCCGGTGCGTCGGCCAGCAGGGGCAGCAGCGTGCCGCGCACCCAGCCGGGCAGGAACGCGGCGTCATCGACGAGCAGTCCGCCACCAACCTGCACGAGGCCGGCGGCGTTGAAGCGCTGTTCGCCGTTGCCGACCGGGTAGGGAACATAGACGGCGGCGATGCCGAGCGCCGAGAGCTCACTCACCGTCGCCGCTCCGGCGCGGGAGACGGCGAAGTCGGCGACGGCCAGGGCGAGGTCCATGCGGTCGCAGTACGGCAGCAGGTGGTAGCCCTGCACGCCCGGATCCGCGATCTCGGCGGCGTCGCCCGTGATGTGCAGCACCTGCCAGCCCGCCGCGATGATCTCGGCCGCCGACCGGCTGATCGTGCCGTTGATGCGCCGGGCGCCGAGCGATCCCCCGGTGACGAGGAGGGTGGGGCGAGAAGCATCGAGGCCGAAGAACCCGATGGCCTGCGCTCGGGCGGCAGGCACGTCGAGCCGGGCGATCTCCGCGCGCAACGGCATTCCGACCACGCGCGCGTGCGGCAGCGGCGTTCCCGGGAAGGCGACCCCGACGTGCGAGGTGAACCGCGCTCCCAGCCGATTCGCCAGGCCGGGCTTGGCGTTGGCCTCGTGAATGGCGATGCCGGCTCCCGTGCGCCGGGCGGCCAGGTAGGCGGGCGTCGAGACGTAGCCGCCGAATCCGACGACGACGTCGACGCCGCGCTCGGCGATCATCGCCCGCACCTCGGCGACAGTGCGGCGGAAGCGGGACGGGAAGCGCAGGGCATTCGCGTTCGGCCGGCGCGGGAAGGGCACCTTGGCGATCGTGAGCAGCTCGTAGCCGCGAGCGGGCACCAGTCGGGCCTCGAGGCCCTCGGCGGTTCCGAGCACGAGCACCTCGCTCTCGGGCTCCGTCGCGCGCAGCGCGTCGGCGACGGCGAGGAGCGGGTTGACATGGCCGGCGGTGCCTCCGCCGGCGAGAAGGTAGCGCGTCACCGCATCCGCCTCGGAGCCGCGTCGAGGCCGACGTAGCCGCCCCGCGCGAAGGAGAGCACGACGCCGATGGCGAACAGGGTCGTCAGCAGCGCCGTGCCGCCGGCCGAGACGAGCGGCAGCGGAACGCCGAGCACGGGGAAGACGCCGACGACGACACCGATGTTGATGCAGGCCTGGCCGATGACCCAGACGAGCACGGCCCCCGTCGTCACGCGCGCGAACATGTCGGGCGCCTGGCGCATGATGCGGATGAAGACGATGGCCAGCAGCACGAACAGGGCGAGCACGACGATCGCGCCGATGAGGCCGAGCTCCTCGCCGATGACGGCGAAGATGAAGTCGCTGTCGGCCGCGGGCAGCCATGACCACTTGGCCGTGGAATTGCCGAGCCCGACGCCGAGGATGCCGCCGTTGGCCAGGGCGTAGTCGCCGTGGGTGGTCTGCCAGCAGTCGTTGTGGATGTCGGTGCAGTTCGGGGCGATGAAGGCCTGCAGCCGACGCATGCGGGAGTCGCTCGTCACGGCCATCAGCAGCGCACCGGCTGCTCCGATCACGATCGGCAGCACGATGAACCGCAGCCGCACGCCGGCGAAGAAGAGCGCGCCGACGAGGATGCCGCCCATGACGATCACCGTGCCGAGGTCGCCGCCGAGCAGGACCAGCCCGGTCGCGCCGCCGCCGATGATGAAGACCGGAACCAGCGTGTGCTTCCACTCGCCCAACCGTGCCCGCTTCATCCACATCACGTTGCCGAGCCAGACGATGAGGGCGACCTTGATGATCTCGGAGGGCTGGAACTGGAACGAGCCGAGCCCGAGCCAGTTGCGGTTTCCGCCGTCGGCGATGCCGAGGGGCGTGGCGAGCACGAGCACCTGCAGCACGGTGCCCAGGATGAGCAGCGGCAGTCCCAGCCGCCGCCAGAACGCGGGCGGCATGCGGCTCGCGAGCAGCATGATCGGCACTCCGATGGCGGCGAAGATGAGCTGCTTCCAGGCGCCGCCGAAGGAGCCCTCGTGCTCGAGGTAGGAATCCACCGACGAGGAGGAGAGCACCATCACGATGCCGAAGATGACCAGGAAGAGCGTGGTGCCGAGCAGCAGGAAGTAGTTCGCTCCGTCGGCACGGAAGACCCGTCCGAGCGAGATGCGGGCGGCGGATGCGGTCGACGCCAGCTGCGCGGTCCTAGTGGTGGGCTGAGGCGGGGCCTGCACCATCCGCCTCACCTCCCAGCATCTCTCGAACGGCCTCCGCGAAGAGGTGGCCGCGTTCCGCGTAGTCGGCGAACTGGTCCATCGAGGCGGCGGCAGGAGCCAGGAGAACGGTGTCTCCGGCCTGCGCCATCCCGGCGGCGAATCGGACTGCGCGGGGCATGACCTCTCCAGTGTCATCGGTCTGCACCTCGGCGAGCGGCAGCGAGGGCGCGTGTCGCTCGAATGCCGCCCGCAGCTCGCCGCGTTCCACGCCGATGAGCACCACACCGCGCAGCCGCGAGGACTGCACCCGCACGAGCTCGTCGATGTCGACGCCCTTCAGCAGCCCGCCCGCGATCCACACCACGGAGGGGTAGGCGCGCAGCGACGCCTCGGCCGCGTGCGGGTTGGTCGCCTTGGAGTCATCGACCCAGCGGATGCCGTCGGCCACCGCCACCGTCGCGATGCGGTGCGCATCGAGCCGGAAGGAGCGCAGGGCGTCGTGGATGGTGCTCGGCTCCACTCCGGTGGCACGAGCCAGGGCACTCGCCGCGAGGATGTTCGCGACGACGTGCGGCGCGGCCAGGCCGAACTCACGCAGTTCATCCAGGGTCGTCAGCTCGAGGGCCGTGTTGCGGCGGTCATCCAGGAAGGCGCGGTCGCACAGGATGCCGTCGACGATTCCGAGATCGCTCGGGCCCGGTGCGCCGAGGCCGAAGCCCACCGCGCGGGCGCCCTCCTGCACCTCGGCCTCCTCGACCATGTGCATCGTGGTCTCGTCGGCGCGGTTGTAGACGCAGGCGACGCGGGTGTTGGCGTAGACCTTGGCCTTCGCATCCCGGTAGGCGGCCGCCGAGCCGTGCCAGTCGATGTGGTCGTCGGCGATGTTGAGGCACACCGAGGCGAGCGGCGCCAGTGATCCCGGCCCCGAGGTCGGGATGTGGTGCAGCTGGTAGCTCGAGAGCTCGACGACGAGCACGTCCCACCCCTGCGGGTCGCGGATGGCGTCGAGCACGGGGATGCCGATGTTGCCGCACGGCGCGGCGCGCAGGCCGGCGGCGTGCAGGAAGGTGGCCGTCAGCTGCACCGTCGTCGTCTTGCCGTTCGTGCCGGTCACGAGGATCCACTCGGCCGGGTCCCCGACCTTGTCGCGCAGCCGCCAC
Organism: Rathayibacter sp. YIM 133350; assembly: GCF_037404875.1. Lineage (NCBI taxonomy): Bacteria > Bacillati > Actinomycetota > Actinomycetes > Micrococcales > Microbacteriaceae > Rathayibacter > Rathayibacter sp. YIM 133350. The sequence continues at coordinate 80,205 of NZ_JBBELO010000039.1, forward strand.
GCGAGCTCGATGTCGCCCCAGACGGGGATGCCCTGCTCCTGCGCCCACAGCAGCACGGGATGGTCGGGATGGAACCCCGGGGAGGCGACGATGACCTGGGGATGCTGCTCGACGAGCTGCGCGGGAACGGTCGCGAGGTCGGCGACGACGAGGCGAGCGCCGATCACGTCGAGCAGGCGGGAACGCTCATCGTCGGCCGAGGAGGCGACGACGAGCACGTCGGCGCCGAGCTCGGCGAGTGTGTCGGCGACGGCGAATCCCGTCACTCCGAGCCCGAGCACGCCGACGCGCAGGCCCCGCCAGTCGGCGTGCCAGCTCGTCAGCGCATCCAGCGAGGCAGGGCTCTCAGCCGGCGTCTGCCCGGCCGTCGGAGCGCTCACTGCGAGAGCCATTCGAGGTAGAAGGTGCCGACACCGGCGGCCACGAGCAGGCCGGCCACGATCCAGAACCGCACCACCACGGTGATCTCGGCCCAGCCCTTCAGCTCGAAGTGGTGGTGGATGGGACTCATCAGGAAGATGCGCTTTCCGCGGGTGATCTTGAAGTAGGCGCGCTGAACGATGACCGAGCCGGTCTCGATGACGAACAGGCCGCCGATGAAGACGAGCAGCAGCTCCGTGCGGCTGAGCACGGCGAGGGCCGCGAGGGCGCCGCCGAGGGCGAGCGAGCCCGTGTCGCCCATGAAGATCTGCGCCGGCGAGGTGTTCCACCAGAGGAACCCGACGAGCGCTCCGGCGATCGAGGTCGCCACGATGGCGAGGTCGAACGGATCGCGCACCTCGTAGCACTTGTAGAGGTTGTCGGGGTCGATGCCCGTGCTCTGGCACCACTGCTGCGCCTGCCAGAAGCCGACGACGATGTACGAGCCGATCGCGAGGATCGACGCGCCGCTCGCGAGCCCGTCCAGTCCGTCGGTCACGTTGACGCCGTTGGAGGCGCCCACGGTGATCAGGCAGATCCAGATGACGAACAGGCCGATGCCGACGTACGTGCCGAGCACCATGAAGTCGATCGGCAGGTCGCGGATGAACGAGATGCTCGTCGAGGCCGGCGTGACGCCGGCGCGGTTGGGGAAGTTGATGGCCAGCACCGCGAAGACGCCGGCGACCACGACCTGGCCGATCACCTTGGCCCAGCCGCCGAGGCCGAGGCTCTGCTGCTTGTGGGTCTTCAGGAAGTCGTCGATGAAGCCGACCAGCCCGAGGCCCACCATCATGAACAGCACGAGCAGGCCCGAGATCGTGGGAGCCTCGCCGCTGGCGTAGACGGCCACGAAGTAGCCGAAGAGCACGCCGACGATCACGACGATGCCGCCCATGGTCGCGGTGCCGCGCTTGGAGTGGTGCGACTTCGGCCCGTCGTCGCGGATGAACTGGCCCCACTGCAGTCGGTGGAAGAGCTTGATGAAGGCGGGAGTCAGGAAGAGGGTGAAGGCGAGCGAGAGTACCCCGGCGGTCAGCAGCGCTCTCACGAGTACAACTCTCCCAGACGGTCGCCCAAGTGGCGAAGACCTGCCGAGTTCGAGGACTTGACGAGAACCAGGTCGCCGGGCCGGATCATGCCCTGCAGGAACGCGAAGGCGGCATCCGCGTCATCGACGATGCGCGATTCGCCGTCCCAGGAGCCCTCGTTGATGGTCGAGATGTGCATACGGCGCGCCTCCTGCCCGACGACGAGCACCTGCGAGATTCCCAGCCGCACGGCGAGCAGGCCGACACGGTCGTGTTCCTCGCCGGCGTACTCGCCGAGCTCGCTCATCTCGCCGAGCACCGCGATGGTGCGCTGGCCGGGCTCCGCGATCTGCACGAGCGTCTTCAGCGCCGCCGCCATGGAGTCGGGGCTCGCGTTGTAGGCGTCGTTGATGATGCTCACCCCGTCGCGCCCGCCGAGCACCTGCATGCGCCAGCGCTCGGCGATCTGCACGGACTCGAGCCGCTCGACGATGTGCCCGATGGCAACGCCCCACTCCTCCGCGACGGCGGCGGCGGCGAGGGCGTTCATCACGTGGTGCTCGCCGAGCACGCGGAAGCGCACCGGTGCGCTCTGCCCCGACGCCAGGTGCAGGGTGAACTGCGTTCCACGGGGTCCGACATGCACGTCGGTCGCGCGAACGGATGCGGCCTCATCCCGTCCGAACCACACCACCCTGGCGCGCGTGAGGTCGGCCATGGCGGCCACCCGCGGATCGTCGCGGTTGAGCACCGCGACGGCGTTCTCGGGCAGGTCGGCGACCATCTCGCTCTTGGCGCGCTGAGTGGCCTCGATGCCCCCGAACCCGCCGGCGTGGGCCAGGCCCACCTTCAGCACGACGCCGATGTCGGGCATCGCCATGCCCACCAGCCGGCGGATCTCGCCGATGGCGCTCGCGCCCATCTCTGCGACGAGGTAGCGGGTCTCGGCATCGACCTCGAGCATCGTCAACGGGGCGCCGACCTCGTTGTTGAACGAGGCGCGCGGTGCGATCGTCGGGCCGACGCCTTCGAGGATGGCGCGCAGCAGGTTCTTCGTGGTCGTCTTGCCGTTCGAGCCCGTGATGCCGACGATGCGCAACCCGCCGAGCGCGCGCACCCGGGCGATGACGTCGGTCGCGAGGGCGCCGAGGGCGTCGACCGTGTCGGCGACGACGAGTTGGGGAACGGCGGACCCGATGGCCTGCGCGTCGAGGACGTGCTCGACGACGAGCAGTGCGGCTCCCGCCTCGACGGCTGCGGGGGCGAACAGGTGGCCGTCGGTGAATTCGCCGCGCTTGGCGAAGAAGATCTCTCCCGGACCCACGTCACGGGAATCGGTGTGGGAGCGGCCGGCGACGACCGTTGCCGGGGTCGCATCCGTCCCATCGAGGTGAAGCTCCCCGCCCGTGGCCGCTGCGATCTCGGCAAGGCTCAGCGCGATCACAGCCAGCCCGCTTCCTGCAGCGCGATGCGCGCGTCTTCGCGTGCCGAGTAGGGCAGCTTCTCGCCGGCGACCTCGTGGTAGTCCTCGTGGCCGGGGCCGGCATAGAGCACGACGTCTCCGGGGCCGGCCAGGGAGAGCGCCAGGCGGAAGGCGGCGCGAGGGTCGGGCACCTCATGGAATTCGCCATCGGGAACGGCGGAGCGGGCGCCATCGAGCAGGGCGGCGCGGATGGCGGCGGGGTCTTCGAAGCGCGGGTGGAAGTCGGTGATGACGAGGGCGTCCGCGCCCCGTGCGGCGATGGCCCCCATGTCGCTGCGCTTGGTGGTGTCGCGATCGCCGTCGGCGCCGAACACCATGATGATGCGGCCGTCGGTGGTCTTGCGCAGCGCGCCGAGGGTGTTCAGGAACGCGTCGGGGCTGTGACCGTAGTCGATGTAGACCCGCGGTCCCGACTCCCCCGAGATGCGCTCCGCCCGACCCGGGATGTAGGCGTCGATGCCGCCGTCGCGCTCGAGGACGTGCCCGATGGCATCGAGGTCGTACCCCGACTCCACGAGCATCGCGATGGCCAGGGCGGCGTTGGCTGCCATGAACCAGCCCAGCAGGGGCACGTTCGTCACGAGGGAACGGCCGTCGGGCCCCTCGAGGCGGAACTCCGTGCGGGACTCCCCCTCGGAGAGCAGGCTCATGCGCCAGTCGGCATCCAGCTCGGGCGAGGTGGTGAGCGTGGAGACGGGGATGCGGGAGGACTCGGCCACCTTGCGTCCCCACTCGCTGTCGACCGTGACGACGCCCCGGCGCGAGCGATCGGGCTGGAACAACTCGAGCTTGGCCTGGAAGTACTCGTCGAGGTCCGCGTAGTCATCGAGATGGTCGTGGCTGAGGTTCGTGAAGCCGGCGACGTCGAACACGAGACCGTCGACCCGGTGCCGGCTGAGCGCCTGCGCCGAGACCTCGACGCCCACCGCGCGCACCTCTGCCTCACGCATGCGCGCGAGCAGGGCGTGCAGTTCGCTCGCCTCGGGGGTCGTCAGCGAACTCGTGACGGCGGTGTCGCCGATGCGACGCTCCGCCGTCGAGCTGAGCCCCGCCTCGACGCCGAGCTGTCGCAGGATGGCGAACAGCAGGTAGACCACGCTCGTCTTCCCGTTCGTGCCGGTGACCGCGAACAGCGTGGCGGGGTTGTCGTCGGTGCGGTAGATCCACGCCGCGACGGCGCCGAGGGCGGCGCGCGCATCCGGGGTCACGAGAACGGGGAGCCCGCTCTGCTCTGCGGCCGATGCGCCGGCCTCGTCGGTGAGCACGGCGACCGCACCCGCCTCGCGGGCGGCGTCGGAGTAGGAGGCGCCGTGGGCGTTTCGCCCCGGGACTCCCACGTAGAGGTCGCCGGGCTGCACCGTGGCGGAACTCAGGCTCACGCCGGCCAGCTCGACGCCGTCGATCTCTCCACGGGTCTCGAGCGCGAACTCGTCGACGAGTCCTGACAGGGCACGTGGTACGGGGTGCTGCGGCCGGAGGGTCGCCCTGCCGTCGGTCACGTGGCTCTCTTTCTCACCGGTGGGCTGGATCTCACCAGTCTGCCGGAAGGTCGGGCGCTGCTGCGCCGGATGGTACGACCCGGTACTTCTTGAGCACTTGGCTCATCACCTGTTTGAAGATCGGGGCGCTGGCCGCCGATGAATTGAGGTTGACCGGGTCAGCCAAGCTTACCGAAACCACGAACTGCGGATCGTCAGCCGGAGCGAATCCGGCGACGGAGACGAGGTAGCCGTGCGTGTAGCCGCCGTTTCCGTCGGGCATCTGCGCCGTTCCGGTCTTGGCCGCGATGCGGTAGCCGGGGATGTTCCATGCCTTGGCCAGCCAGCCCCGCTGGTAGACCATCTCGAGGATGTCGCTCGTTGTGCGGGCAGCGGCCGGCGAGACCGCCTGCACGCCCTTCGCGCTCGGCACGTCGGTGACGGTGCCGTCCTCGTGCGTGCAGCCCTCGACGAGCTGCACGGGCAGGCGCACGCCGCCGTTCGCGATGGTCTGGTAGACGCTCGCGAGCTGCACCGCCGTGGTCGTCAGGCCCTGGCCGAACATCGTGGCGTACTTCGTCTGGTTGTCCCAGGCATCCGTTCCCGGCTCGTGCAGGATGCCGGTGTCCTCGGCGGGGAAGCCGACCTCGCTCTCGGTGCCGAGGCCGAACTTCTTGTAGTAGTCGTAGCGCTGCTGGTCGCTCATGAGCGCACCGATCTGCGACATGCCCGTGTTGGAGGACTCGATGAGCACTCCCGTCAGGGTGAGGTGCTCATCGCCGTGGCGATCGGAGTCGTTGATGTTGGCGCCGTTGGGGAAGATGATGCGGTACGGCGCGACGACCTGGGTGAGCGGGTTGGCGACGCCGGCATCGATGGCGGATGCCGCCGTGAGCGCCTTGAAGGTCGAGCCGGGCTCGAACGATGCCGTGAAGGCCCGCGAGCCGCGATCCTCGTCGGCCGTTCCGTCGACGTTGTTGGGATCCACGCTCGGGTAGTCGGCCACGGCGAGCAACTTGCCCGTCTTGACCTCCTGCACGACCACGGTGCCCCACTTGGCTCCCGTCGCCTGCGCCTGGGCGGCGAGGGTCTGCTGCACGTACCACTGCAGGTCGGCGTCGATCGAGAGCTTGAGGGTTCCACCGTTCTGGGCCGCGACCGTGTCGGTACTGCCGGGAATGGCGACTCCGTCCACGGCATCGGTCTGGTAGCTCTCGCTGCCGTCCTTGGCCGCGAGGCATTTGTCGTCGGCCATCTCGACGCCGGCCTGGGGGTCGCCCTCCGAACCGAGGAAGCCGACGAGGTTCCCGGCGACGGACCCGTCGGGATAGGTGCGGCCGGGATGCTTGCGGGGGTAGACCCACGGGATGCCGAGTGCGTCGATCTTCTGGAACGTCGCGACGTCGACGGACTTGGCGAGGTAGGCGAAGTCGGACTTCGGGTCCGCCGCGAGGGCATCGCTGATGATCTTCGCCACGGCCGCTCCCGAGATGCCGAGGGCGGTGCCCAGTTCCTCGGTCGCCTCGGCCAGCGAGACCTTCACGTCACCCTTGGCGCCGGCTCGCTCGAACTCCTGGGCGTTCTTCGGCGAGATGGTGATGTCGTAGCGCAGCACGCTCTGGGCGAGCACCTGGCCGTCGCGGTCCACGATCTCCCCGCGCGTGCCGAGCACCGTCGCCGTCGTGGTGCGGGCCTGCACCGACGCCGCGTTCAGCTCGTCGGCGCGCACCACCTGGATGTCGACGAGGCGCACGACGAAGACGCTCACGATGGCCAGCAGCAGCATCATCGCGACGACGGTCCGGCGGCGGTTGGTGCGGGAGTTCATCACCGGGGCTCATCCATTCTCGCGGGTCTCGCGAATCGCGCGCGGGCTGTCGCGGTCAGTGTGTCACCGGGGTCGGCAGCACGCCGGGTTCAGGGGTCGGCGCGTCGGAAGCCGCTGCCGCCGCCGCGTCGGGCTGCGCGGCATCCGTCGTCGCGGCAGCCGTCTCCGCTGCGGCCGTATTCGGCGCAGGCGCGCCGGCCTGCGGTGCCGTGGCCGCCGCCGCGGGAGGCGGCAGCTGCGTCACGAGCGGAACGTCGCTGATGAGGGCGTTCGGCACGAGCGAGCGAGCGCCGCCCTGTCCGCCGGCCGAGGCGTCCGCCGCTTGGGGCTGGCCGAGCACGGCGCCGTCGGAGAGTCGCAGGTAGACCGGATGCGCGTTGGAGACCATGCCGAGCGCCTCGGCGTTCGCCGCCAGGAACTGCGGGGACTGCACCTGGTCGAGCGCCTCGGAGGCCGCCTGCTGCTGGCGGGTGAGCTGCTTGGACTGATCCTGCAGTGCCGAGGTCTCGAAGGCGCCCTGCGAGACGGCGACGCTCAGCAGCAGCTTCACGAGGAAGATCACGCTGATGCCGGCGACCGCGATGACGGCATAGAACAGCCGCGGCCGCGCGCGCCGGTCGGTGCGCTCTGCGGGACGGGTGGCCGGACGCAGGGTGGGCCTGGGCGCAGGGGCCGGCGTCGGAGCGGGTGCGGTCGCGGGCTGCACCGACCAGATGGGCTGCTGCGGCGCACGGGCGAGGTTGTCGTTCATGAGGCCCTCCTGAGTCGTTGCGCCGCGCGGAGCCGCACCGGAGTCGCTCGCGGGTTGGCGGCCTTCTCGGCCTCGGTGGCGAGCTCGGCTCCGCGCACCAGCAGGCGGAACTCGGGCTTGTGCTCGGGCAGTTCGACCGGAAGGCCGGCCGGCGCCGTCGAGGCGGATGCCGCGGCGAATGCCCGCTTGACGATGCGGTCCTCGAGCGACTGGTAGGCGAGCACGACGATGCGGCCATCGACCGCGACCGCCTCCAGCGCGGCCGGAACGGCCGCCTCGAGAACGGCGAGTTCCTGGTTGACCTCGATGCGCAGGGCCTGGAAGACCCGCTTCGCTGGATGGCCCGCGCGCTGGGCAGCCGCGGGCGTCGCGTCCGAGATGATGCGCACGAGGTCGGCCGACCGGGTGAGAGGCGCCTTCTCACGCGAGCGGACGATGGCACGCGCGTAGCGGGCCGCGAGCTTCTCCTCGCCGTACTCGTGGAAGATGCGGCGCAGCTCGAGCTCGGAGTACGCGGCGAGCACCCGCTCGGCGGTGAGCTCGCTCGTTGCGTCCATGCGCATGTCGAGCGGAGCATCCTGCGAGTACGAGAACCCGCGCTCGACGCGATCCAGCTGCAGCGAGGAGACGCCGAGGTCGAACAGCACGCCATGCACCTCGTCGATGCCGAGCTCCTCGAGGGCGTCGAGGATGCCGTCGTAGACGGTGTGCACGAAGCGGGCACGCTCCCCGAAGCGGGCGAGGCGCTCGCGGGCGATGGCGAGGGCGTCGAGGTCCCGGTCGAGGCCGACGATGGTGAGGTCGGGGAAACGCTCCAGGAAGGCCTCGGCGTGCCCGGCCATCCCGAGGGTGGCGTCCACGAGCACCGCGCCGGGACCCTGAATGGCGGGCGCGAGCAGTTCGATGCAGCGCTCGAGCATGACGGGGGTGTGAATACGGTCGATCTGCATGGCGTTACGGGCTTCTCCTGTGTCGTGATCCCCATCCGGTCGGTCTGGCGCCGGGGAAGTACGTCAGCGTGGCCGGCTGGGAGTCGCGGCACAGGAGCATCAGAAGAGCCCGGGGATCACCTCCTCCGTCGTGTTGGCGAACGTGGCCTCCTGCTCGGCGAGGTAGGCATCCCACGCCTCGGAGTCCCAGATCTCGATGCGGCTGCCGGCGCCGATGACGGTCAGGTCGCGGTCCAGCCCGGCGTACGCGCGCAGGTTCGCGGGGATCGTCACGCGGTTCTGCTTGTCGGGGTTCTCGGCGCTGGCACCGGAGAGGAAGACGCGCAGGTAGTCACGGGCCTGCTTGCTCGTCACGGGAGCCTGGCGGATCTTCGCGTGCAGGTCTTCGAACTCCCGGGTCGAGAAGACGTAGAGGCAGTGCTCCTGGCCACGCGTCATGACGACGCCGCCGGAGAGTTCATCGCGGAACTTGGCGGGAAGGATGAGGCGGCCCTTCTCGTCGAGCTTGGGCGCGTAGGTGCCGAGGAACACGGGCGGCACCCCCACTCTTCCGGCCAAGGTCTCAGTGTGACTCCACTTTACTCCACTTCGCACCACACATGTGGGAAATGCAGACGAATCACCCGCGTTCTGGGCATACGAACCCCGAAATCACGCGGCAGAAGCGAGGTGGAGGGAAATGGAGCGGTTCGGGCGGCCGCGCACCATTCCGGGCGTCATCCGGGCACGAAAAAAGGGCCGATCAGCGATCGGCCCTTTTCAGGTCAGTGCAGCCAGTGGAGGGAAGGGGAGGATCAGCGCCCGTCTTGCCGCTTGTCCCAGCGGTCGTTGAGACGGTCCATGAAGCCACGACGGGCGCTCGCCTTGCCCGCACCCGCCTTGCCGCTGCTCGGAAGCTCCTCGGGAGCGGGAGCGCGCTTGCTCGGCGTGATGGCCAGCAGTACGCCGGCGAGCATCAGCACGAAGCCGCCGATGCCGATGACCAGCACGTTCAACGCCACTCCGGCGATGAGCGCGGCGACCCCGGCCACGGCGATCAGGACGCCGACGACGATGGCGCGGTAGTTCGGCCGACCATGGCCGCCGCCGACGTGCGCCACGAAATCGGCATCGTTGTGATAGAGGCTGCGCTCCATCTCGTCGAGGAGCCGCTGCTCCTGCTCTGAAAGCGGCATCTGATTCCCTTCGTCCTCGGGACCAGGCGAGTTGCTTGAAAGTCTAGCGTCGCCGGGATAGCTAGGCTAGGCGGGTGGCAGAAAGCACTCGTCTGGTCGATCTGGTGCACGCACGCGTCGACGAGTTCGTGTCAGATCGTGCCTCAATTCTCACCTCCGTGAGTACGGAACTCGACCCGCTCCTCCAGATTTCTCGGCGGTTTCTCAGCGGTGGCAAGCGCTTTCGCGCGCTGTTCTGCTACTGGGGCTGGCAGGCGGTCTCCGGCGAGCCGGAGGGGTTCGATCCCTTCGCGGATGAGGGCGGCCCCGAACACCTCGATGCCGTGGTGTCGGTGGCGGCCGCACTGGAGATCTTCCACGCCGCCGCCCTCGTCCACGACGACATCATCGACAACTCCGACACGCGCCGCGGTGCGCCAGCGGCGCATCGCGCCTTCGAGGCGCTGCACCTCCAGGGCGGCTGGTCCGGGGATCCCGAGGGATTCGGCCGCGCCTCCGCCATCCTGCTCGGCGACCTGCTGCTCGGCTGGAGCGACGAGCTGCTCGACGAGGGCATCGCCGAACTGCCTCGCGCCGAGGCCCGCCGGGCGCGCAGCGAGTTCAATCTCATGCGCACCGAGGTCACGGCCGGCCAGTACCTCGACATCCTCGAGGAGCAGGCATGGCCGAGCCGGGCCGAGAGCGAGATGCGCTCCCGTGCCGAGACGGTCATCGTCTACAAGTCGGCGAAGTACAGCGTGCTCGCCCCGCTCGTGATCGGCGCTGCCCTCGCCGGCGGCACGGATGCGCAACTGGCCGCCCTGCGCACGTTCGGGCTGCCGCTCGGCACGGCCTACCAGTTGCGCGACGACCTGCTCGGCGTCTTCGGCGACGAGCAGCTCACCGGAAAGCCCAGCGGCGACGACCTGCGCGAGGGCAAGCGCACGATGCTCGTCGCCATCGCGCGCGAACGCATGCAGCCGGGCCAGCGCCGACTGCTCGACGAACTGCTCGGCGACCCTGACCTCGACGCCGCCCAGGTGCGGATGCTGCAGTCCACCATCCGCGCCAGCGGCGCGGTCGACGAGGTCGAGGCGCTCATCGCCCGTCAGGTCGTCCGTGCCATCACGGCCGTGAACGACGCCCCGCTCAGCCGGCGGGCGCGCAGCGAACTGGTCGCACTGGCCGAGACGGTCACGGCCCGTACCGCCTGATCGGGCGAGGGTTCAGGCGAGCGCCTGGGCGATGCGGCGCACCTCGGTCTTGCGTCCGGACCGCAGGGCGTCGATGGGCGCGACCTCGAGCGACTCCTCGGGCTCCAGCAGCCACCGCATCGCCTCGTCGTCACTGAATCCGGCATCGGCCAGCACGAAGAGGGTCCCGCGGAGCTCGTGGAGCGGCTCGTTCTCGAGAAGGAAGACCTCGGGAACCATCAGAACGCCCTCGCGCCGGATTCCCAGCAGGTGCTTGTCTTCGATGAGGCGGCGAACACGGCTCGGGCTGATGCCGAGCAGTTCGACGAGGTCGGGGATTCTCAGCCATTGGCGATCGGAGAAGGCGTCGGTCACGGTCTCTAGAGTGCCACGTCGTCGGCCGACCACCAACCGGGCGCCGCGGCCGGCCGGGACCGCGTCGGACAACCGCAGCCCTCGGAGGCGTCTCTGACAGACTCGGTATGTCACACCAGCCACATTGGTCGCGGAAGTAGACAATTGCTCACTTTTGTGACACTCTGAGGCGCGATCGAGGGAGATCCCATGACTCTCGCCCCCGCGGCCATCGTCGGCGCCATCGCCGTCAGCCTGGGCGGCTCGCACGCGACCGCCACCCCTCCCGTGCACCCGGATGCCGGGTGGCATCCGACCCAGGAACGTTCCCTCACCCCCGCTGATGCATCGCCCTCCGCCCTGCGCAGCGCGGAGGTGGCTCCGGCCGTGTACACGGTCGTCGAGGGCGATACCGTGAGCGGCATCGCCGCCCGGTATGGACTGGCGACCGATGCCGTGCTCGCCCTGAACGGCCTCGAGCGTTCGAGCCTCATCTTCCCCGGCCAGCAGCTCGCCCTCGGTGCGCCGGCCCCCGTGGCACCGGTGGCCGACACCGCCGCCCCGCCGGCGACCCCCGCTCCGAGCGCCGGCACCCACATCGTCGTGGCCGGAGACACCCTGTGGGCGATCGCCCATTCGGCCGGAACCAGCGTGCAGGCGCTCCTGGACGCGAACGGACTCGAGCCGGGCGCCCTCATCCATCCCGGGCAGGGCATCGTGCTCGCGCCGGCCATCACCCTGGCGGCAGCCGAGGCGCCGCTCGCTCCCGCCGCACCCGCGCCCGCGCCGACGGCGCCGGCTCCGGTCGCTCCGGTTGCCCCGACCAACGGCCCCGACATTGCCGCAGCCGGGGGTATCGTCGCCCTCACCGAGGAGATGCGCCAGAACGCAGCGATCATCGTCTCCGTCGGGCGCAGCATCGGCGTCGATGATCGCGGGCTCGTCATCGCGCTCGCGGCCGCGGCCCAGGAATCGGGGCTGCGCAACCTCGACGTCGGCGACCGGGACTCCCTCGGCGTGTTCCAGCAGCGACCGAGCACCGGATGGGGCACCCCCGACGAGGTGCGCGACCCCGTGCGCGCCGCGTACGCGTTCTTCGGCGGATCGACGAATCCGAATGCCGGCCGCACGCGCGGGCTGCTCGACATCGCCGGCTGGCACGAGATGACCCTGGCGCAGGCCGCCCAGGCGGTGCAGATCTCGGCGTTCCCCGATGCCTACGCCAAGTGGGAGCTCTCGGCGAGCACTTGGCTGGCACAACTGGGCTGAGGCGCGCTGCGTCACAGGAGCGTTCCAATGCCGGAGTTCACGGAGTTTTAGCGGAGAAGACGCCCCGGCTCTTCGTACAATTCCGGGGTGACGATCACGCCCACGGACCCGATGCTCGGCCGTCTCATCGACGGCCGCTATCAGGTGCGCTCGCGGATCGCCCGCGGTGGAATGGCCACCGTCTACCTCGCGACCGACCTCAGGCTCGAACGCCGGGTGGCCATCAAGATCATGCACGGCCATCTCGCCGACGACAACACCTTCAAGAGCCGCTTCGTCCAGGAGGCGCGCTCGGCCGCGCGACTGGCGCATCCGAACGTCGTCAACGTCTTCGACCAGGGCCAGGACTCCGACATGGCGTACCTGGTCATGGAGTACCTTCCGGGCATCACGCTGCGCGACCTGCTGAAGGACTACGGCCGCCTGACCCCCGAGCAGACCATCGACATCCTCTCCGCCGTGCTCTCGGGGCTCGCCGCCGCGCACAAGGCCGGCATCGTGCACCGCGATCTCAAGCCCGAGAACGTGCTGCTGGCCGACGACGGGCGCATCAAGCTCGGCGACTTCGGGCTGGCACGGGCGGCGAGCGCCAACACCGCCACCGGTCAGGCCCTGCTCGGAACCATCGCCTACCTCTCCCCCGAGCTCGTGACCCGCGGGGTGGCTGATGCCCGCAGCGACATCTATGCACTCGGCATCATGATGTACGAGATGCTCACCGGCCAGCAGCCCTTCGTGGGCGAGGCCCCGATGCAGATCGCCTACCAGCACGCCAACGACCACGTGCCGCGTCCGAGCGCGAAGGTGCCGGCTGTGCCTGCCGAGCTCGACGACCTCGTGCTGTGGGCCACGGCGCGCGACCCCGAGGAGCGACCCCGCGACGCTCGCGTCATGCTCGAGCGGCTGAAGGACGTCGAGAAGCTCGTGCGCGACCCCGAGGCGGCGATCGCCGAGGGCGTGCAGCCGACGATGGTCCTGCCGGTCGGGCCCGCCTACCCCGCCGATGCCGCGACCCAGGTACTGGGCCAGCCGCCCGCGCGCCACCGCACCGGCCCCGTGCAGCAGGATGCGACGACGGTGCTGGCCGCGAAGGCCCGCACGCGCAGTCGGCGCGGCTACCTGCTGCTCGTGCTCGTCGTGCTGCTCGCCGCGATGGGCGGGGCGACCGGCTGGTACTTCGGTGCAGGGCCCGGTTCGACCGCCCCCGTGCCGAGCGTCGTCGGAGCGAGCAAGGATGCCGCGGTCGCCGCGCTCACCGACGCCGGGTTCCAGGTCGAGCTCGGCTCCCGCAACGATCCCGTGGTCGCGAAGGACCTCGCATCCGGAACCGATCCCGCAGAGGGCTCAGCGGCCAATCGCGGCAGCACCGTGACGCTCTACCTCTCGCTCGGTCCGGCCATCCTCGATGTGCCCTCCGTCGTCGGCGCCCAGGAGGCGGACGCGAAGAACCAGCTCGCCCGCTTCACGGTCGGTCCCTCGAGCGCGCAGTTCTCGGATCAGGCACCGGGGATCGTCCTGGCCGCGCTCGACGGATCCGGGAACGCGCTGCCGGCTCAGTATCCCGAGAAGGGCGCCATCACGCTCGTCGTCTCCTCCGGGCCCATCCCCGACGTCACGGGCGCGAGCGTCGACGCGGCCACCGCCACGCTGAGCGGCGCGGGCCTGGCACCGACGGTGGGCGACGCGGAGTTCAGCGAAGACGTGCCCAAGGACTCCGTCATCCGCACGGAGCCGCAGGCGGACCCCATGCACCCCGGCGACGGCATCGTCATCATCCCGTCGAAGGGGCCGGAGCGCATCGCCGTTCCGAACGTCGTCGGCAAGACCATCAACGAGGCCAAGAAGCTCATCGAAGACGCGGGACTCAGCTTCGACTCCAACGTTCCCGAGCTCTTCCGCAACGTCGTGCAGGCCGACGAGCAGGAGCCGGCCGCCGGTGACGCCGTCAAGCGCGGCTCGAAGGTGGAAGCCAACTTCAACGGCTGACCCGGTGGCACCGCACGCTCAGCGGGCGCTGAGTTCCTCTGCCACGAGGAATGCGAGCTCGAGCGACTGCATGTGGTTCAGCCGCGGATCGCACAGCGACTCGTAGCGCGTGGCGAGGCTCGCCTCATCGAGCTGCTCGCTGCCGCCGAGGCACTCGGTCACGTCGTCGCCGGTCAGCTCGATGTGGATGCCGCCGGGGTGCGTCCCTGCGTCGCGGTGCGCCTCGAAGAAGCCCTTGACCTCGTCGACGACGTCATCGAAGCGGCGGGTCTTGTAGCCCGTCGGAGTGGTGAGGCCGTTGCCGTGCATCGGGTCGGTGATCCACAGCGGGCGGGCGTCGCTCGCCTTGATGGCCTCCAGCAGGGGCGGGAGCGCGCTGCGGATCTTGCCCGCTCCCATCCGGGTGATGAAGGTGAGCCGGCCGGGCTCCCGGTCTGGGTCGAGCTTGTCGATCAGGGCGAGCATGTCATCGGCGCTCGTCGAGGGGCCGAGCTTCACGCCGATGGGGTTGCGCACCCGCGAGAGGAAGTCCACGTGCGCGCCGTCGATGTCCCGCGTGCGCTCGCCGATCCAGACGAAGTGGGCCGAGGTGTTGTAGGGGGTGCCGGTGCGTGAGTCGATGCGCGTCATCGGCCGCTCGTAGTCCATGAGCAGCCCCTCGTGGGCGGTGTAGAACTCCACCCGCTTGAGTTCGTCGAAGTCGGCTCCGGCCGCCTCCATGAACTTCACGGCGCGGTCGATCTCGCGGGCGAGCCCCTCGTAGCGCTGGTTGGCCGGGTTCTGCGCGAAGCCGCGGTTCCAGCTGTGCACCTGCCGCAGGTCGGCGAACCCGCCCTGGGTGAAGGCACGGATGAGGTTCAGCGTCGATGCCGCCGTGTGGTAGCCCTGCACGAGCCGCGCGGGGTCGGCGCGACGCGACTCCGGGGTGAAGTCGTAGCCGTTGATGATGTCGCCACGGTAGGCGGGCAGCGTGACGCCGCCCCGTGTCTCCTCGTCGCTGGAACGCGGCTTGGCGAACTGCCCGGCCATGCGGCCCATCTTCACGACGGGCATCGACGCGCCGTAGGTGAGCACGACCGCCATCTGCAGCAGGGTCTTCACGCGGTTGCGGATCGCATCCGCCGTCGCACCGGCGAAGGTCTCGGCGCAATCCCCGCCCTGCAGCACGAAGGCCTTCCCCTGGGCGGCCGCGGCGAGCCGCTCGCGCAGGTTGTCGACCTCGCCCGCGAAGACGAGCGGCGGGAGGGTCGAGATCTGCGCAGACGCCGCCCGGGCCGCCTCGGCGTCGTACCACTGCGGCTGCTGCTTGATCGGCAGGTCACGCCAGGAGTCCAGGCCCTCGATGACCGACTCGTCGGCGACGACAACCTGTTCTGTGGGGTCTGCCACGGGGTTCATTCCTTCTCCTGGCACGGCGAGCGGATGCGCACGCGCGCGCGGGGCGCACGGGCACGGACTGCGTCAGCCTACCGTGAAAGGCCTGCGCGTCTTTCCTTCACCGAACTCGCGTAGACGTCCACGTATTCCTGTCCGGAGAGCCGGTCGAGCTCGTACATGATCTCGTCGGTCACGCTGCGCAGCACGAACCGGTCGCCCTCCATGCCCTCGAAGCGGGAGAAGTCGAGCGGGTCGCCGAAGATCATGCCCACCCGGCGCACCGAGGGAAGGCGCTTGCCGATGGGCATGACCTTCTCGGTGTCGATCATGGCGACCGGCACGATCGGCACGCCCGCCTCGAGCACCATGCGGGCCACGCCCGTGCGTCCGCGGTAGAGCCGGCCGTCGGGACTACGGGTTCCCTCGGGGTAGATGCCGAGCACCGTGCCCTCGGAGAGCACGCGCAGGCCGGTGGCGAGCGATGCCTCGCTCGCCTTGCCGCCGGAGCGGTCGATGGGCAGCTGCCCGGCCGCATTCATGAACAGCCGCGTTGCCCAGCCCTTGAGGCCGGTGCCCGTGAAGTACTCGCTCTTGGCGAGGAAGACCATGCGCCGCTTCATGATGAGCGGCAGGAAGATCGAGTCGATGAACGAGAGGTGGTTGCTGGCCATGATGACCGCGCCGTGCTCGGGCACCTTGTCGAGGCCGACGACCCACGGGCGGAACAGGCTGAGCAGCAGTGGACCGACCACGATGTGCTTCATCACCCAATAGAACATGTCCGCTCCTGCCGCGCCGCCGGTTGAGAGACTATCGCGCGGCCGCGCGGGTGGCGCCGATGCGCGCCAGGTCGGCCGCTCCGACGACGCCGGCGTCGTTCACGAGCTCGGCGACGAGGAAGTCCGGTTCCGGGTGATAGCCGCGGGCAGGCACGTGCTCGATGAAGGCGCTGCGGATGGGCTCGAGCAGGGCCTCGCCCGCCGCCGAGACGCCGCCGCCGAACACGAAGACCTGGGGATCCAGGATCGCCGACAGGCTCGCGCTCGCCTGGCCGAGCCAGTTGCCGAGGGTGCGCAGTGCCGCCTCGGCTCCGGCATCCCCCGAGCCGATGAGGTCGCTGATGTCGTGGCCCGTGAGCGCGCCGTTGCGCCGGCGCACGGCCGCGAGGGTCTGCCCGATGCCGCCCGCATCCGCGAGCTCGTTGGCGAAGCGCAGCAGTGCACGGCCGGAGCCGTACATCTCGATGCAGCCGCGGGCCCCGCAGCCGCAGGGAAGGCCGTCGGGAACGACGCGCATGTGGCCGATCTCGGCGCCCGCACCGAAGCCGCCCCGCACGAGCTGGTCGCTCATGACGATCGCGCCTCCGACGCCGGTGCCGATCGTGAGGGTGACCATGTCGCTGTAGAGCCGGCCGGCTCCGAAGCGGAACTCGGCCCAGCCGGCGGCGTTGGCATCGTTGTCGATGAAGACCGGAAGGTCCAGCCGCTGCTCGAGCTTGGCCCTCAGGGGCTCGTTGCGCCAGTCGATGTTCGGCGTGTAGTAGACGACCGACTGCGACGCGTCGATGAAGCCGGGAGCGGCCACGCCGACCGCGATCGCGTCACCCCCGTCCGCGAGCGAGCGGATCATCTCGATGAGGGCGTTCTCCAGCGATTCGGAGTCCTTCGGCGTCGGCACCCGGTCCGAGCGCAGGATGGTTCCGAGCTCGTCGACCAGGGCTCCCGCGATCTTCGTTCCGCCGATGTCGATGCCGATTGCGTGCACGCTGAGAGCCTTTCCAACAGTGAGGGGCGAGCTGTGACGTCGCAGAGCTCTCGCGGCGCACCAAGTAGAGTGTAATCAACCAGTTCTGCCGGAAACGTTCCCTCCTCCCGCGTGCGCAAAGGTGAGCGCGCTGGGAGGCCCTCGCTCCCCCGGTGCCAAAGGAGATACCGTGAAACAGTTCGATGCGCCCGCCCTCTCGCCGGCGGATCCCGACGCCAATGCCACCGACCTGCTCGTGGATCGCGTCGCACGCACGCCGGACGCCGTCCTGTTCTCGGTTCCCGCGGGCGCCGGCTGGTCGCCGATCACCACCGCCGAATTCCACCGTCAGGTCGTTGCGCTCGCCAAGGGCTTCGTCGCCGCCGGCATCCAGCCCGGCGACAAGGTCGGCCTGATGTCGAAGACGCGCTACGAGTGGACGCTCATCGACTTCGCCATGTGGTTCGCGGGCGCCGTGCTCGTTCCGGTGTATGAGACGAGCTCCCCCAGCCAGATCCGCTGGAATCTCAGCGACTCGGGCGCCGTTGCCCTCATCCTCGAGACTCCCGAGATGTTCTCCCGCTTCGACGAGGTGCACCCCGAGCTCCCGCTCATCGACCGCGTCTGGCAGATCGATCTCGGCGATCTGGACAAGCTGGCCGCCCAGGGCGCCGAGGTGTCGGATGCCGAGATCGAGCGGCGACGCAACCTGGCCGTCGGAAGCGACATCGCGACCCTCATCTACACCTCGGGCTCCACCGGCAAGCCCCGCGGATGCGTGCTCACCCACGCCAACTTCGTGGAGACGAGCCGCAACGCGGCCCTCGGCCTCGGCGAGGTGCTCGAGAACGCCTCGACCCTGCTCTTCATCACGACGGCACACGTGTTCGCCCGCCTCATCGCGGTGCTCTCGGTGCACGCCGGCGTGCACGTGGGCCACCAGCCTGACACGCGCCAGCTCCTTCCCGCCATGGAGAGCTTCAAGCCGACCTTCCTGCTCGCCGTGCCGCGCGTGTTCGAGAAGGTGTACAACTCCGCCGAGCAGAAGGCGGAGGCCGGCGGAAAGGGCAAGATCTTCCGGGCCGCGGCAACGGCCGCGATCGAGCACTCGCGACTGCTCGAGAACGGCGAGAAGGTGCCGCTCGGCCTGCGGGTGAAGTTCGCCGTCTTCGACCGCCTCGTCTTCGCGAAGCTGCGCAAGGCGCTCGGCGGCCGGGTCCGCTACGCCGTCTCCGGTTCGGCGCCGCTCGGATCGCGTCTCGGCCACTTCTACCACAGCCTCGGCATCACCATCCTCGAGGGCTACGGCCTGACCGAGACGACGGCTCCCGCGACGGTCAACCGTCCGGCGAAGTCCAAGATCGGCACCGTCGGTCCCGCGTTGCCGGGAGTCTCCCTGCGTATCGAAGACGACGGCGAGATCCTCGTCAAGGGCGTCAACGTGTTCAAGGAGTACTGGAAGAACCCCGAGGCGACCGCGGCAGCACTCGACGACGGCTGGCTGCGCACCGGCGACCTCGGCACGCTCGACCAGGACGGCTTCCTCACCATCACCGGCCGCAAGAAGGAGATCATCGTGACGGCCGGCGGGAAGAACGTCGCTCCCGCGGTGCTCGAGGACCCCATCCGGGCCAACCCGCTCGTGGGCCAGGTCATCGTCGTCGGCGACGCCAAGCCCTTCATCGGGGCCCTCGTCACCCTCGACGCCGAGATGCTGCCGGTGTGGCTCGGCAACAACGGCGAGGATGCCGGCATGAGCCTCGCCGAGGCGGCCGTGAACCCGATCGTCATCGCCGAGATCCAGCGGGCCATCGACGCCGCCAACGAGACCGTCTCGCGCGCCGAGTCCATCCGGAAGTTCACCGTGCTCGCGACCGACCTCACCGAGGAGAGCGGCCACCTCACCCCGAAGCTGAGCATCAAGCGGCACGTCATCCTGAAGGACTTCGCCCAGGTGATCGACGAGATGTACTCCGGCGCTCCCGCGACGCAGGGCTACAGCCTGGCCCAGTAGGGCGAACGGCCGCCTGCGCGAGCAGGCGGCCGTCCTCGCGGCGCTCCTGCGGCGCCCCCGCGGGTCAGAACCAGTCGGACTCGCGGATCTGCTTCATCGCCGCACGGCGGTTCGGCTTCTCGAGCCGGTCGAGGTAGAGCAGGCCGTCGAGGTGATCGGTCTCGTGCTGCAGCGCCTGTGCCATCAGGCCATCGCCGGAGACCTCGACGGGGTTGCCGTCCAGGTCGATCCCCCTCGCACGGGCGAAGGGATAGCGCGGGGTCGGATACCAGAGTCCGGGTACCGACAGGCAGCCCTCCTCGACCTGCTCCACCTCCCCCGCGAGCTCGACGATCTCGGGGTTGAGGATGTAGCCCACCTCCCCGTCGATGTTGTAGCTGAACGCCCGCAGGTTCACGCCGATCTGCGCGGCCGCCACGCCGGCGCGCCCGGGAAGCTTCACGCTGTCGACGAGGTCGGCCACGAGGGCGCGCACGCCGTCGTCGATCGCTCCGATGGGCTCGGACACCGTCTTCAGCACAGGGTCGCCGAAGAGGCGGATCTCACGCTCTGTCATGGTTTCTTTCGTTCGATGTCGGCGCGGCTCAGTGGCCGCCGTCGCCGGGCAGTCCCTCGACGACGAGTGCGGCGAGCACGCGCGCGGAATGCCGAGTGAGTGGTTTCAGGTCTTTCCAGTGGATGACGGAACCGGCGGCGAGCACGGGGTCGTAGGGGATGCGGACGACCTCGCGCACCCGCGAGGCGAAGTGCCTGTCGATCTCTTCCAGCTTCACGAGATTCGTGGCCTGCGTCGCGGTGTTCAGCGCGACCACGGAGTTCTTGACCAGGTCCGCGTAGCCGTTCGCCTCGAGCCAGGTGAGGGTCTCCGACGCCAGTCGGGCCTCGTCGACGCTGCCGCCGGAGACGATGACGATCGAATCCGCCCGCTGAAGGGTCGCGCGCATGACCGAGTGCACGATGCCGGTGCCGCAGTCGGTGAGCACGATCGAGTAGAACCGGGCCGAGAGGTCGGCGACGACGTTGTAGTCGTCGGCCTCGAACGCCTCGGAGAGCAGCGGGTCGGTGTCGGACGCGAGGATGTCCAGGCGGGTCTCGTCGCGCGAGACGAGCGCCGAGAAGTCGGTGTAGCCGCCGATGGAGGGCGCCTTGCCGACGACGTCGCGCACGGTCGCGCCGGTCTGCTTGGTGATGCGTTCGGAGAGCGTTCCGCGGTCGGGGTTGGCGTCGATGGCGACGACCCGGTCCTCACGGGCATCCGCGAGCGCCATGCCGAGCAGGGCCGTGACGGTCGTCTTGCCGACGCCACCCTTGCGGGTGAGCACGGGAACGAAGCGGGTTCCGCCGCCGAAGGGTCGCTGGATGCGTTCGTCGAGGTTCTTGCGGGCCCGCACGGCACGCGAGTCTCCGAGATTGACGAGGTGGCCCGTCGCGTTGTAGACCACGCGGTTCCAGCCGCCCTCGGGCGCCGGGCGGGTCTTGCGGCTGGACTCGAGCAGCCGCTCGGGGGTGAGCATGCTCGCCGTCTCGGGACCGGCCGGCCGCGGAGGCGCCTTGGCCGAGGCGCCCTTCGAGGCGACGGCCTTGGTGGTTCCCGCTGTGGCGGAGGTGGCCGAGGGCGAGGATGCCGGCTTCTGGGCGCCGGCTCCCGCGCCGTCCGCGGAGCCCGCAGCCGGACCCTGGCCGCGGTGCAGTCCGCGCGTCGGCCCCGTCGTCACCGGAATGGAGTGCGTCGACACGTCGGCCGCCCGCACCGGCTGCAGGGTGATCTCGCCCCGCGCCACGTCGTCATCGGACTCGGTGTCGCGGGGGGTGCTCAGGTCGATGGTGACGCCGAAGCTCTCGGGCAGCGCAGCGGCCAGCGTCGGCCCGGTCTGGGGCGGAAGCTCGCTGTTGTACTCGTCCACCGGCTCCTGCCGTCCCCGACGGGCGCGCGCGTCGGCGCCGTCACCGCCCTGGTCCGTCACGGTCGGCTCCTTCCTCGCGGGCAATCCAGCACGACAGCCTATCCTGCCCGCACCACGACGAGCAGGTCACCGGCGTCCACCTGCTGGGTACGCGGGATGGCGACCCGTTCGATGACGCCCGCGACGGGCGTCGTGATGGCCGCCTCCATCTTCATCGCCTCGATGGAGGCGACGGCCTGGCCGGCCTGGACGCTCGCGCCGACCTCGACCTGCAGGGTGACGACGCCCGAGAACGGTGCCGCGACCTGTCCGGGCTGGTTGGCGTCGGCCTTCTCGGCCGCCTTGGACTCGACGGCGATGCCGCGATCGCGGACGAAGACCGGGCGCAACTGGCCGTTCAGCGTCGTCATGACGGTGCGCATGCCCTTGTCGTCGGCCTCGCCGATCGCCTCGAGACCCGCGTAGAGCCGTACTCCCTTGTCGATCTCGACGACGTGCTCGCTCCCCTGGCGCAGCCCGTACAGGTAGTCGGGGGTCTCGACGACGGAGAGGTCGCCGAAGAGTTCCCGGATCTGCTCGAACTGGCGGGTGGGCGCCGGGAAGAGCAGGCGGTTCAGCGTCGCCCGACGGGTCTGCGAGTCGGCCGCCAGGTCGGCGGCATCCTCGGGGCTGATCTCGGTCACGCCGACGCGGACGGTACGGCCGGCGAGGACCTTGCTGCGGAAGGGCTCCGGCCATCCGCCGGGGAGCTCGCCGAGCTCTCCGGCCATGAAGCCGATCACGGATTCGGGGATGTCGTACTTCTGCGGGTTCGCCTCGAAGTCGGCCGGGTCGGCGTGCACGGCGGCGAGCTGCAGCGCGAGGTCGCCGACGACCTTCGAGGAGGGCGTGACCTTGGGGATGCGACCGAGGATGCGGTTGGCGGCCGCGTACATGTCTTCGACGAGCTCGAAGTCCTCTGCCAGGCCCAGGGCGATCGCCTGCTGCCGCAGGTTGGAGAGCTGGCCCCCGGGGATCTCGTGGTGGTAGACGCGGCCGGTGGGGCCAGGAAGCCCGGACTCGAAGGGCCGGTAGACCTTGCGCACGGCCTCCCAGTAGGGCTCGAGGTCCGAGACCGCGTCCAGCGAGAGGCCCGTGTCGCGCGGCGTGTGCGCGAGCGCGGCGACGAGTGAGGATGCGGAGGGCTGGCTCGTCGTTCCGGCCATCGGCGCGCTCGCGACGTCGACGGCATCCACCCCGGCGGCGGCGGCCGCGAGCAGGGTCGCGAGCTGGCCCCCGGCCGTGTCGTGCGTGTGCAGGTGCACGGGCAGGTCGAAGCGCTCACGGAAGGCGGTCACGAGCTTCGTCGCGGCGGCGGGGCGCAGCAGGCCCGCCATGTCCTTGATCGCGAGCACGTGGGCGCCCGACTCGACGATGGCCTCCGCGAGTCGCAGGTAGTAGTCGAGGGTGTAGAGGTCCTCGGCCGGGTCGAGCAGGTCGCCGGTGTAGCACACCGCCACCTCGGCGATCGCGTGCCCCTCCGCGAGCACGGCGTCGATCGCGGGGCGCATCTGGCCGACGTCGTTGAGCGCGTCGAAGATGCGGAAGATGTCGATGCCCGTTGCGGCGGCCTCGGCCACGAACGCCTCGGTCACCGCCGTCGGGTACGGCGTGTAGCCGACCGTGTTGCGTCCGCGCAGCAGCATCTGGATGTTGATGTTCGGCAGCGCCTGGCGCAGGGAGGCCAGCCGCTCCCACGGGTCTTCGCCGAGGAAACGCAGGGCGACGTCGTAGGTCGCCCCGCCCCACGCCTCGACGGAGAGCAGTTGCGGGGTCATCCGGGCGACGTAGGGGGCGACGGCCGCGAGGTCGCGGGTGCGCACGCGGGTGGCCAGCAGCGACTGGTGCGCGTCACGGAAGGTCGTGTCGGTGACCGCGAGCGGCTGCTGGGCGCGCAGGGCCGCCGCGAAGCCGGCCGGGCCGAGCTCGAGCAGCCGCTGGCGGGAACCATCGGGTGCCGGGGTGCTGAGATCGATGGAGGGCAGCTTGTCGATTGGGTTGCCGCCGATCGGGCGGGCGCCGTTCGGCTGGTTCACGGTCACGTCGGCGAGCCAGTTGAGGATCTTCGTGCCGCGGTCCTTCGAGGGCCGGCCGCGCACGAGACCGGGCCGCTCGTCGATGAAGGAGGTGCTGAGGTCGCCGTGCTGGAAGTCGGGGTCTTCGAGCACCGCCTGCAGGAAGGGGATGTTCGTCGAGACGCCGCGGATGCGGAACTCGGCGAGGGCACGGCGGGCGCGCGCCACCGCGGCGGGAAAATCGCGGCCGCGGCAGGTGAGCTTCGCGAGCATCGAGTCGAAGTGCGGGCTGATCTGGGCGCCGGGGTTGATCGTTCCGCCGTCGAGGCGCACGCCGGCCCCGCCCGGGGAGCGGTAGGTGGTGATCTTGCCCGTGTCGGGGCGGAAGCCCGCCGTGGGGTCCTCCGTCGTGATGCGGCACTGCAGCGCCGCGCCGCGCAGCTGGATGTTCTGCTGCTGCAGGCCGAGGTCGGCCAGACTCTCGCCGGCGGCGATGCGGATCTGGGACTGCACGAGGTCCACGTCCGTGACCTCTTCCGTCACGGTGTGCTCGACCTGGATGCGCGGGTTCATCTCGATGAAGACGTGCTTGCCCGCGCGCTCGCCAGCCGTGTCGAGCAGGAACTCGACCGTGCCCGCGTTGACGTAGCCGATGGAGCGGGCGAAGGCGATGGCGTCGCGGTAGAGCGCCTGCCGGGTCTCCTCGGGAAGGTTCGGGGCCGGCGCGATCTCGATGACCTTCTGGTGGCGGCGCTGCACGGAGCAGTCCCGCTCGAACAGGTGCACGGTCTCGCCGGTGGCGTCGGCGAGCACCTGCACCTCGATGTGCCGGGGTCGCAGCACGGCCTGCTCGAGGAACATGGTGGGGTCGCCGAAGGCGCTGTCGGCCTCGCGCATGGCCTCGGCCAGGGCCGCCCGCAGCTTGTCCTTGCTGTCGACCCTGCGCATCCCACGACCGCCGCCGCCGGCGACGGCCTTGGCGAAGATGGGGAACCCGATCGCGTCGGCACCGGCGAGAAGCTCGTCGATGTCGCGCGAGGGCGGCGTGGAGGCCAGCACGGGAACGCCGGCGGCGATCGCGTGCTCCTTGGCGGTGACCTTGTTTCCGGCCATCTCGAGCACGCTCTTGCCCGGCCCAATGAACGTGATGCCCGCTGCGGCGGCCGCCTCGGCGAGCTCGGGGTTCTCCGAGAGGAAGCCGTAGCCCGGGTAGATGGCGTCGGCACCCGACTCGCGGGCGACGCGGATGATCTCGGCGACATCCAGATACGCGCGCACCGGATGCCCGGGCTCGCCGATCTGGTACGCCTCGTCGGCCTTCAGGCGGTGCAGGGAGTTGCGGTCTTCGAACGGGAAGACGGCGACGGTCCTCGCTCCCAATTCGTAAGCGGCCCGGAACGCTCGGATGGCGATTTCACCGCGGTTGGCAACAAGGATCTTCGTGAACATGCAGGCCTTTCACAGCACCCCGACAGGGGCAACGCAGCGGTTTAGGTTCTCCCAGACTAGTAAAGGTAACGTATCTGTTTGTGCACGTACTCTCCGTCAGCTCCTTGAAGGGAGGCGTCGGCAAGACAACGGTGACCCTCGGACTGGCCTCGGCCGCATTCGCCCGTGGAATCCGCACGCTTGTCGTCGACCTCGACCCGCAGTCTGACGTGTCGACGGGAATGGCCGTCAGCATCGCCGGACACCTCAACGTCGCCGATGTGCTGGCGAGCCCGAAAGAGAAGATCGTGCGCAGCGCGATCGCCACGAGCGGGTGGACGCGGGGTCGCCCGAATTCGACGCTCGACGTCATGATCGGCAGCCCGTCGGCGATCAACTTCGACGGACCGCATCCGCATGAGCGCGACATCTGGAAGCTCGAGGACGCTCTCGAGACGATCGAGGACGAATACGACCTCGTCCTCGTGGACTGCGCGCCGACCCTGAACGCGCTCACCCGCACGGCGTGGGCCGCGAGTGACCGCGTCGCCGTCGTCACCGAGCCCGGCCTGTTCTCCGTCGCGGCCGCGGACCGCGCACTGCGCGCCATCGAGGAGATCCGCCGCGGCATGTCGAGCCGTCTCCAGCCGCTCGGCATCATCGTGAACCGCACCCGCGTCGCCTCACTCGAGCACCAGTACCGCATCAAGGAGCTGCGCGACATGTTCGGGCCGCTCGTGCTCTCCCCCCAGCTGCCGGAGCGCACCTCATTGCAGCAGGCGCAGGGCGCCGGTCAGCCGCTGCACGCCTGGCCGGGCGAGAGCGCCCTGGAGATGGCGCGCTACTTCGACCAGCTGCTGGACCGGGTGCTGCGCACCGCGCGCATCGGCGAGTACGCCAACCTCGCCTAGCTTCGGCGCCGATCGTCCGCCCCGCGGCGCGCGAGCTGAGCGGCGCGTGTGGTGTGGGGCGGATCAGCCGGTCTTGCGCACGGCGCGACGCACGGCCAGTTCGTCCATGTGATCGCTCGGCTGCATGTCGAGTTCGACGAGGCTGGACTCCACCTCGCGCAGCACCTTGCCCACGGCGATGCCGAAGACGCCCTGGCCGCGGCTCACGAGGTCGATGACCTCGTCGTCGGAGGTGCAGAGGTACACGCTGGCGCCGTCGCTCATGAGCGTCGTCTGCGCCAGGTCGTTGACGCCGGCCTCGCGCAGCTGGTTCACGGCGGTGCGGATCTGCTGGAGCGAGATGCCGGTGTCCAGAAGGCGCTTGACGAGCTTCAGCACCAGGATGTCGCGGAAGCCGTAGAGACGCTGCGAACCCGAACCCGCTGCTCCCCGAACCGTCGGCTCGACGAGTTCGGTGCGTGCCCAGTAGTCGAGCTGGCGGTAGCTGATGCCCGCAGCGCGGGCGGCGACGGCGCCGCGGTAGCCCGTGGAGGCATCCATCTCGGGCAGTCCGTCGGTGAAGAGGAGACCGAGGTCGTAACGCTCGGAATCACTCCGGCTGAGTTCACTCATGGTCGGCCTCTTTCAACGGTGCGGGCGGAACAGCACCGCTGCTCTCAACGGTAGCGATGCGAGTGTGCTGCCTCAATGATCCGCTCCCAGCGTGTCGCCGATCATCGTTGCGTCCCGCGCACGATCGCGGCGCGCGTGAGGTTCGCGCGCACCGTCTCCAGATGGGTCGCGACCTCGATCGCGAGCTCGGCCGCCTTGGCGCGGCTGGCGCTGTCGCGCTTGCGCGCGAGCGTCGCCGTCGCGGTCTCGACGAGAGCCGCCTCGCGCTCGGCGGCTGCCCGGAAACCGCGCAGGTGCCGCGGCTCGATGCCGACACGGCGCAGTTCGACGAGGCAGCGCAGCACGGTCACGGCATCCTCGCCGAACACGTCGCCGGCGTTCAGGAGCGAGGCCGAGACCGCCTCGCCGAGCAGGGCGGAACTCGCACCCGCCTCGCTCAGCAGTTCCTCGCGGCTGAGCCGGCGGGCACTGCCGAGCATGGAGGGCGCCGTGGCGGCGGGCAACGTGGGCACGTGGCCGGCATCGAGTTGCTCGAGATGGCTGCGGATGACCTTGAGCGGGAGGTACTGGTCGCGCTGCATCGTGAGGATGCGCTCGATGCGCTCCAGGTCGGCGGCGCCGAACTTGCGATAGCCCGACTCCGTGCGGGCCGGCGAGATGAGGCCCTGCTCCTCGAGGAAGCGCAGCTTGGAGGGGGTCAGGTCAGGGAACTCGGGGCTCAGACGCGCCAGCACCTGTCCGATGCTGAGCAGTTGCGCCGTGCTCGGCGCGCGTACGGCGGCCGGTGCGCCTGCCATCACGCTCCGGCGAGGTCGTACCTCGACGAGTAGAAGGTCAGGCGGAACTTGCCCACCTGCACCTCGGCCCCGTCGCTGAGCATGGCCGTGTCGATGCGCACCCCGTCGAAGTAGGTGCCGTTCAGCGAGCCGAGGTCCTTGACCTCGAAGGCCGTGCCGTGGCGCAGGAACTGCGCGTGGTGACGTGAGACGGTGACGTCGTCGAGGAAGATGTCGGCGTCGGGATGGCGTCCGGCCGTGGTCACGTCGGAGTCGAGCAGGAAGCGGGCGCCGGCGTTCGGGCCGCGGCGCACCACGAGCAGCGCAGAGCCGGAGGGCAGTGCCGAGACGGCATCCTCCTCCTCGGCCGTGAGATCGGAGTCGAGGGCGGAGAGTGCGGCGGCCTGTTCCTGGGTGAACGACAACGTCGTGTCCGTGGAAGGCTCGAACGGCTTCCCGCCGATGCCGTTGGCCGGTTGGCCGAACAGCGGATTCTCCGACTGACCCACGATGCCCCTTTCCTTTTCATTCCAGCGTATCGGATCGCGCAGCCGGCGCGAGGTGCGGGAGGCGAATGACACGCCCGGTTTCGATCGCGTAGATCACGCCGGCCCACCAGTAGAGGAACGTGCCCCACAACGCGATCGCCCAGCCGACCGGCTCCGCGACGACGGCGGCGGCCGGGAATGCCACGCCGAGCATGATCACGGGCAGGCCGAGGAAGAGCGCGAAGGTGGCCACCTTGCCGAGCTGGTGCACGGGCAGCGGGCCGAAGCCGTGCCCGGCGAGCACCATGCCGAGCACGAGCAGGAAGACGTCCCTCCCGACGATGAGGGCGACGAGCCACCACGGGATCAGCTCGCGGGTGGCAAGGCCCAGCAGCGCAGCGAACAGGTAGAGGCGATCGGCGGCCGGGTCCAGCAGCTGGCCCAGTCGCGAGACCTGGTTCAGGCGCCGGGCGAGGTAGCCGTCGAGGAAGTCGGTGATGCTCGAGACGACGAGCACGACGAGGGCCGCCACGAAGTCGCCGATGACGAGCAGCATGAGGAAGACCGGCACGAGGGCGAGCCGTATGAAACTCAGCACGTTGGGCACGGTCAACACGCGAGCGCTGGGCTCCATCTGCGCGGCCACGGGCCGAGTCTACAATGCGAGACATGAACCCCCTCGTGCTCTGCCTCTGGATCTGCGGGGCACTCGTCGCAGCCACCTGGCTCGCCTCCCTCCTCACGCGCGAGTACTCGTGGGTGGACCGCATCTGGTCACTCGCGCCGATCGCCTACGTCTGGGTGTTCGCGGCGGCCAGCGGATTCTCCGACCCGCGCCTGCTGATCATGGCCGTGCTGGTCACGCTGTGGGGTACGCGGCTCACGTTCAACTTCGCGCGCAAGGGCGGCTACGCCCCGGGCGGCGAGGACTACCGCTGGGCCGTACTGCGTAGCCGGATGTCGCCGGCGGCATTCCAGGCCTTCAACTTCTTCTTCATCGCCCTCTACCAGAACGCCCTCATCCTGGGCATCTGCCTGCCCGCCTGGACGGTCTACGACAACGGCGGTGCGGCGCTGAACGGCTGGGACATCGTGCTCGCCGTGCTGTTCCTGCTCTTCCTCGCCGGCGAGACGGCGGCCAACCAGCAGCAGTGGAACTTCCACCAGTGGAAGAAGCGGGAACTCGCGGCCGGCCGCACCGTGTCACCCGGCTTCCTCACCCGGGGTCTGTTCCGCTTCTCGCGGCATCCCAACTTCTTCTTCGAGCAGGCGCAATGGTGGGTGTTCTTCCTCTTCGCCGTCACGGCGACCGGCCAGCTGCTGCACTGGAGTCTGCTCGCCCCCGTGCTGCTCACGCTGCTGTTCGTGGGATCGACCGTCTTCACCGAGTCACTCTCGCGGGCACGGCATCCGGAGTACGCGGACTACCAGGCCGCCACATCACCCGTCATCCCGTGGTTCCCGCGCAAGCACGCCGATCCGACACCGGCGACGACCGGCTGAACTCAGGCCGTCGGCAGCAGCGCCCGCAGGCCCGGCCAGCTCGCCGCGAATCCGGGGTGAAGCTCGAGGGCGTCGAGCTCGTCGACGGGGACCCAGCGCACGGCGATGCTCTCGGGATCGTTGATGACGGGCTCGAAGGCACGCACGGCCCGGGCGATCACCGTCGTGTACGACCAGAACCCCACGTCGAAGACCGAGGTGGTGAGCACCTCGAGGTCGCCGGCGCGTACGCCCGCCTCCTCCTGGGCCTCCCGCAGGGCGCCGTCGACCGCGCTCTCGCCCTCGAGGCGGGCCCCGCCAGGCAGGCCCCAGGTTCCGCCGAAATGACTCCACGCGGCCCGATGCTGCATGAGGACTCCGGCGACGGGATCCCACGCCAGCAGCCCGGCCGCACCGAATCGCCCCCAGTAGCGGGCGCCGTCCGGCCCCTCGACCCAGGCGTCTCCGCTGCGCATGCTCACTCCCCCAGCATGCCCCACGGCCAGCCGTGAGGCGTTACCGATCGTCGTGAACCGTCACGGCATCCGCCATGGCCGAGAGGAAGCGCCCGACGATCACGCGCTCATCGGGGGTGAGGGTCTCAGCGACCTCCAGCATGCGCCGGTGCATCGGTCCGAGCCTCTTGCGCACCTCTTCGTGGGAGCTGTCGGTCGTGGTCAGCACGAGCGCGCGCCCGTCGCTCGGATGCGGCTGGCGGCGCAGGTGCCCCGATGCCACGAGGCGCGTGACGAGCTTCGCGGTCGCCGCCGTCGAGATGGCGAGGTGCCGGGCCAGGTCGGTCGGTCCGACGGAGGTGCCGTTCTTCTCCGCGGCGATGATGAAGCGCAGGGCGGCGAGGTCGGTCTCCCCCATGTCCATGTCGCCCTGGGTGCGCACCCGCATCAAACGGTCCGCGGCCCGGAACCGGCGCATCGCCTCGAGAACGGTGATCGCAGCGGTGGTCTCGCCGTCCTCGACGTCGTACCAGTACGCCACACCCTCATCGCGTGCGTCGGTTCCCGTGGACATGAGAACATGCTAACGTCGATCTGGCTAACTGAGTTAGCTAATTGTGGAGGAATGCATGACGCTGTTGCCGACGGAGCACCCAGTGGACGATGAGATCGTTCTCGTCGACCTCGACGGAGCGCCGGTCGGCACCGCCATGAAGGCCGAGGCCCACGGTCCGGATACCGCCCTCCACCTCGCCTTCTCGTGCTACGTGGTCGACAGGGACGGCCGCCTGCTCGTCACGCGGCGTGCGCTGGCGAAACGCACCTGGCCCGGTGTGTGGACGAACTCGTTCTGCGGGCACCCCCGTCCGGCCGAGCCGCTCCTGAGCGCCGTGCACCGGCGCGCCGACGCCGAACTCGGCATCCGGGTGCGCGACGTGCAGCTCGTGCTGCCCCTCTTCCGCTACCGCGCAACGGATGCCGGCGGCACGGTCGAGAACGAGATCTGCCCGGTCTACATCGCCGTCACCGACGACGCGCCCGACCCCGATCCCCGCGAGGTGGCCGAGTTCACCTGGGTGAGCCCGGCGGCGCTCGTCGACGCCGTCGAGGCGACCCCGTGGGCGTTCAGCCCGTGGATGGTGCTGCAACTGGGCGAGCTGGAACGCTTCCATGCCTGAGATCGCCATCGACGCGGTGCAGCTCCGGCTCGACCGGATCTTCGCCGAGGCGCTCGAGCGCGCCGACGCCTTCGGGCCGGACTACGTCGAACTCTGGCGCCGGCTCGAGGCGGCGAGTACGGGCGGAAAGCGCGCACGGCCGGCACTCGTTCTCGCCGCCTACGAGGCCTTCGGTGGCGCGGACCCCGAGGCGGCGACGGCTCTCGCGGCGGCGTTCGAGCTGCTGCACACCGCCTTCCTCATCCACGACGACATCATCGACGGCGACGAGTTCCGGCGGGGTGCTCCCAACGTCGCCGGCGCGTTCGCGACGCGGGCACGTGCCCGCGGCGTCGAATCGGGCCGGGCGCGGGAATGGGGAACCGCCGCAGCACTGCTCGCCGGCGACCTCGCCCTGAGCCTCGCCCACCGCCTCGTTGCCTCCCTCGACGTGCCCGCCGAGGTGCGCATGCGGCTGCTCGAGATCATCGACCGTGCCGTCTTCGTCTCGGCTGCGGGCGAACTCGCGGATGTCGCCGGAGCGATCAACACGCCACCCCTGTCGGAGGTCATCGCGACGCTCGAGCGCAAGACGGCCGTCTACTCCTGCGAGGCGCCCCTCCAGGCGGGCGCCGTGCTCGCCGGCGCCGGCGAGCGGGAGATCTCCGCGCTCGGCCGATTCGGCCGCTTCGCCGGTATCGCCTTCCAACTCACGGACGACCTCCTCGGCGTATTCGGCGACGGTGCGGTGACCGGCAAGAGCGTTCTGGCCGACCTGCGTGCCGGCAAGGCGACCACCCTGCTCGCGCATGCGGCGACCACGGACTCCTGGGCGGCGATCAGCGCGCTCATCGGCGACCCCTCGCTGGAGGAGGACGCGGCGGCCGTCGTGCGCGAACACCTGCACCTCTGCGGCGCCGACGCCGAGACGCAGCGACTGGCTGAGCAGTACGCCGCTCTCGCGGTCGCCGAACTCGCCGCATCCGAGCTGCCGGAGACCCTCGCCGATGAGCTGGCCGAGTTCGCCTCGTCCGCGGTGAGCAGGGCGCGATGACCGACTCCCTCTATACGGCCGCAGCCCACGCGAGCGCGGCGGCCGTCATCGCGCATTACTCCACGTCGTTCGGAACCTCGACGCGCCTGCTCGCCCCCGAGTTGCGCACCCCCATCCGTTCCATCTACGCCCTCGTACGGGTCGCGGATGAAGTGGTCGACGGATCGGCGGCCCAGGCGGGGCTCAGCCTCGCGGAGCAGAGGCGCCAGCTGGATGACCTCGAGAACGAGACCGTCCGGGCCCTGGACTGCGGCTTCAGCACCAACCTGATCGTGCACGCCTTCGCCGACGTCGGGCGCCGCTACGGCATCTCCCCGAGCCTGACCGCCCCGTTCTTCGCCTCCATGCGTCGAGACCTGGACTCGGCCCCACTGGCCGACGGGGAGTTGGGCAGCTACATCCACGGCTCCGCAGAGGTCGTCGGCCTGATGTGCCTGCGGGTCTTCGTGGCCGGCGTGAGCTATTCGCCCGAACAGCACCGCGTGCTCGAAGCCGGCGCGACCCGTCTCGGCGCCGCGTTCCAGAAGGTGAACTTCCTGCGCGACCTCGCGGCCGACGCCGGCCAGCTGGGTCGCAACTACCTGCCCGGCGTTCAGGGCGCCGCGCTCACGGAGACCACCAAGAACGCCCTGCTCGATGACATCGACGACGACCTGCTCGCCGCCGAGGAGGCGATCACCCTGCTTCCGCGCGGGAGCAGGGTCGCCGTCGCCACGGCCGCCCGGCTGTTCGCGCGGCTGGCCGAGAAGCTGCGCCGCACGCCGGCCGAGCGGCTCATGGTCACGCGCGTGCGCGTGACGGATGCGGCCAAGCTCGGCATCGCGGCGCGCACCGCGCTCAGCTCGGGAGGACGACGACCGTGACGCGCACCGTGATCATCGGCGGCGGCATCGCCGGCCTCGCGACGGCGGCACTGCTGGCCCGTGAGGGCAGGCAGGTCACGCTCCTCGAGGCGAACGCCACGCTGGGCGGACGCGCCGGCCTGTGGGAGAGCGCGGGCTTCCGCTTCGACACCGGGCCATCGTGGTACCTCATGCCCGAGGTCTTCGACCACTTCTACCGCCTGCTCGGAACGAGCGCCGCCGAGCAGCTGGACCTGCGCACCCTCGATCCGGGCTACCGGCTCTACTTCGAGGGCACGTCGCAGCCGGTCGACGTCGCGGCGTCGCGCGAGGCCAACATCCGTCTCTTCGAGAGCATCGAGCCTGGGGCCGGTGCAGCGCTGGAGCGCTACCTGCGCTCTGCGGAGGGCGCGTACCGTGATGCCGTGGAGCGATTCCTCTATACAGACTTCTCGTCGCTCGCGGCGATCCGCTCCCCCGGGCTGGGCGCACGCGTACCCGCCCTGCTGCGGCTGCTCACCCAGAGCCTCGACACGTACGTCTCCCGGCGCTTCCGCGATCGCCGACTGCGCCAGATCCTCGGCTACCCCGCGGTCTTCCTCGGCTCATCGCCCTTCGACGCCCCGGCGCTCTACCACCTGATGAGCCACCTCGACCTCGCCGACGGCGTGCGCTATCCGCAGGGCGGGTTCCGCACCCTGATCGACTCCATCGCCCGCCTCGCTCGCGAGAACGGTGCGCTCCTCCTCACGGGCGCGCGGGTGCGCGCCATCACCACGACCTCCGAGTCGCCGGTCTCGGTGACCGGGGTGCAGGTCGAGATCGACGGAAGCCTGCAGCAGATCGCCGCCGACGAGGTCGTCTCGTGCGCCGACCTGCACCACACCGAGACCGAACTGCTTCCCGCGGCCCAGCGCACCTATCCGGAACGGTGGTGGAGACGGCGCAACCCCGGGCCCGGTGCCGTGCTCGTCATGCTCGGAGTGCGCGGGCGGCTGCCGCAGCTGGCGCACCACACCCTCGTCTTCACCGCGGACTGGCGCACGAACTTCGCTCGCATCTTCGGCGCCCGGCCGGGCGTGCCCGAGCCGGCCTCGTTCTACGTCTCGATGCCGAGCGCGACCGATCCCAGCGTGGCACCCGCCGACCACGAGAGCCTCTTCCTGCTCATCCCGGTGCCGGCCGATCCCTCGATCGGCGCCGGCGGGCTCGAGGGCGACGGCGACGCCGCGGTCGAGTCCGCGGCCGATGCCGCGATCGACCGGTTGGCGCAGTGGGCCGGCATCCCCGATCTGCGGGAACGCATCGTGCTGCGGCGCACCGTGGGACCGGCCGACTTCGCGAGCGACCTGAACGCGTGGCAGGGCGGCGCCCTCGGTCCCGCCCACACCCTGCGCCAGAGCGCGTTCCTCCGCGGGTCCAACCGCTCGCACCGGGTACGTGGCCTCAGCTACGCCGGCGGAACGACCATTCCCGGAGTGGGACTGCCGATGTGCCTCATCAGCGCAGAGCTGCAACTGAAGCGGGTGCGCGGCGAGGTCGCACCCGGTCCCGTCGCCGTCGCGGATGCCGTGGCGGCGGAGAGCTGATGGGTGCGGCCTACCTCGGGGCACTGCTGCTCTCCATAGCGGGGATGGTCGTGCTCGATGCGCGCTTCCGGCTGTTCTTCTGGCGCTCCCCCTGGCGGGCGGCGGCCGTGCTCGCCATCGGGGTCGCCTTCCTGCTCCTCTGGGACCTCGCGGGAATCGCGCTTGGGCTCTTCCTCGTGGGCGATTCGCCCTTCCTGACCGGCCTCATGTTGGCCCCCGAGCTGACGCTCGAGGAGCCGTTCTTCCTCGTGCTGCTGTGCTACCTGACCATGAACGCGATCGCCCTGACCGAATCCCTGATGAAACGGCGTCGCGCATGACCTACGCCCTGCTCGACGCGATCGCGCTCGCCATCGTGGCCGTGGTCGGCGTCGTGGCGTTGCGCCGGCGTCCGCGCCTGCTGGCGCCCATCGGCATCGCCCTCGTGCTCACACTCGTGGCGACCGCCGTGTTCGATAACATCATGATCGCCGTCGGGATCATGTCGTACTCGGTGCATTCCCGTAGCGGCATACAGATCGGGCTCGCACCGATCGAGGACTTCGCCTACCCGGTGGCCGCGGCGGTGCTGCTGCCATCGCTCTGGGTGCTTCTGGGAGGCCGGCGTGAGAGCAACGACTGAGGGCACCGGCATCGCGCGCGCGTTGTTCCTCTCCTCGCGCCCGTTGAGCTGGGTGAACACGGCGTATCCCTTCGCCGCGGCGTACCTGCTCTCGACCGGCCGGATCGATGCCGTCTTCGTGATCGGCACGCTGTTCTTCCTCGTGCCGTACAACCTGCTCATGTACGGCGTCAACGACGTCTTCGACTACGCGTCAGACCTGCGCAACCCGCGGAAGGGCGGCGCAGAGGGCGCACTGCTGAGCCCGAGACTGCACCGCCCGATCATGCTCGCAGCGAGCATCAGCAGCGGCGTCTTCGTCGTCGCGCTGCTGATCGCAGCGGGCACCGCGCAGCCGCTGTCGTGGATCGTGCTCGCCGTCAGCATCTTCGCCGTGCTCGCGTACTCGGTGCCCGGCCTGCGCTTCAAGGAGCGCCCGCTGCTGGACTCGGCGACGTCGGCGACGCACTTCGTCAGCCCCGCCGTCTACGGACTCGCGGTCGCCGGTGCAGTGCTCACACCGCCGCTGCTCGCGCTGCTCGTCGCCTTCTTCCTCTGGGGCATGGCCAGCCACGCCTTCGGGGCGGTGCAGGACGTGGAGCCGGACCGAGCGGGAGGCATCGCCTCGATCGCGACCTGGCTGGGGGCCGCCCGCACCGTGCGGTTGGCGATCGTGCTCTGGGCCGCGGCCGGCTGCCTGATGCTGCTGACCGAATGGCCGGGTCCCCTCGCCGCGCTGCTCGTGCTGCCCTACATCGTCGCCGCGGCGCCGTTCTGGTCGGTGAGCGACGCCGGCTCCGGCGCGGCCAATCGCGGCTGGCGGGCCTTCCTCGGCATCAACTACGTCGTCGGGTTCCTCGTGACGCTCCTGCTGATCTGGTGGCAACTAGTGTGAGGAGGTGACCTCCTCCTCGGCGCGCGTGGACGCGTGGCTCTGGGCGGTGCGGCAGTTCAAGACCCGCTCGCTCGCCACGGCAGCGTGCCGTGCCGGGCACGTGCGCGTCAACGGCGAGCGGGTGAAGGCAGCCCAGACGGTGAAGGCAGGCGACGAGGTGCGCGTGCGCCTGAACGGATTCGATCGCATCCTCGTGGTGCAGGGCATCCTCGTGAAGCGCGTGGGAGCGGAGCAGGCGGCCACCGCCTACCTCGACAAGACGCCGCCGCTCCCGCCGAGAGAGCTCGCCGCCGCCGTCCCGCTGCGCGACCGCGGGGCCGGTCGACCGACCAAACGCGAGCGGCGTGAGATGGAACGGTTGCGAGGCCGGTGATCAGGCGGGCTGCTGCTCCTCATCCGAGGCGAGCAGCTCCCGCACCCGCGGGATGACGACGGAGCCGTAGAGCTCGATCGAGCGCATCATCTGCTCGTGCGGCAGCGTTCCGTTGGAGTACTTCAGGTCGAAGCGCGCAATGCCGAGCGCCCGGACCGTCGTCGCGATCTTCTGGGCCACCGTCTCGGGCGAGCCCGCGTAGACGGCGCCCTCGTCCACCTCGTTCTCGAACTGGGCGCGCGTGGGAGGCGCCCAGCCGCGCTCGCGGCCGATGCGGGCGACCATGGCCTGGTGGTGCGGCCAGAGCTGCTCGCGGGCCTCCGCATCCGTCTCGGCGATGTGGCCGGGCGAGTGCACGCCGACCGGGAGCACGTCCTTGCCGAGTTGGCCGAGCGCCCGGTGGTAGAGGTCGACGAACGGCCGGAAGCGCGCCGAGGATCCGCCGATGATGGCGAGCATCATCGGAAAGCCGTAGTGCGCGGCACGCACGACCGATTCCGGGCTGCCGCCGACTCCGACCCAGGTGGGGATGGATCCGGACTCCGTCTTGGGGAAGACGGACTGCTCCGTCAGCGGCGCGCGCTTGCGTCCGGCCCAGGTGACCGGCTGTTCGGTGACGAGGTGGGACCAGAGCTCGATCTTCTCCTCGAAGAGGTCCTCGTACTCGCTCAGCGCATAGCCGAACAGCGGGAAGGACTCGGTGAACGATCCACGCCCGAGGGTGATCTCCGCCCTGCCGCCCGAGACGCCGTCGAGCGTCGCGAAGCGCTCGTACACGCGCACCGGGTCATCGGAGCTCAGCACCGTGACCGCCGTGCCCAATCGGATGCGCTCGGTGCGTCCGGCGATCGCCGCGAGCACGACCTCGGGCGCCGACACCGCGAAGTCCTCGCGGTGGTGCTCCCCCACCCCGATGGCGTCGATGCCGACATTCTCGGCGAGCACGCCCTGTGCGACGAGGTTGCGCAGCACCTCGGGGTAGGGCAGCGCGCGGCCGCTCGGATCGTTGGTCACGTCGCCGAAGGTGTCGATGCCGAACTGCAGCGTGGGAATCACGGATCCTCCTCAGATCAATGCGTATGCATGCACCAACCGTTCCGTGACCCACCCTATTCCGGTGGGCGCGGAGGAGCTCAGCCGGCGAGCGCGGGAATGACCTCACGCTCGAACAGCTCGATGCCCGAGCGGTCGTACGCCGCCTCGGGGAAGTAGTGGATGCTATAGCCCAGTCCGTGCTCGGCCCGCTCCCGCAGCCGCTCCACGACCTGCTCCGGCGTGCCGACGGCGGGCGTTCCGCCCGTGTACTCCGCGATGAAGCCGGCCGTCTTCTCCTCGCCGAGGAAGGGAAGCACGCGGGCGCGCAGGGCCTCGATGCGATCGGCCACCTCCGACTCCGTCTCGGCGATGAGGGTGTTGAAGTTCGAGGAGCGGGTGATGGACGCGAAATCACGGCCGAGGGCATCGCAGTGCCCGCGCAGCACCTCGCTCTTGTGGTCGAACTCCTCGAGCGTTCCGGCGAAGTTGGTGTACTGCGCGTATTGGGCCGCGATCTTGAGGGTGACCTTCTCGCCGCCGCCGGCGATCCAGAACGGCACCCCGCCCTGCTGCAGGGGTTGCGGCTGCACGATGGCATTCTCGACCTGGTAGTACGTGCCGTCGAGGGTGGCGGAGCCCGTCGTCCACGCCTGGTTCATGATCTCGACGCCCTCGCGCAGCCGGCCGAGCCGCTCGCCCACGCCCGGGAAGCCGTAGCCGTAGGCACGCCACTCGTGCTCGTACCATCCACCGCCGATGCCCATCTGCGCGCGGCCGCCCGAGATGATGTCGACGGTGGCCGCCACCTTGGCGAGGTAGGCCGGGTTGCGGTAGCTCATGCACGTGCACATCTGGCCGAGCTTCACCCGCGACGTGCTGGCGGCGAAGGCCGCCATGAGGGTCCACGCCTCATGGGTGGCCTGGTCGCTCGGAACCGGCACGGTGTGGAAGTGGTCGTAGACCCAGATCGAGTCCCACGGCCCCTCGTCGGCCTTCTGCGCCAGGGAGCGCATCGTCTCCCACTGCTGCGCCGGCTCGATGCCGAGAAGGTCGTGACGCCAGCCCTGGGGAATGAAGGTTCCGAATCGCATGCTGGGCAGTCTAGGGCGCTCGCTGCGACTCGTCCCGCGGCTTGACGCGGCGCGCGCCGCCCTCTATGGCGCCGGCACTGCACACGTGAACCCCGCACCGCAACGGCTTGCGCAACGAATGCGGCGTGCCAGAATCAACGCGTGGCACGCATCCTCTTCCTCGGCGGCACCGGCGTCATCAGCACGGGCTGCGTCGCACGCGCCCTGCAGCAGGGTCACGACGTGACCGTGCTCAACCGCGGCCGATCACACGAGAGACCGGTTCCCGATGGCGTGCGGGAGCTGACGGCAGACCTGCGCGACACGCAGAGCGTGCGCTCCGCGATCGGCGACGAGCACTTCGACGTCGTCGCGGAGTTCCTCGCCTTCACGCCAGAGCACGTGGCCGCCGACGTCGAGGTCTTCGAGAACCGCACCGCGCAGTACGTCTTCATCAGTTCCGCCTCCGCCTACCAGACGCCACCGGCACGGATGCCGGTGACCGAGTCAACGCCGCTGCGCAACCCGTTCTGGCAGTACTCGCGCGACAAGATCGCCTGCGAGGACCTGCTCGTCGCGGCCTATCGCGACCGCGGCTTCCCGGCCACGATCATCCGCCCGTCGCACACCTACGACCAGACCCTGCTGCCCACCCTCGGCGGCTGGACCGACATCGCCCGCATGCGCGCGGGCAAGCCCGTGATCGTGCACGGCGACGGCACGACGCAGTGGACGATCACCCACGTGCGCGACTTCGCCGTGGCGTTCGTCGGCCTGCTGGCCAACCCGCTGGCGATCGGCGACACCTTCCACATCACGGGCGACCACGCCCCGACGTGGAACGAGATCTACCGCTGGCTCGGCGAGGCGGCCGGCGCGGAGGCGGAAATCGTGCACGTGCCGTCGGAGAGCATCGCCGCCGCCGACCCCGAGCTCGGCGCCGGACTGCTCGGCGACAAGGCGCACTCGATGGTCTTCGACAACAGCAAGGTGAAGGCGCTCGTGCCCGAGTTCCACACGACCGTGCCGTTCTGGGAGGGCGCCCGCGAACTCATCGCCTGGTACGACGCCGCCGCCGAGCGACGGACGGTGGACGAGCGCCTCGACGCCCTCTTCGACCGGCTGATCGCGGCGCAGCGTCGCGTCGGCTAGCGTGCCGCGAGAACGAGCAGGCTGCTCGTCGCGGTCGCGAGCACGTCGCCGTTGCGGTCGAGGATCTCGCCTTCGGTGAAGATGACGCGGCTGCCGGCCTTCACGACCCGTCCGGTGGCGCGCAACGGCCCGGCATCCGGCCGGATCGGTCGCAGGTAGCTGACGGCGATGTCGATGGAGGTGTAGCCCACCCCGGCGCCGAGCGTCGTGTGCCCCGCGCAGGCGAGCACGGTGTCGAGCACCGTGCACGCCAGCCCGCCGTGCACTCCCCCGAGCGGGTTGAAATGCGCCTGCGTCGGGCGTGACTCGAAGACCACCTCGCCCGGGCGCACCGAGACGATGTCCATCCTCATCAGGGCGCTGATCGGCGGCGGCGGGATGCGTCCATCGAGAATGCCCGTCAGGTAGTCCAGACCGCTGAGTCGCGGCAGTTCGGCCAGCGCGACGGCCGGGTCGACCCAGCGGAAGGTCTCGGATGCGGTGGGCAGCTCGGTTTCGCTCACGCGCGTCACACTAACAGCAGGGGCGTGCCAGAATTCGGGAGGGCGCATCCGGACCGGGGTGCGCAGGGATCGGCTGGGAGAGAACGTGAAGCGCATCGGATTCCTCTCGTTCGGACACTGGCAGCCCATACCCGGTTCACGCACCCGCACCGCGGCCGACGCGCTGCTGCAGTCGATCGAGCTCGCGGTGGCGGCGGAGGAACTCGGAGTGGACGGCGCCTACTTCCGGGTGCACCACTTCGCCCGCCAGCTCGCGTCGCCCTTCCCCCTTCTCGCCGCGATCGGAACACGCACCACGCGCATCGAGATCGGCACCGGCGTGATCGACATGCGCTACGAGAACCCGCTCTACATGGCCGAGGAGGCCGCGGCGGCCGACCTCATCGGCGGCGGCAGGCTTCAGCTCGGCGTCAGCCGCGGTTCACCCGAGACCGCCCTGAACGGAGCCGAGAGCTTCGGCTACGTGCCCGCCGAGGGAACGAGCGGTGCCGACCTCGCCCGTCAGAAGACCGAGCTCTTCCGCGCCGCCATCGCCGGCGCGAGCGTCGCAGAGGCGAACCCGCAGATGGTGGGCGCCCGCGGCGGTCTCGCCATCCAGCCGCAGTCGGAGTCGCTCGCGGACCGCATCTGGTGGGGTTCTGGCACCCGCGCGACGGCGCGCTGGACGGCCGAGCAGGGCATGAACCTCATGAGCTCGACGTTGCTCACCGAAGACACGGGAGTGCCGTTCGACGAGCTGCAGGCCGAGCAGATCCAGCTCTTCCGCCAGGCGTGGGGCGAGGCCGGCTGGGACCGCGAGCCGCGCATCTCGGTCAGCCGCAGCGTCATCCCCCTCATCGACGACGAGACCCGGCGCTACTTCGGCGCACGGGAAGACGACGAGGACCAGGTCGGCTTCCTCGACGGCGGCCTCGCGCGGTTCGGCAAGAGCTACGTGGGCGAACCGGACGAGATCGCGCGGGAGTTGGCGAAGGACGCCGCGGTGCAGGCGGCCGACACGGTGCTCGTCACCGTGCCGAACCAGCTCGGCGTCGACTTCAACGCCCGGCTGCTCGAGTCGATCGTCCGCGACGTCAGGCCGGCGCTCGGCTGAGGCCCGGTACCCGAACGAGGTCGACGGAGAGCTCGCCGTCGCGGATCGTCGCCGTCATGAAGGTGCAGACGCTCTGCCTGCGGCGATCCGTGGGCGAGCCGGGGTTGAGCAGCCGCATGCCGCCGGGCGAGCGGGTGTCCCACGGGATGTGGCTGTGCCCGAAGACGAGCACGTCGGTGTCGGGGAAGGCTTCGTCGACCCGGCGCTCGCGCCCGCTCGACGGTCCCGTCTCATGCACGAGCGCGAACCGGATGCCATCGATCTCGAACCGGGCGCGTTCGGGCAGGCGTGAGCGCAGGTCGGGCCCGTCGTTGTTGCCGTAGACGCCCACCAGGCGCCGGCTGCTCCGCTCGAACAGGTCGAGGGTGCCCGCGTCGACCCAGTCACCGGCGTGCACGACGACATCGGCGTCCGCCATCGCCTGCAGCACGATGTCGGGAACCCACCGGGCGCGTTTCGGGACGTGGGTGTCGGAGACGAGCACCAGTCGCGTGCCCATGCCCGCTCAGACGTCGCCGTCGAGGTCGCTCTCGTCGTCGTCGAGGTCGATCTCCTCGCCGGCCAGGTCGTTCGGCGCGTAGTCGGGCGAGATCTCGCGCGGTGCTCCCCCGGTGGGCCCGTCGTTGCCGTCGCCGACTCCGTCGAACACCGTCTCCCCGGCGACGGCGTCGTTCGTCACCGTCTGCTTGCTCATCGCCTCGTCATCGAACACGTCGCCGGTCGTCTCGGCCATGGCCGCCTCCTTCGCCTGCTGCTGATCGGTGCTCCCATTCAACGCGTGCGGGCGCGCGGCGTGCAGGGGGTGGACGCATCACGAGGCTCGCCCTAGCATCCGTTCGCGCAGGAGCAGGAGCGCGTTGCTTCGCGACCCGCCGCCCGCCGGCCTATCGGCGGCGACGTCGGGGCAGCATGATCGATGCATGGAGCTTCCCCTCGAGTTTCCCGTCTCTCCGATGCTCGCGAAGGCGGTCGCAACGGTTCCCGAGCCCGACAGCGTGCGCGGCGGGCTCAGCTACGAGCCCAAGTGGGACGGCTTCCGCGGCATCCTCGCCTACGACGGGACCGATGTCGAGATCGGCAGTCGCGGCTCGAAGCCGCTCACCCGGTACTTCCCCGAGCTGACGGATGCCGCCCGCCGCCTGCTTCCCGGCCCGTGCGTCATCGACGGCGAGATCATCGTGCGCCGCGGAACCCGCGGTGCCGAGCGGCTGGACTGGGAGGCGCTCTCGCAGCGGATCCATCCCGCAGCCAGCCGGGTGCAGAAGCTCTCGGTCGAGACGCCGGCGAGCTTCGTCGCGTTCGACCTGCTCGCCCTCGACGACGAGAGCTACCTGGACCGGCCGTTTCGGGAGCGTCGCGCCGTGCTCGAGAGCCTGGCGGGTTCGCTGACCCCGCCCTTCCACCTCTCCCAGACCACGACGGATGTCGACCTCGCCCGCCGCTGGCTGAAGGAGTTCGAGGGCGCCGGCCTCGACGGAGTGGTCGCCAAGCCGCTCGAGGGCGCCTACGCCCCGGGCAAGCGCACCATGCTCAAGGTCAAGCACCACCGCACGGCCGACGTCGTGCTCACGGGCTATCGCGTGCATACGAGCGGACGGGGAGTGGGCTCGCTGCTGCTCGGGCTGTACGACGACGAGGACCACCTGCGCAACGTCGGCGGCGCATCCGCCTTCTCGAACGCCCGCCGGCTCGAGCTCGTCGAGGAGCTCGAACCGTACGTGCTCCGCGGCGATGACGGCGAGGCCGTCACGGGCGAGGGCGAGCGCAGCCGTTTCTCGGCCAGCAAGGACGTCTCGTTCGTACGGCTGCGCCCGGAACTCGTGGCCGAGGTGCGCTACGACCAGATGGAGGGCTCGCGCTTTCGGCACACGGTGCAGTTCGACCGCTGGCGGCCCGATCGTGAGCCGCGCTCGTGCCGGTTCGCCCAGCTCGACGTGCCCGCGGCCTACGACCTGAGCGACGTGCTGCTGTGAACGCGCGCCGGCTTCAGCCCTCCTGCCGGGCGCGGCTGGGCTGCACGCGCGGCGGCTCTCCCGGCATCTTCGGGTAGTCGGGAGGGAACGGCAGTTCGCCGAGACCGGAGTCGAGGTCGCGCTGCCACCACTGCAGCAGGGTGTCGATACGCCCGGGCTTCTCACCCATCCGCTCCCAGGGGTCGCCCACACCGGCCAGCCGGTCGGGAACGGTTGCGAGAGTGAAGTCGCCCGGGCTCACCGTCTCGAGCTCGTCCCAGCCCACGGGGGTCGAGACCGTCGCGTTGGGAAGGGCACGAGGGCTGTAGGCACCGGCCATCGTGCGATCGCGGTTCGCCTGGTTGAAGTCGACGAAGATGCGCTCGCCCCGCTCCTCCTTCCACCAGGCCGTCGTGACCTTCTCGGGCATGCGGCGCTCGAGCTCGCGCGCGGCCGCGATGACGGCGTGGCGCACGTCGAGGAACTCGTGCGTGGGCTCGATCGGCGCGAACACGTGCAGTCCGCGGTTGCCCGAGGTCTTGATGAACGCCTCCAGCCCCGCCTCCTCGAGCACGGAGCGCAGTTCGATGGCCGCGGGAATCGCATCGTCGAAGTCGGTGCCCGGCTGGGGGTCCAGGTCGATGCGCAGCTGGTCGGGATCATCCGTGTCGTCGGCGCGCGAGGCCCACGGGTGGAAGACCACCGTGTTCATCTGCACCGCCCACACGGCGGCGGCGATCTCGGAGATCACGACCTGCGGATGCGATCGGGCGCTCGGGTAGGTCACGGTCACCGCGCCGACGTAGTCGGGTGCTCCCCTCGGCGGGTTCTTCGAGAAGAACATCTCGCCCTCGATGCCCTCTGGGTAACGCTGGAGCGAGACCGGCCGGTTGCCGTTGGCCCGCACGAAGGGATCGGCGACCGCGAGAAGGTAGCGCGCCAGGTCGAGCTTCGTGATGCCCTCATCGGGCCAGAGCACGCGGCTCGGACTGGAGATGCGCACCTGTCGCTCGCCGTCGGGCCCGGGAACGGTGAGGATCTCAGCTTCACTCGGCATGGCCCAACGCTACGGCCTCGAGGCGCGCTGGGCACAGTCCACCGCTCGCATCCGCATCCGAGCCCGTCAAGCCCTCGTGCGCCGCACGGCACATCGCCTAGCGTCGAAGAAACGGAAGGAGGCACCGATGAGCCAGGACCAGCCGATCCAGCGCGGCCACGACGATGCCACCCACGACGAGCGGGTCGAGGGCATCCTCGTGCAACTCGAGGGCGACCTGCGCCTGGGCAACGCCGGCGATCCGCAGCGCCTCCTCGCCGACCGGCTGCGCGACTCCGGCATCGAGCTCTCCCCCGAGCAGCTGCGCGCGGCGAGCGAACGGCTCACCGTGGGGCTGGAGCCGGGGGTACGACCGGAGGAGTGAGTGCCCTCCGAGCGCGGCCCCGGCATCACTCGTCGCGGATATCGACCAGGTCGAACTCCATGACCTTGACGAACTTCGTGGCGGCGCAGGTCGAGAGCATAGGCTCCGACGCCCGCTCGGCCAGTTCGACGGTGATGGGGCCGGCATCCGTGCCCAGTCGCACGAACCAGCGGTGCCCGTGCCCGCGTTCCTCCGCGATCGGAGGATAGGCGGACACCCGGTCATCGCCCAGCTGAACCCGCGCGAAGTGCTGGGCGGCCTGCACCGGATGCGAGAGCGAGCTGCGCCCGCGATAGAAGTCGTCGTCGACCCGGCCCTCCAGGTACGCCCCCGCGATGTCGACGGCATCGCCGTCGTCGACCCGGCCGTAGTAGAGGCCGTGCGGCAGGAGGACCATGGTGCCGGCGAAGCGGTCGCCGCCGAGGTGCGAGCATTCCCAGGTCTCGTCGGGATAGGCATCCGCGAGCCGGGTGACGACCTGGCGGCCGCGCACCGCACAGCACTGGTCGTGGCGGGCATGGGTGCAGACGCAGAACACCGGCCGGTCGCTCGGTTGCCCCGTCGAGCCGTCGAGGGGAACGTCGAGCAACTCGGAGGGGTGATCGACCGAGCCCCAGCGCACCTGCTCGTGGCCCGGACGCGAGTCGACGAAGGCCCATCGCCAGCTCTGCTGGGCGAGGCGGCGGCCGGTGCGGCGGATGGCGAGCGCGCGCATGCCCGCCGCCTCGATGCGCTTGACGATCGTACGACCGAGAACCGCGTCGAAGGGCGGATCGAGGAAGGCGCTGCGACCCCATGGGCCCGAGACCTCGATG
The DNA here is from genome assembly GCF_037404875.1 of Rathayibacter sp. YIM 133350. Taxonomy (NCBI): domain Bacteria; kingdom Bacillati; phylum Actinomycetota; class Actinomycetes; order Micrococcales; family Microbacteriaceae; genus Rathayibacter; species Rathayibacter sp. YIM 133350. The sequence continues at coordinate 124,898 of NZ_JBBELO010000039.1, forward strand.
AGGAACCACTGCAGTCCCTTGGGGCCGGTGCCGGCCAGTGGATCCTGTCGTTCGCGGGAGTGGTCGCTGCAGGGCTCCCACTGCTCCGCGTCGCTCACGCCGGGCTCACCACGAATCCCTCGCGCAGCAGCCGGCGCACCACGACGATCGCGCTCTCGAGGTCGAGACCCGGCAGTTCGCCCACGGCGACGGGTTCACCGCTCACGAGAGCACGCAACGCCTCGACTGCCTCGACCGGCAGGGCGAGCGAGCGGCCGCGGGCGCTCAGCCGAACCCGGTCGCCCTGCTCGTCCAGGCGTGCCGGCAGCGAGCCGCGCCAGCGCACGACGGATGCCGCACCCAGTGCCGCGATCGCGTCGAGCGTCGCCAACGGCGACATGGGCTCGGCTCGGGTCGCGTTCCGCAGCCGGGTCGAGAGCCGGCCGGCGACGGCCTGCCGGGCGGGGGCCGAGGCGGTGCCCGGCTCGCCGGCATCGCTCAGCGTCGCCAGAAGCGCTCTCACCGTCGCATCGACGATCGGGCGAAGCGACTCCTCGTCGTCGAGGTCGACGCCGAGCGGAAGCGAGGTGCGCAACTCGGGCGTCTGCCCCACGATCGAGACGAGGGCATCGACCACGTCAGCCCGCGTGTACGCCGACATGCCGATCGTGAGGTGCACCGAGGTGGCGCCGAGCGCGATGGCCGAGTGGATCCAGCCGCGGGGAAGGTAGAGCGCGTCACCCGGACGCAGCACCTCGTCGATGACCGGCGCGCCCTGCGCGGCGCGCTCTACCGCCTCGCGGTGATCGCCCCAGGGCTGGTCGGCGAGCGGATCGGGGTGCACGGGCGCGTGGATGCGCCAGTGCTTCTCGCCCGAGACCTGAAGCACGAAGACGTCGTGGGTGTCGTAGTGGGGGTCGAAGCCCTGCGACGAGGGCGGTGTCACGTAGGCGTTGACCTGCGCGGGGTGCCCGATGTCGTCGATGAGGCGGCGGGTGAAGTCGATCAGCGGCGGCCAGAGCCGGTGCAGGCCCTGCAGCACGATGGTGGCACCGTCGGCGAACTGGGCGAGCACCTTGTCCGAGCTGACCTGGTCGGCGACCTCGGCGCCGAAGCCGCCCGGCGCGGTGTAGTCGGCCGGCTTCAGCACCCGGCCCTCGTGGGCCATGCGGATGAAGGGTGTGCGCACCCCGCGTCGGCTGACGAGCTCGTCGACAGCATCCGTCGAGAACAGGTCGCCGAATCCCCCGTCGCCGAATCCCCCGTCGCCGCCCTCCCGCAGGGTCTCGGCCCGCGAGAGCAGCGGCTGCGTGGACCAGTAGTCGGCGGCGAACGTCTCGGCGGAGACGTTGATGCAGCGCGAAAGCGCGGGCCGGCTGACCGGCCCGCGCTCATCGAATCCCACTACGCCGATCCGTCGGCGCCGCCGTCGTGACCGCCCGCGTTGGCTCCGCCATCCGCGGTGCCCTCACCCTCGTCGGCCGAGCCGTCGGCTCCGCCGTCGTGGCCGTCGGGGTTGGCTCCGCCGTCGGCAGTTCCCTCGCCGGTGTTCGCCGATCCGTCGGCTCCGCCGTCGTGTCCGCCGACGTTGGCGCCGCCGTCGGCGACACCCTCTCCGCCGTTGCCCGGCTCGTTGGTGATGTCGTCGTCGCTGATTGTCATCTCGCCACTTCTCCTGTCATGGACGGCACCCCCGCCCTCCTTCACAGTACTCACGCCCGCGGCAACATCACACCCGCGCGGGGCCGCCCTCTCGCCGTTGAACCATTTGGTGGCGGTTGATCCGCCAGGAACGGATCAACGCGCGCGAAATGGTTCAGCGGCGGGGTCAGACGGCAGGCGGGGTGCTCCTCAGCGCCGAACGAGACGCAGCCGGAACAGTCGCACCACCCTGCCCGAGTCGCGTTCGTAGCCGCGGTACCCGGGCCACTGCGCCTCGATGCGTCGCCAGGCGTCCTCGCGCTCCGTCTCCTGCAGCAGGATCGCGTGCACCGGCATCCGCTTGCCGCGCACGGTGATCTCGGCGTCGGGGCGGGCGAGAAGGTTGTAGGTCCAGGCCGGATGATGCCGCTGGGCGAAGCTGGTTCCGGCGACGATGGCGCTGCCGCGACCGTCGGGCGTGTACATGAGCGGTGAGTCACGTGCCTGCCCCGACTTCGCACCGACGGTGTGCAGCACGAGCGAGGGCACGAGGAGCGCGCTCAGCTGCACTCGGCCGCCGGTGACGCGGGTGAGCAGGCGCTCGACCGGCGGGAGCAGGTGCGGGCCGGCCCAGCGGAACAGGCGCGTGCGCGTGAGCGGCGCGAAGGCGGCCCGCACGAGATGAAGAACGCTCGGCATGCGTCCAGTGTGGCGCACCCGACCGTCGACGGCGTAGCGGGACGTCGGGGTCGGCACAAGGGCCTCACGGATGCGACCGGCCGGACGTAGCGTCGGGACATGAGCACGAACGACGACATCACCCGCCCCGCAGACGCATCGGCACCGCTCGACGACGAGGAGCTCACCCGCAAGGATCGCAGCTACTCACCCGCGAGCGAGACCGAGACCGGTCTCAGGCAGAACGAACCCTTCGATACCGGCGAGGCCGAGCCGGGCGATCCGGTCGTGCGCGCAGCGCCGGGAACGGGCGGCCCCGATGACGCCGGTGACATCGAGGTCGATCCCGCCGACCTCAACATGCCGGGGGCTCCCCGCTAGCGAACGGGGGCGCCCCGTGAGGAACGCCCCCGTTCGGCTCAGTACCAGCCGGAGGACTCCGAGTGGTCCCACGCGGCGCAGGGGGTGCCCCAGCGTCCGGAGATGTACCCGAGGCCCCAGGAGATCTGCGTAGCCGGGTTGGTCTGCCAGTCGGCACCGGCCGAGGCCATCTTGCTCGCCGGCAGGGCCTGCGGAATTCCGCCCGCACCGCTCGAGGCGTTGTAGGAGTTGACGTTCCAGCCCGATTCCCGGTTCCACAGGCTCACGAGGCAGCCGAACTGGTCGTCACCCCATCCGTAGCGCGCAGCCATCATGTCGCGAGCGATGGCCTGCGCCTCGCTCGGGTTCGACGGTGCCGACGGGCGTGCGGCCGGCGCGGGCGCCGCCGAGCGCTCCGAGGCCGCTTCGGCGTCGGCGGCGGCCTTCGCGGCAGCAGCCGCGGCGGCAGCAGCAGCGGCCTGCTCGGCCGCGACGCGATCGGCTTCGGCTACCGCAGCGGTGACGGATGCGGTGGCCGTCTGGGTCTGGCCGGCAAGCTGGAAGACGCGCTCGGGGGCGAGCAGGGTGTAGTTCGCCAGCTGAGCGACCGAGGTCGCCAGTGCGCTCGCATCCGTCTTTCCGGCGGCGGCGGCGGCCACGGCCGCGTTCCCGTCGGCGATGGCGGTGCGGGCCTTCAGCTCGGCCTGGGCGGCGAGGACGGCGCTGTGCGAACCGAGCTGTTCGGCGTGCAGGCCTGTGCTCGCGGTGAGCCGAGAGGTCGCGACGACGCGCTTGTGCTCGGCATCGACGGTGGATTGCAGGACGAATCCGGTGCCGACGACCGCGCTGATGGCGATGACGGCGCCGGCGGCGATCACCGAGTCCCGGCGTGCGTGCCGGCGACGGGGCGACCGAGGCGGCTCGGCAGGGGTGGTGCGGGAGATGGACGAAGAAGAGGAAGAAAGGCGCATGATTTCACGTGCGTCAGCGGTGGGTAGGCCCGATGACGCGGGTAATGGGCGTCCGCGGGCCGGGGCCCGGGCGAAGCGGCCAGTCTGCACACCCCGTCTGGACAGGTGCTCCCCATCCCCTGTGAAAGTCATCCGAGTCCTTGCCTACAGATGAACAGCGGGTATCGACCTGCTATCGCATCGGCCGCACCCGTACCGCCTGTCGGAGGAGGGGAACAGACTGGATGCGACGGCCAGAAAAGGGAGACGGGAATGCTCAACATCGGAACCTGGAACCTGGAGAACCTCTTCCTTCCCGGCGGCGAATTCGGACCGTCGACGACGCAGATCTACGAGCGCAAGCTCGACCTGCTCGCCGGGACCATCATGTCCGCAGACCTCGACGTGCTCGCCGTGCAGGAGGTCGGCGATCCCGCGCCCTTCGACGACCTGCGCGGTCGGCTCGAGGGCAGCTGGACGGGAGTGCTCTCCACCCACTTCGAACTCGGCCACCCCATCCGCGTCGGATTCCTCTCTCGCGTGGCGATCGCCGCGACGAGCGAGGTGTGGGAGATACCGCAGCAGCTGCGCAACACGCCGACCTCCGACGACGGCGCACCGCTCACGGTGATGGGTCGCGGCGCCGTGCACATCGAACTGCAGCCGGGCGGCGAGGCCCTGCACCTCGTGACGGCTCATTTCAAGTCCAAGCTGCTGAGCTTTCCGGGGCGCACCGTCGAGACCTCGTCGTTCACGCCGCACGACGAGGGCGAGCGCGCCCGCTACGGCGCCTACGCGCTCAACCGGCGGGCCGCAGAGGCGGTCACCGTGCGCGGCTACGCCGACACGCTGCTCGATGGGCAGGGAACACAGCGTCGCGTCATCGTGATGGGCGACCTCAACGACGAAGTGCTCGCCGCCACCACGCAGATCCTGAACGGTCCGCCCGGGTCCGAGATCGGCACGGCCGGCGAACACCACCCCGACAAGGGAGACGCCTGGCGCCTGCTCAACCTCGCCCCGCTCATTCCCGAAGACAAGCGCTACTCCCGCGTCTTCGAGGGCAGGAGGGAACTGATCGACCACCAGTTCATCTCCACTGCGCTGCGCGACAAGGTGCAGTCGGTCACGACGGTCGCCGCCCAGAGTTCGCTTCCCTCCATCACGGTGAACGCCGCCGCCCGCAAAGACGACCCCGCCTCGGATCACGCCATGGTGCTCGCCCGCTACGACCTCTGACACGGATGCCGGGCAGCGGCGAGCCGTCGCGGCCGGAGGTGTAAGTTCGCCTGCGGACACGAACGCGGAGGATGCATGAGCCCTACCCTGACGGATGCCCGCGACCAGTCACTGGACGCCCTGCGAGGCGCCGTGCCCGCCGGCGCCCTGCTCACCGATCGGGAATCGCTCGAGGCGTACAGCCACGATCGGGCCGAGTGGGCGGCGTTCGCCGTTCCCCTCGCCGTGGTCCTTCCCGAGAGCACCGAGCAGGTCGCCGCCGTCGTGCGGGTCGCCGCCGAGCACGGCATCCCCATCGTCGCCCGTGGAGCCGGCACCGGCCTCTCGGGCGGTGCGAACGCCGTCGAGGCGGGCATCGTGCTCTCGCTCGAGCGCATGACGGCGGTGCTCGAGGTCAATGCCGCCGAACGCTACGTGATCGCGCAGGCGGGCATCCTCAACGATGCCCTCCGCGCAGACGTCGCCGAGCACGGCCTCTGGTATCCGCCCGATCCCGCCTCCTCGGCCATCTCCACCATCGGCGGCAATGCCGCCACCAACGCCGGCGGAATCTGCTGCGTCAAGTACGGCGTCACGCGCGACTACGTGCTCGGGATGACCGTGGTGCTCGCCGACGGCAGCATCGTGCGCCTGGGCCGCAGGACCGCGAAGGGAGTGACCGGCTACGACCTGACCCACCTGCTCGTCGGCTCGGAGGGAACCCTCGGCATCATCGTCGACGTCACGCTGCGGCTGCGGCCCCTCGGCGGCCGCCAGGAGCGCGCCGTCGTCGGCTCCTTCCCCTCGCTCCGCGCGGCCGGCGAGGCCGTCGCCGCCATCTCGGCTGCGGGCATCATCCCGTCGGCCCTCGAGATCATCGACAGCACCTGCCTGCGCGCGGTCGACGAGTGGCAGCACGTGGGCCTGCCGCACGACGCCGACACCATGCTGCTCGCAAAGGTCGATGAGCCCGGCGACGTCGGAGCCGCGGCTGCTGTCCGCATCGCGGAGCTCATGGCGGCCGCGGATGCGGTGGCTGTCGAGCAGGCCGCGGAGCCCGACGAGGTGGCCCGTCTCTTCCTCGCCCGCCGTCTGGCCTACCCGGCGCTGGAGCGGCTGGGCCCGGTGCTCACCGAAGACATCTGCGTTCCGCGCACCGCTGTGCCCGAGATGCTGACGCGCATCCAGGCGATCGCGGCGGCGCATGAGGTCGTGATCGCCAACATCGCGCACGCCGGCGACGGCAACCTGCATCCGCTCATCATCGCGCCGATCGGCGACGACGCTGCCAAGGAACGGGCCAAGCACGCGTTCGACCGCATCGTCGAGCAGTGCCGCGCCCTCGGCGGCACCGTCACGGGCGAGCACGGCGTCGGCCTGCTCAAGCTTCCCGGCGCCGCCGCGGAGCTGGGCGAGAACGTGATCGCGATGCACCGGGCCATCAAGCAGGCGCTCGACCCGGCGGGCGTGCTCAACCCGGGCAAGGCCTTCCCCGCCTGAGGGATCCCGGTCTTCCGGGCCGGACGGGGCGGACCTCAGCTGCGCCGCAGGAATCCCAGCAGCGCCGCGTTGAAGCGCGCCGGCTGCTCGATGTTCGCTGCGTGCCCGTCGTGCTCGATCACAACGGAGGTGGCCAGCGGGTTGAGGGCGGCTGCGGCGGCGGCGTGCTCGGCGGGCCAGAACTCGCTTTCGCGGCCGGCCACGAACAGGATCGGGACCGGGGTCGCCGCGATGCTCACCCGCCAGTCGGCTCTGGCGTGATCGCCGAGCAATGCCAGCTCGGCCGGTGAGAAGCTCGGGCGCCCTGCGCCGCGACCCGGATCGAGGGCGCGCAGAATGCGCGCGATGCGTACCGGCCCCTTCGAAGCGGCCGAGACCCGGCCCGGGTCGGGGATTCCGGTCGCGAAGGCCGTGTCGCGCGTGGCCGCGGTGTAGTCGTAGAAGCCGTAGGGCCAGTCCTCGGAGTTCAGCATCTTCGGCGTCTGGTCGACGATGACGATGTCGCGCACCCGATCCGTGCCGAACTGCCGCACGAACGACCAGATGGCGTTGCCTCCCATCGATCCGCCGACGAGGGATGCGTCGCGCACCTCGAGTGCGGCGAGGAAGTCGGCGATGTCGGCGCCGTGCCGCTGCATCGTGCTGCCGTGCTCCGGGGCCTCGGAGTCGCCGTGACCGCGCCGGTCGAGCGCGAGCACGCGATACCCGGCCTTCACGAGGGCCTTCTGCTGAAAACGCCAGCTGGTCGCGGGCGCCTTGAATCCGGCGATGAGCACCACCGGGCGCCCCGTCGGGTCGCCCGTCTCGAGGTAGTTCAGCCGTACGTCGTCGTCGGTGATGATGGAGGGCATCCACGCCTCTTTCGCGCCAGGGGTTCAGGAACGGCGGGCGCCGTCGCCGGCGCAGCCCTCAGACCCTATACCGACGGCGGCGCTCCGGCGTCCCGGCGGCGCCGCAGGGACACCCCGCGCGCGCGAGAACCCTCGCGCACGGGACGAGCGGCTGCGGCCTCCGCCTTCGGGCGCGGGGTGGCCGCTTTCAGGGCGTTCTCCTCCGCATCGATGGCCGCGAGCACGGCGAGCACGGCCTTCTCCTGGAAGCGATGGGCCCGACGCGCGTCGAGCACGGCCTGACGCTGTGCTCCGATCATGCTGCGCCGCAGCCGGGCGTATGTGATGTGGCGCGGCTCCGCTCCATCGGGGGTCGGCAGTTGCACCGAACGCGAGTGGAACGCCGCGTTGGCCCGGAGCGTCTCGATGACGTCGCCGTCATCGGCATCCGAGCGTTCCTCCTCGAGTCGGGCGATGCCCGCCTCCTCGGCCTCGGCCATGAGCAGCGCGCGCTCCATGTACTCCTGGTCGTAGTTGGGCGAGGGCAGTTTCAGCGCGCGCAGGATCGCCGGCAGGGCGAGTCCCTCGAGCAGCGTTCCGACCACGACGACGAAGGCAAGGAACTGCAGGAAGGCCCGTTGGGGCGTCTCCTCCGGCAGGAGGAAAACGGCCACGAGGGTGACGACGCCCCGGATGCCGGCGGAGGAGACCGCGATCGCGTTCTTCCAGCTCCACTGCCGCGCCCTCAGGAGGCGTGGACCGTGACGGTAGAGCAGCGTGAGTGCCAGCACCCAGGCGAAGCGAGCCACGATGAGCGCGACGAGGATGGCGACGCTGATGCCGATCGTCAGCCAGAGCCCCGGGCCCGAGGCGGAGGCATCCTCCACGATGCCCGACAGGCTCAGGCCGATGAAGAGGAACACCGCGTTCTCGAGCAGGAACTCGATCGTCTTCCAGTTCACGCGTTCGGCGATCCGCGCCTCCGCCGACTGCACCGTCGGCGAGCGGTAGGCCAGCAGGATGCCCGCCACCACCACCGCGAGAACCCCCGACCCGTGCAGGGCCTGGGCGATGATGTACGCCAGGTACGGCGTGATGAGCGAGATGCTCGTGTCGAGAACCGGGGCGCGCAGGCGTTTGCGCACCTCGGACAGCGTCCAGCCGACTCCCAACCCCACCGCGACGCCGACGATCACGGCGAGCGCGAAGTCGCCGACGATCATCCACGGGTTCAGCACGCTCACGATCGCGGCGATGGCCGCGTTCAGGGCGACGAGCGCAGTGGCGTCGTTGAGCAGGCTCTCGCCCTCGAGGATCGTCACCAGTCGGCGCGGAAGGCGCAGCCGCCCGGCCACCGCCGAGACCGCGACCGCATCCGTCGGCGCCACCACCGCCCCGAAGGCGAACGCCGCCGCGAGGGTGATGGCGGGAACGACGAGCCACGTGGTGAAGCCCACCACCACGACGGTGAAGGCGACCAGGCCGACGGAGAGCGCGAGGATACTGTCGTTGCGCGCCCGGATGTCGATGAGGGATGTGCGGATGGCGGCCGCGAACAGCAGCGGCGGCAGCAGTCCATAGAGGATGAACTCGGGCTCGATCTCGATGCGGGGCACCGACGGGATGTACGAGACGACGGCGCCCACGAGCACGAGGGCCACGGGCACCGACCAGCCGATGCGACCCACCAGGCCGGATACCGTCACGGTGACGAGCACGAAGGCGACGATCCAGACGACGGTCGTCGCGGGATCCATCACCACGCCGAGTGCCTCATGGTTTCCGAGTCTGGCATGGCGCCATCGCAATCGGCTAGTCTGCGGCGTGGCGGTCGCTTCAGCACCATGACCCCGCCTGTACCACCATCCCTCGCCGCGATGGAGTGCGGCGTTCACCCCCTCGGCCACCGTGCGCGGTGGTGCTGAAGAAAGGACAGCGATGTCTGACGAAACCCCGGTCACATCCGATTCCACCCGCCCCACGATCGTGCTCGTGCACGGCGCGTGGGCCGACGGCTCCAGCTGGAATGCCGTCGCCTCCCTCCTGCTGCAGCAGGGCTTCACCGTGCTGGTCCCGCCGAACCCGCTGCGCGGCGTCTCGGCGGACGCCGGCTACATCGCCTCGTACCTGTCCCAGCGCACGAGCGGCCCCGTGGTTCTCGTCGGCCACTCCTACGGCGGCGCCGTCATCACGAACGCCGGCGCAGAGGGAGGCGACGTACGCGCTCTCGTCTACGTCGACGCGTTCATCCCCGATGAGGGAGACTCCGTGGTGAACCTGCTGACCGGCACGAGCTCCGCGCTGGCTGTGGAGGATCCCACGACCGTGCTCGACCTTCAGGCCTACCCGGGCGCTCCCGACAACGCGCCGGAGGCGTTCCTCAAGCCGCAGGTGGTGCACGAGGCCTTCGCCCAGGACCTCCCCGAGGGCGATCGCGACCTCATCCTCGCGAGCCAACGACCCATCTCCCTCGTGGCGAACCTGGAGCCGACGGCGAAGACGGCCTGGAAGAGCATCCCGAGCTGGGCGGTGCTCGGAACCGACGACCGCACCATCCCCATCGACCTGCAGCGCCGGATGGCCGAGCGGGCAGGGGCCACGGTGACCGAGGTGGATGCCTCGCACGTCTCCATGGTGTCGCACCCCGACGTGGCCGTCGACGCGATCCTCGCAGCCGTCGCCTCTCTCTGAGCGTCGGCGCAGCGCGCCCGGAATCGCGTCGCGGTTCCCGGCGTGCTGCGACGGTGGCGGGTGCGCCGTCTAAGCCAGGGGCAGGTGCTTCGGGTAGCCGGAGAACCGTGACTCGCCGTGCGCGCGTACGAAGCGATTGTGCACCTCACGGCACGCGGCGCGCAGGTTCGTGTAATGCCCGATGAGCTCCCCCGCGGCATCCTCGGCCCGATAGCCGACCTCGCCACCGCGGCGCACGATGACGACGAGGCCGTAGCGGCGGCCGCTCTCGTCGCGCAGCTCCCAGCGGCCCGCGGTCGGCTCGTGCGCCGCGAGTATCGGATGCCATTCGACCATGTATCGAACATAGTTTCGATTGCTCGCAAACACCAACTCCGATCGGCGGCGGCTGTGTGCTAGCTCACCGCCGGCGCGGCGTCCTCCATCCGCAGCAGTCGGAACTCGTGCCGTTTCAGCAGGCGCAGCACGAGAGCGGCCGGGTTCCCGAACGCGCGGATGCCCTCTTCGGCGCCGTAGGGCTCCACCGCGACGATGCGGTACACCGCGCGGTGCGAGAGCACCTCGCATCCGCCGGCCGCGACGATGTTGCGATACCAGGAGACCTCGGGCCCGTACGTCAGCTCGGCGACGAAGCCCTCGGGAACGCGGGCGAGGATGACGGGGGTCTCGTACGTCTTGCCGCTCTTGCGGCCCACGTGCCGGATGAGTGAGAACGGCCCCCGACCGGCGCGGGCGAGTCGCAGCGTCAGCCGGTTGAGAGTGTGCTTGAGCAGCCAGAGAAAGGAGCGCTTCACGCGTCCGGCCATGGTGGACCTCCTGTTCGGTTGCACCATTCTGTCGGAACGGCCGGCCGCGGCAGGCGACACACCGCTGGGCCCACTGTCGCACCGGCGGCGTAGTCTGCCCGCATGTCCCCGGCAGCCCCAGACGTGCGTTGCGCGCTGAACGGCGCCGATGGCACAGCGTGCCCCCATCCCGTCGCCGCACAGGCGGCGCTGCCGCTGTGCACCGACCACCTGCTCGCCGCTCACGACTGGGTGACGCGCGACGTCGGCGTCACCGACCTGCTGCCCGCCCCGTGCCTGGCCTGCGGATCGCGAGTCGGGGTGCGCTACCCGTCGGGTTGGCTGTGCGCGGTCTGCGAGTGGAAGGTCGGCGACCTGCCCGACGAGCCGGGTGCCCGGCCCGTCGTCGACGTCGTCTACTACATCCGATTCGGCGCACTGATCAAGATCGGCACGTCGGCGAATCCCCGCAGGCGCATCGCGAGCCTGCCGCACGACGAGGTCCTCGCCTTCGAGCGGGGCGGACGCCTGCTCGAGCAGCGACGTCACCGCCAGTTCGCCGAGGCGCAGGTCAATGGCGGCGAATGGTTCCGGGTGAACGACGCCCTGCTCGCACACCTGCGTGACGTGGGCGCCGGCGTCGAGGACCCGTGGCATCGCTACGCGTTCTGGGTCAGCCGGGAACTCGCCGTGCGCGGCTGATCGATGTCGGCTGTTCACTTGCGTTCGCGGGCGCGCGGGGCGTTGACTTCGGTGCATGAGCCGCGAGCATGACGGATACGAGCAGATGCGCCGAGTGGAAGACCCCTACCTCGGCGAGGAGTACGAACTGGAGGAGGGCGGCGGAGTGCCGCAGTCCGACGGCCAAGACGCGGCCCGAGTGGCCGAAGCGGAGTACGGCGCCCTCGGCACCGGCTTCCTCGAGGGCGCTGAGGCCGACAAGGCTCCCGGTCCCCGGCACCGCAGGGACTGAGCTGCGGCGAGCGCCGCCGACGCCCGTCTCGCATCAGCCCACCTTCGAATTCGGCGAGAGTGCTAACGCTTCTCGCCGAGCAAGCGTAGATTGCGTTATATCGCGTTTGCGGGATGGCTGACGAGGGGACATCGACATGAGCAGTGATCGCGTGGTCGGCGAGCAGGGGCAGCCGAAATGAGCACCATCCTCTGGATCCTTCTCGCCCTCGGGACGATCGTGGTCGTCTCCGCGCTCACCGTCGTTCTGGTGCTGCGCGCCCTGTACCTGCGCGTCCGTCGCAGTCGAACGCTCAGCACGGCGGTGCTGCGCAACCGGGCGCGCTTCAGCTGGGGCCCGCAGCGCCGGGTGCTCTCCCTGCGGCTTCGGCTGCGGGAGTGCCTCGAGAGCGGCCGCGCGGCGATCGACGTCGCCGTCCGCAGCGACGGCCGCAGAGGCGAGCTCCCCCGATTGTTCCGGCGCATCGAGAACGAGGCCCTCGCTCTGGATGCGCAGCTGCGCCTCATGGAGAGCGAGACGGATGCCGCCGAGCTGGCGGCCGAGCTTCCCGCCGCGGCCCTGCGGGTCGACAAGGTCGCCGACATGGTGCACCGGGTACGCGCATCCGTCGCCTCGGGGCTCGTCGACCCCTCCGACGAGGCCCTTGCAACGTTGCGCGCCGACGTGGACCGCGAGGTGGCCGCGCTGCACGCCGGCCTCAGCGCGCTTCGAGACCTCGGTGAGAGCCCGACGCGTTCCTTCTCGACCTCATCACCCTCATCCGATCGCCTTCAGACCAAGGGAGCATCACAATGAGCGACAACACCGCACGGATGCGCACCATCTTCCGCAGCAAGGCGTCGCGCGCGCTCGACCGCATGGAAGACCCGCGCGAGACTCTCGATGACAGCTACGAGCAGCAACTCAAGCTGCTGCACCAGGTGCGCAACGCCGTCGCCGAGGTCGCGACCGCGAAGAAGCGCATCGAACTGCAGGGCCAGGAGATGGGCGCACGCTACCAGCGTCTGGCCGACCAAGCCCGCGAGGCGATGGCGCAAGGACGCGACGACCTGGCCCGCGCCGCCCTCGAGCGACGCTCCTTCCTCGAGGGCCAGGTGGCGAAGCTGCAGCAGCAGTACGGCGCCCTGCAGACCCAGACGGCGCAGCTGCAGGAACGCGAGCGGCGTCTCGCCGAGCAGATCGCCGCCTTCCGCATCGAGAAGGAGACGATCAAGGCCACGTACACGGCTTCGGCGGCGCAGGTGCGCGCGAACGAGGCCGTCTCCGGCATCGGCGCCAACATGAACGACGTCGGCGTCAGCCTCGACCGGGCCCGCGACCGGGTCGCCCAGATGCAGGCACGCGCGGCGGCCACCGACGAGCTGCTCTCCAGCGGAGCGCTCAAGGACCTCACCGCAGCTCCCGACGCCGACATCGAACGCCAGCTCTCCGCACTGGCGACGCAGACGGAGGTCGAGCGTCAGCTGAAGTCGCTGAAAGACGGCGGCACGGCCGGCGAGCAGAAGGGCAGCGGCAGCGACTCTCCCGACGGCTGGCTGGGCATCGGGCGCGGCTGAGCCGAGGCGATCAGCGGTTCTCGCGCTGCGTCATCCAGTCACGCGCGACGCGTTCCGCAGCGTCGTGCTGGTCCTCTCGCGTGATGATCACGAGGCTGTGGTCGTGGTCGCTGTACTGCACCAGGATGTCGATGCCCTGTTCACCCAGCCGCCCCGTGAAGGCGCCGAGTTGGCCGGGAAGCTCCTGGTCGAGTTCGACCATGACCACGCGGTTGACGCCCACCGGTCCCAGGCCCGCCGCGTCGAGGGCGTGGGCGGCCCGATCCGCGTCGTCGACGAGGAAGTGCGCGATGGCGACTCCCCCGTGCGTGAACACTCCCCCGCCTTCGAGGCTGACGCCCGCGTCGCCCACCGTGCGACCGAAGCGCGCGAGCGCTCCTGGCTCGTTCGGCAGGATGAGCTCGATGTCACGCAGCGCGCTCATGCGTCCTCCACCGTCACGTCGAGGGTGAGCGTGCAGTTGAGGGTGTTCGCAATGTAGCACTCGTCGTGTGCGGTGCGCGCTGCCGCCCGCACGCTCTCGTGATCGGTGCCGGCAGCCACGCGGATGACGGGCGCGAGGGCGATCCGGGTGATGCGCACCGGGTCGATCGCGGTGTCCAGAACAGCGCTCGCCTCGTCTTCGTAGTCGCGGATGTCCAGACCGGCCCGAGCGGCCACCGCGAGGAACGAGAGCAACTGGCACGAGCTGGCCGCGACGACGAGCAGTTGTTCGGGGTTCAGCAGTTCGGGGTTTCCGCGGAACGCGGGGTCGGCGCTGAGGGCCAGCTCGTCGCGAGCGGGTCGGGCCACCGCCGCATGATCGCGCGAGTACGCGCGGTATCCGCCGGCCGTCGTCCCGTCCCAGGCGACGTGAGAGCTGTAGGAGTGCTGGGTCATTGGGCCACAGTACCCATCGCCTCGTGCGTGCGTCGAGGGCGTCCCCACGGCATCCCCTCAGGCGCGCTTCGGTAGCATCGAGACCCCGTGCCCTCAGAGAATCAGACTCCCCGGTGGACCCCGCAAGCGCAGCCGGTTGCCTCGGCACCCGGCCGCTCGGCGCATCCGCGTGACAGGGACATCCGCGGGCGATTGCGGGAGGACGTCCGGCTCCTGGGCGCCGCGGTCCACCACACGCGCTCCGCGTTCGCCTTCCACCTCGGTTCGATCGCGCTGATCCACGCGATCACCATCTTCCTGGCGGTCCCGGCCATCGCCCGGCTGTTCCAGTTCGGGCTCGACGCGGCATCCATCGCGAACGTGACCGATCGCACGGTGGGCGCGCTCGTGGCGAACCCTCTCGCCGACCTGCTGCTCGTCCTGATCGCCGGCATCGCACTCGCCGTGGTCGTGATGCAGCTGGCGACCACCCTCGTCATCGCCGACCGCCAGCAGGAAGGCACCGCGCTCGCCGTACCCGCCCTCGCCGCTGACGTACTGCGCGTTCTTCGGGAGCTTCGACGTCGGGCACCCCTGCAGCGTCCGTTGCTGCTCGTCTATCTTCTCGCCGTCGTCCCACTCGGCGGCCTGGGACTGTTCTCGTTCATCACGCGGGGCATCGCCGTGCCCCCTTTCATCTCGGCCGAGTTCATGAAGTCGACCGGCGGAGCCCTCGTCTACTCGACGGTCGTGATCGGGCTCTTCCTCCTGAACGCCCGGCTGGTCTACACGGTCCCGGCGCTCGTGATCGCGCGGCTCACGCCTCTCGCGGCCATGGCGACGAGCATCCGGATGACGCGCCGGCGCGTGCTCCACGTGCCCGTCATGATCCTGATTCCGTTCGCGGTCGCCGCCCTGGCATCCTCGGGCGTCGTCGAGATGGTCGTGGACCTCGTGGGATGGGGATCGCCCTCGAGCAGGGCCACGACGATCGCCGCCTCCGTCGCCATCGGCGTCGGTTCGGTCATCGGATTCACCCTCACGGCCGGTACAGCCCTGATCGTCGTCAACGTTCTCGTGGCCGAGACGCGCGACCACCTCGGCCTGGCCGTCGTGCCGCCTGCTCCCATTGCCTCGACACGCAGGCGCCGGATCGTGCGCAGAGTCACCGTGCGCCTCGTCGCCGGTGCCGTCGCCGCGGCATTGGCCTTCTCGGTCGCCCCTGCCGTGGCCTCGCCGGTCTCGGCGGCGGCCGACACCGTCGTGCTCGCGCACCGCGGGTTCATCGGCGGCGGTGCCGAGAACACGATCGGGGCGCTCGAGGCGGCCGTCGCGACACACCCCGACTACGTCGAGACCGACATGCAGCAGACACTCGACGGAGGCTTCGTCGCCTCCCACGACAGCAACCTGCTCATGGTCGCGGGCATCAATCGCAACATCTACGACATGACGCTCGACGAGGTCACGCACACGAGCATCAGCGTTCACGGCTTCACCGCGAAGATCCCCACGATGGCCGAATACGTGCGTCGTGCCGAACAGCTGCGGATGCCGCTACTCATCGAGCTGAAGGTGCACGGCCACGAGAAGCCGGGTTTCGTCGAGGACTTCCTGAGGCAGCTCGACGCGCTCGGCGCGACCGAACTCAACATCTACCACTCCCTCGATCCGTCGGTCGTGGAAGTACTCAAGCGCCTGCGCCCCGAGCTGCGCGTGGGACTGACCATCGCCATGAGCGCGGGAGGGGTGCCCGCGAGTGCCTGCGACTTCTTCGTTATCGAGCAGGCCTCGTTCACTCGGCAGTTCCTCGACGATGCCCACGCGCTGGGCAAGCCGGTCTACGTGTGGACCGTCGACGGCGATGACCGCATCCGTCAGTTCCTGCGCATCCCGGTCGACGGCATCGTGACCGACCAGCCCGACGACGCCGTGCGCTATCGCGCCCTGATGTCGGCGAAGCCCGACCCCGAGCTGGTGACCGAGGACTCGTTGCGCGACTTCAGCGTCTTCCGCTGACCGGGTCGATTCTTCGAGGGAGGATTGCTCCATGCGATACACCCAGGCCGAGCTGGCGGCGTTCGCGGGCGGCACGCTCCCCGATCTGATCCCGGAGAACACGCGGCTGCTGATCGCGGGGATCAACCCCGGGTTGCTCACCGTCGCCGTGCAGGCGCACTTCGCACGCCCGGGAAACCGCTTCTGGCCGGCGCTCTATCGCGCCGGCATCGTCGATCGGCTCATCGACGCCTCCGAGGGCTTCCATCCTGACGACATCCGGCATCTCGAGGCGCGCGGCATCGGCCTCACCTGCATCGTGCCGCAGGCGACCGCACGCGCCGACGAGCTGTCGACGGCTCAACTGCATGCGGGCGGCGCGGCTCTGCGCGACCGCGTCGCGAGAGTGCGCCCTCGGGTGCTGGCGGTGCTCGGCATCGGGGCCTACCGCACGGCATTCGGTGACCCGTCGGCACGCGTGGGCAGGCAGCCACGGGACTGGCAGCGCACCCAGGTGTGGGTGGCTCCCAACCCCAGCGGCCTGAACGCCCATTCCACGCTCGCCGACCTCGCATCCGCCTACCGCGAGATCGCGATCGCGGCGGGAATCCCGCCCTACCCCGTCTGAGCGGGAAGGTTCACAGAAAGCGCCGAAGGCGACGGCGCTATCGGCTCCTGCCCCACCAGGTCGTACGGCGGGAACGCTCCGCCTTGGCCACGCGCGTGGCCTCGGCGAAGATGGCCTCGACGGCCGTTCGATCGCGCAGGTCGGGCGCCTCGATCTTCTCGTACCCGGTCACGCGCACGCGGCCGACCCGGTCGGGAACCCCGGCAATGGATACCGTGCTCATGTCGTGATCCTACCCTTCGACAGGTGAGAGGTGCTCACGCTCGCTCTTCGGAAACGCCAGCGCGAACGCCACTGCGAGTATCTCGGCGACCACCGACACGATCTGCACCTCGGTGTCCTGGAACTGCTCCTGCTCAGGCGAGTCGACGTTGAGCATGCCGTAGGCGTAACCGTCGTTGCTCACGAGGGGGACGGACACGAACGACAGCCACTCGGCACTCTCGCGATCCCAGCCCGGCGGCGGGTCTTCCCGGCGGTTCCGTGCGACGAGCACGTCGCCGTGCTTCACCCGCTGGAGCGCGAGGTCGGCACCCGGTCGTCCGGCGAGGAACTCGCCCGGCGGCTCGCCCCGCCCGCCGTACCCCACGACGCGAAGGGCACCGCCATCGGCATCCATCCCGTAGACGGCTGCCCTGGCACGGTCGACATGGCGAAGCAGCAGGGTCGCCAACGCCCACGAGGCCGCGTCGGCGACGGTCTTCAGGTGCGCCGCCCGGTTTTCGACAGTCATGTCGGGCATCTCCGACACCTTGGCCAGTACCGGCTTCAGCGCATCTTTCATCGCGACGCGCACCTTGGCGATGTCGCCGGTGTTGCGCGCCTCGGTGAGGTCGACCCGCCACCCCCAGAGCACCTGCACGACGATTCCGAGCAGGATGAGCAGCCACCCGAGCAGGGTGAGGAACCACGCCCAACTGAAGCCCTCGACGAAATCGCCCCTGGCGTCTTTGCGGGCCTCCAGCACCAGTCCGCCCGCGGCGACGATGCCCAGCACGAGGATGCGCAGAACGGTGAGACCGAACCGATTCCATCCCCCGGGAACGCGTGCTGACATGAGAAAAGGGTACCGAGCACCCCCGACGCCGAGGCGGGAATGGACGCTCAGCGGCGACGGCCGGCGAGCAGCGCATGCAGCAGCGGGAGCAGCGAGGCGGCCATCAGCACCGTGCCGAGCACCGCGTCGGAGGGCCGGAGGACCGCCCCGGCCACGACCAACCCGCCGAAGAGCAGCGCGGAGACGATACGCCGCCCCGTTCGTTCCAGCCGGGCGGCCCACCGCTCCATGCTGGGGTTGGCGACAGGCAGGGAACCGTCTTCCAGACGCGTGAGCAGGGCGTCGACCCGTTGGGGCAGGCGCCGGGCGATGCCGGCGAGTTCGAGTGCCTGTTGCGCGAGGTCTTGCACCACGTTGCCGCGCTCCTCGCGCAGCAGTCGAGCCGCATACGGCTCGATCGAGTCCCACAGGTTGAAGGCGGGATCCAGCGCGCTGCACACCCCCGAGGTCAGCGACATCGCGCGAATGATGAGAAGGAAGTGCTCGGGCAGTTGGAACGGCAGGGAACGCACGACGTCGCCGAACTGCTCGGCGAAGTCCCGGAACTCACGCGGGTCGACCTCGCGCAGTTCGGCGAAGCCCATGCCACCGAAGCGGGCGAACAGGGCGGTCATCGCTCGTTCCAGTTCCGCCGTCTCGGCCGAGGGAAGGAGCACGCCGAGCTCCCGCATCCCGTCGAGCAGGCCCTTGCCGTCCCGCGAGGCGGCCGCGATGAGCAGTTTGCGCAGGCCGCTCCGAGTGCCGGCGGGGACCTCGCCCATCATGCCGAAGTCGATGAAGGTCAGAGTCCACGCCGTCGTGCCCGAACCGTCCCTGATGGGAGTGACGAAGATGTTCCCCGGATGCGGATCGGCGTGGAAGTATCCGTTCGAGAACAGCTGGTCGAACATGACCGCCGCGAACACCGGGGCCACCTGCGCCGGGTCGATGCCGGCGGCGCGCAACGCCGGCGCATCGGCGATCTTGATGGCCGTCACGTCTTCAAGGGTGAGCACTCGGCGAGTGGTGCGCTCCCAGACGACGGCGGGAACGCTGACACGGTCATCATCTGCGAAGTCGGCGGCGAATCGTTCTGCTCCCGCCGCCTCGTGCAGGTAGTCGATCTCCTCGAGGCTCGTCTGCGCGAATTCGGCCACGAGGGCTCGCGTGTCGACGCGGTCGGAGACCAGCCGAACGTGGCTCAGCCAGCCGGCGACCCTGCGCAATGCCGCCAGGTCGACGTCGACGATCGCGTCGATGCCCGGTCGTTGCACCTTCACGACCGCGCCGCCGAATCCCACGTCGTCGACGTCGGCCGGCGCGAGCCGGGCGCGGTGCGCCTGGCCGAGCGAGGCGGCGGCGACCGGCGCCGTCTCGACGTTCGCGAAGGCACGCTCGAGCGGCATGCCGAGTTCCCGCTCCGCGAGCACCTGGATGGCACCGAACGACACCGGCGGCACCTCGTCTTGCAGCCCCTCGAGTTCCGCCGTGATCTCCGGCGGCAGTACGTCCAGGCGCGACGACATGAACTGGCCGACCTTGATCATGAGGCCGCCGAGCTCGACCGCGAGCGCGTGGAAGCGCTGGGCGAAGCGCCGCATCCGTCGCGAGCGCGTGCGCGCCGCGAGCCCCGCGAGCCCGATACGGGGAAGCACGAGTTCGAACCACCAGGTCACCGCCAGATGCCAGCCGGCGAACCGCAGGATGCGGCGGTAACGGGCCCGAGTGCCACCGGCGCCGGCACGCGGAGCTTCGCCGGGGCGACCGGCCGAGGGCACCTCGTCAGCCTTGGGCGAGGATCGAGTACAGCCGACGGCGCGCCTCATCCAGGGCGGTGACCGCCTGCTGCACCTGCTCCGGGGAGCCGGTGCGCGCCACCTGGGCGGCGGCCTGCGCGAGCGCGACGCCCGCCTTCGGAAGCGCTCCGAAAGACCCGCCCTCCGTGCCCGCATCCCACGGCGTGCTCCCGCCGGAACCGGCGACCTCGACGTGGCCTGCCTCGGTGAGGGCGTAGGTCTTGCGGCCGTTCGACTCGACAGCGGCGACGAGGCCCTCGTCGGCGAGCAATTGCAGGGTCGGGTAGACAGAACCTGCGCTGGGCTTCCAACTGCCACCGCTGCGCTCTTCGATCTCCCGGATGATCTGGTAGCCGTGCATCGGCTGCTCGGCGAGCAGCGCCAGCACCGCCGCGCGCACGTCGCCGCGACCGACACGTGTGCCCACGCGCTTCTCGAACGTCGTGCGCAGCTGTTCCATCAGCTGCCACACGCCCTCCGGCCGATTGCCCGCGCCGAACCCACCGGCCGAGAACGAACCACTCATGACAACCTCTTCCGCTGATCCTGAACGATACTCAACGATATAGCGGCACCGCGGCGCGCGATAGGCCGTTCGACCTCCCGTTCCTCACCCGATCACCGCTGCCGGAAATTTCCTGACGATCCCTCGACATCTGTGGCACGCTGATCACGACCGCGGTGCCGTGCTCGCTGCCGAGCACGCGGTGCGCGCGATCGCCCGAGCGCGGCGATCACGCCCTCCCCGTCGCGTCGCTGAGAACCGCATCCGATCGGAAGGAAAGAGCACCATGGCCGCAACACCCGATTCCCCGACCGTCGTACTGGTACACGGAGCGTTCGCCGACGCCGGCAGCTGGGTGCCCGTCATCGAGCGCCTGCAGGCCGCGGGCGTCCACGTCGCGGCGCCCGCGCTGCTGATGCGGGGGCTGGGCTCGGATTCCGCCTACATCGCGAGCGTGTTCGCCCAGATTCCCGGGCCGGTGCTGGCCGTCGGGCACTCCTACGGCGGCGCCGTCATCAGCAGTGCCGCCACGCAGGCCGCGAATGTGAAGGGGCTCGTGCTCGTATCGGGCTTCGCCCCCGAAGAGGATGAGGTGCTCGGCGAGGTCGAGGGAACCTCGCGCGACAGCGCTCTCGGACCGGCACTCATCCAGGCGCAGTTCCCCACGGGAAACGGTGACGAGACCGCGGTCGAGCTGTACGTCGATCCCGAGAAGTTCCCCGCAGTATTCGGAGGGGACCTTCCCGAGTCCCAGGCGCGGGCCTTCGCGGCCTCGCAGCGGCCGATCGCGGCGGCGGCCTTCGACGAGAAATCGGGAGCGCCGGCGTGGAAGCACCTTCCGACCTGGTCGGTCGTCGCCACCGGCGACAAGGCCGCGGGATCCGACGTGCTGCTCTCGATGGCACGGCGGGCGAACGCGGAACTGCTCGAGCTGGAAGGCTCCCACCTCATCATGGTCTCGCAGCCGGATGCGGTGACCGACGTCATCCTGCGCGCGCTCGAATCCGTGGGAGGCGCGCGATGACGGATCAGCAGCCGGTCGACGAGCTCGCCGCGAAGCTCAAGCGCACCGAGCTGCAGCACCAGGCCTCCTCGATTCCCGGCAGGGACATCGTTCAGGTGCTCACCGAGATTCCCGAGGGCGTCGAATCTGGTTGGCACACGCATCCGGGTGAGGAGGTGGGCTACATCCTCGCCGGCACGGTCGAGATGCGCATCGACGGCCAACCGACGCTCACCCTGCACGCGGGCGACCCGTTCCTGATGCCGCCGGGAACGCCCCACAACGCGCGCGACCTCGGTCCGGGAACCGGCATGATGCTCTCGACCTACATCGTCGACCCGTCCAAGTCCTTGGCGACGTTCGTGAAGGTGGACTGACACCACGCGACGGCGCCCGCCATCATCCTCCGGTCGACGGCGAGCCGGCGGCGAACCGTACGCTCACAGCCTGCGCTGCTCGATGGCGTCGATCATCGTCGTCAGGCGGATGCGCTCCCTCTTCATCCGCTGTCCCCCGGCGTACGTCCTGGCGAACGCCTCGGCGATATCGACGGGATCCTCTCCGAGGATCACGCGCACCGGCGTGCCGTCGATGACCGCGAGCTGCCAGAGGTCGGCCTCATCGCTCGTCAGCCTCGCCAGGGCACCCGCATCCATCCGCGTGGGCAAGCGCACGCAGTAGCGGTGAAGAGCCATTGCGGCACTCCGGTACGGCTCCGGAAGCGCCGTGAGGCGACTCAGCGACTGCCGGTAGCGCGCCCTGCGTCGCAGGTCGGTGGCAATCCGGTCCATCCAGTTCGCGGCCAATTCGCTCACCCTCCTCGTTCGTCTCGTTGTTCTCTAGCCTCGAGCCGCCGAATGGTCGCATCAACGGCCGATCACGATACGATCGTTCACCCGTGTATTCACGATGGAAGTGGCGGCAATGGAACTGCGCGACATCGAGATCTTCCTCACGCTCGCCGAGGAACTCCACTTCGGCCGAACGGCCGAGCGACTGCACGTCTCCGTGTCGCGGGTGAGCCAGGCCATTCGCTCTCAGGAGACGGAGATCGACGCACCGCTCTTCATCCGGTCGAGCCGTCGCGTCGAATTGACGCCCGTGGGCGCCGCGCTTCGGGTCGGGCTCGAGCCTGCCTACGAGGGCATCCGCCGCTCCATCGCCGACGTCGTCGCGATGGCGCGGCTATCGGCCGAGACACTGACGATCGGCGTGCAAGGTGCGCAGGCCCACGAACTCGAGCCCGTTCTCACGTCGTTCCGCGCGGCACATCCGCTCGCGGACGTGCGGTTTCGAGAGGTGTACTTCACCGACCCGTTCAGCGCGCTCCGGCGAGGCGAGGTCGACGTGGTGACGGCTTGGCTGCCCGTTGAGGAAGCCGACCTCGTGGTCGCGTGCGTGCTGCGCGAGGAGCCGCTGAACCTCATGATGTCGGCGCGGCATCCGCTCGCCGGTCTCCCCGAGGTGCCGCTCGAGGCACTCGGCGATCTTGTCATTCCTGATGTGGTGGGGCCCGCACCTGCACAATGGCTCGCCGCCGTGCTGCCGCAGACCACACCGTCAGGGCGCCCGATCAGGCGCGAGCACTCGGTGTCGACCTTTCAGGAAGTCTTGGCCGTTGTCGCGTCGGGCGAGGCCGTCTCCCCTGTCCCCGATGAAGGCCGACGCTACTATCCGCGGCCGGGCATCGCCTACGTGCCCTTCGCTGACGCCGAGCCCGTCCGGTGGGCACTCATCCGGCGACGGGAGCCGCTGACGCCGCTCGTCTCGTCCTTCGTCTCATTCGCCCGGCGTGGGTCGTGACGCCGGCTCCTCGCCGATCGTGCGCACGAGATGCAACGCAGTGGTAGGAGGGCGGCCAGGGCGTCACCGGCCGAGCGGCGGATGCTCAGGCGACCGATTGCGAGGATCAGGCGCCCAGCAGTTGCACGATGCGATATTCGACGAGTTCACCCATGGCGAGCGCCGTGGTCGTGCGTTTCACGCCGTCGATCGCCAGGATGCGTCCGGCAACGCGGTAGAGGTCGTCTGCGTCGCGGGCCACGACGTGGACGAGCAGGTCGGCGACGCCGGAAAGGCCGTGCACCTGCAAGACTTCGGGAACCTCGGCGAGGGTCGACGAGACCACTGCGAGCTTGCGTTGGGTGACGGTCGTGAAGATGAAGGCCTGCAACGGGAAGCCCAGGTACGCCGGATCGATCCGTCGCTCCACTGAACGCAGGGTCTTCTCCTCACGGTATCGCGCGAGGCGTGCTCTGACTGTATTGCGGGCGAGGCCGGTCGCTTCGGAGATGGCAAGGTTCGTCGCATCCGGATTCGCCGCGAGGTGCTTCAGCACGGCGACGTCGATCCCGTCCGCCAGGCGTCGACTGGTCATAGTGGTCACCCTTCTCGCACATCCGATGAAGCGCTGTGACCATTATGCGCATTTTCGGGCTTATCTGTTGCGCAGGAGTCCCATTAGTGGTCGGCTCATCCACAGCGATGCGCAAATCTCGCGCACCGCCGCCCTCTCCACAAGGGAGTTCCACTGCCGTGAGGCCATCACCCTCGCTGACGGCCTCAACCGGCTGACGTCTGGAGACGATGATGTCGAACGCCCCCTTGACTGCACTGTCTTCGGCGGCGGCATCCACCTTCGAGGCCGCACCCGCCTCGACGTCCTCGTATGCGGAGGACCGCCGTGCCGCCGACGCCCTCCAGCGCATCGAGCAGCGCGTGCTCTGGCTGGCGACCTCGATCGTGCACCACGCCAACCGCGTGCGACCCAACCCTTCGGGCATGAAGGTGGGTGGCCACCAGGCATCGAGCGCATCGATGGTCACGATCATGACCTCGCTGTGGTTCGAGCAGTTGCGCAGTGAGGATCGGGTCTCGGTGAAGCCGCACGCCTCTCCTGTGCTGCACGCCATCAACTACCTGCTCGGCGGCCTTGACGAGCGCTACCTCCCGACCCTTCGTGAGTTCGGTGGACTGCAGAGCTATCCGAACCGATCGAAGGATCCCGATCCAGTCGACTACTCCACCGGTTCGGTGGGCATCGGGGCGACCGCTCCGCTGTGGGGCGCGATCTCGCGACGATACACCGAGACCCTCACCGGAACGCCCAACCGGGGTCGGCAGTACTCGCTGCTCGGCGACGCCGAGCTCGATGAAGGCGCCATCTGGGAGGCCGTGCTCGACTCCGCCGTCCAGGATCTGGGAGAGATCGTCTGGGTGGTCGACCTGAACAGGCAATCCCTCGACCGCGTCGTTCCCAACATCGCCGCCGGCAAGATCGAGAAGCTCTTCGAAGCCGCCGGATGGCAGGTCATCCCGGTGCGCTTCGGCCGATTGCTCGAGGACCTCATGCAACGCCCCGGCGGGACGTCCCTCCGCGAGCGAATCGTCGGCATGTCCAACGCCGAATACCAGCGGCTGCTGCGCTGCTCCGCCGCTGAGCTGCGTCTGCGTCTGCCGGGCGTTGACGAGCAGGCCGAGGCGGTGGCGGCGTTGATCGGCGAACTCGACGATGCGACACTCTCGGGCGCCATCCGCAACCTCGGCGGTCACGATCTGGATGCGCTGCGTGCTGCCTTCGCTCAGATCGATGACTCCCGTCCAACGGTGATCATCGCCTACACGATCAAGGGTCATGGTCTTCCGATCGAGGGACACCCGCAGAACCACTCCTCGCTGCTGTCGATCGAGCAGTATGACGCGTTCGCCGCGTCCCTCGGCGAGCGAACGGATGCGCCGTGGTCGCGATTCGCGCCGGGATCGGCCGAGGGAGCGCTCTGCTCCACGGCGGCGGCTCGACTCGACCGACCGATCATCCCCGCCGTCGCCGCCCCACGGGTACCAACGGATCTCGGGCACACGCCGACGGGCTCGGGCACCACCCAGGCCGCGCTGGGCCGGGCATTGCTCGACCTCACGCGCGTCGCGCCGGCTGTGGCCCGCCGCGTCGTGACCGTCAGCCCGGACGTCTCTTCGAGTACCAATCTCGCAGGCTGGATCAACAAGGTGGGCGTCTGGTCGACTCGGGAACGCCATGACTGGTTCGACGACGACGGCGAGACGCTCCTGCACTGGCGGGAGCGGCCCAGCGGACAGCACATCGAACTGGGCATCGCCGAGGTCAACCTGGTGAGCCTCATCAGCGAACTCGGCACGACGTGGAGTCGCTGGGGAGAGACCCTGTTCCCCATCGGCACGATTTACGATCCATTCGTCGAACGCGCGCTCGAACCGTGGTCGTACGGCATGTACGCCGGCGGACAATCCATCCTCGTAGGAACACCGTCGGGAGTGACCCTGGCGTCGGAGGGAGGCGCACACCAATCGATCACGACGCCGTCGATCGGGCTCGAACAGCCCCAGTGCCTCAGCTACGAGCCCGCGTTCGTCGTCGACGTCGAGTGGACGCTCCTCGCAGCGATGGCGCAGATGGGTCGACCGGGAGGAAAGTCGGCGTATCTGCGCCTCTCAACGCGGCCCGTCGACCAGAGGCTCGCCGCGGTGCCGGGTGATCCGGCCGCCCGCGAGCGGCGCAGACGGCAGGTTGTCGCCGGGGGCTACCTGCTGCGGTGCGCCGCCGATCCTCAGATGACGATCGTCGCGATGGGGGCGCTCATGACGGAGGCTCTCGCCGCCGCCGACCGTCTTGAGGGGATCGGCATCGCCGCGGATGTCGTCTGCGTCACGAACCCGGGTCTCTTGTTCGAAGCGTTTCAGGCACGCGACGCCGACGGAGAGGGACAGCCATGGATCCTCGATCAGATCCTCCCCGCCGATCGTGCGCGACCGATGGTCACCGTCTTGGACGGCCACCCTCACACCCTCGCGTTCCTCGCCGGCATCAACCGTGTGAAAGCGCGTCGTCTGGGCGTCTCCGGGTTCGGTCAGGCTGGCGATCTCGAGTCGGTCTACCGTTATCACGGCATCGACACCGAGAGCATCGTGAGGGCATCGCTCGACGTCGTGAGGTGAGCGCCTCACCTCACGGAGCAGCCAGGCCGCTCACGACCCGCTGCCACTTCGCCCATTGCCGGCATCCCGTGCGAGAAAGGCCGACCATTCACGTCGCACGAAGCTCTCGTAACTCGTCGGCTGCCGACCGAGCAACCATGACAGCACGTTGGCGTTGCCGATGAAGTCGTGGGCGCTGTAGCGCGCGGAGATGGATCGAAGCACCGCGAGCTGGTGTGGCGCATCGGCCCGATCGCCCGCACCGAGCCACGCCTTGGCGTAGGTCTCGGCATCGATCTCACGCACGTCGAGGGGGCGCTCCATGACCCGCGCGATGACGTCGCGCAGCTCCCGAGCCGTGTACCGGCCGGGTGCGACCAGTTCATAGGTCGCACCCGCATGCCGTTGGCCGTGCCTCAAGGCCATGACGGCGACATCGGTGACGTCGTCGAGGTCGACCAACGACTGCCGCCGATCCAGTGACCACGAGAGCTCGAAGACGCCTCGCTCGAAAGCCGGGCGAAGTTTGAGCGGGAGCATGTAGTTGGCCGGCTGCAGGATGGTGAATTCGAGGTCGGAGGAGAGCAGATGCTCCTCGACGTCGCGCTTGATCTCGTGCTGCACGAGGTCGGTGAGAATCGAGTGGAGCACCGAGCTGAAGACGAAATGCTCGACGCCCGCCGCACGCGCTGCATCGATGAGAGCGATCCCCATCGCGTGCTCGTCGGGGCTCAGGGTCGGTCCGACGTGATAGATCGCGCGCACGCCGTCGACGGCCTCGGCCAGAAGTCGGGGGTCTGCCAGGTCGTCGATGAGAACGTCGTGCACCCCCAGAAGACGCAGCCGATCTGCGGATGCCTCGGACCGAACGATCGCGCGCACGGGCTCGCTGCCGGCCACCAGCTTCGGAATGAGCAGTCTGCCCTGATTGCCGTGCGCCGCGGTGACGAGGATCACGCGTAGGAGCTGGCCACGAAACGCTGTGTGATGGACCCGATACCCTCGATCTCGGTCACGAGGCTCTCCCCGGCGACGAGGAAGCGCTTGGGGTTCATTCCCGCACCGACTCCCGGGGGTGTTCCGGTGAAGATGAGGTCACCCGGTAGGAGTTCGATCGTCTCGGAGAGCCGGCTGACGAGGTCGTCGACGGCGAAGATCAGCTGCTCGCTGTTGCCACGCTGCACGACCGTCTGAGCTCCGTCGGCCGAGATGATCGTCGTCGAGATGGCCAGCCTGTCGGGATCGGCGAGCTCGTCGAGTGTGACGATGACCGGGCCGGTCGGCGCGAAGCCCTCGAACGACTTGCCCATGCTGAACTGCGCCGGTTGACCTTGCCATTGCACCGTGCGCTCCGACAGGTCTTGCCCGACCGTGTATCCCGCAATCCGATCACGAGCCTCGCCCCGAGGGATGTGACGCCCTCCACGACCGATCACGACCACCAGTTCTGCCTCCCAGTCCACGGTGGCGCCCGGCAGTGGTACCTCTGTCGATGGCCCGCTCACCGACGAGGAGAACTTCGTGAACACCACGGGCTGCTCGGGAAGCGGCAGGCCAGATTCGGCGGCGTGGTCGGCGTAGTTCAATCCGACCCCGACGACCTGCCGAGGGCGCGGCGACGGCGCGCCGAATGCCCCGATCTCGGCGGGTGCCGCATCCGCGTGCGCGCCGACATCGATCGATGCGGCCCACTCCTCGAACTCGCGCCATCGGGAGAAGACGAGGGCGGGGTCTGCTGCGAACCTGCCCTCGCTCGCGGCCTCGACATCGAGGATGCGGTCCTGGTCGACGAGAACGAGCCGGCCGGCGGAGTTGGCGATGCGCATGGGGTTTCCTTTCGAGCGTGCGTCAGGGAGCAGAGGTGAAGCCGAGGAGGGCCGCATCGAACGCCTCGTCGGGGTCGGCCGAGGCTTTCCCCATCCAGGCGATGTGCTGGTCCGGGCGCACGAGAGAGACCTCGCCCGGCGTGGTGGAATCGAAGCCGTGGGCGCCGGGATCTACGTGCACCAGCGGAATCCCGCGCCGGCCGGCCACTGCCATCCACGGCTCGACATCGGCCTCAGCACCGAGTGCCGTGAATTCGAAGCCGAGAAGATCGAACAGCGAGTCGCCCGCCGCGTTTCTGGAGTGAGGAAGTCGATTCCCCGGTGCCGCGACCGGCAGGTAGAGGTCGGGTGAGGGCGTCTGAGCCGCGGCGTGTGGGCCGTATCCGTACCCGAGCACGAGGCCGAGGCTGTAGAACTCGGCGCGCTTCACCTGCTCGATGGCGAGAGCGGCGGACGCCCGGGCCGACTCGCCGTCCACTCCCGCCGCCATCATTGCCGGGCTCGTGAGGTCGTGCGAGAGCGCCCGCAGGTTGCCGGCTGCGAGCGCGATCGTCTGCTGCGCGATCGGCCGTCGCTCCGCCTCGTAGCTCTCGAGCAGGGCCGGCGTCGCCCAGCCCTCCGACACCGCGGCGATCTTCCAGGCGAGGTTCACGGCATCGCCGATCCCGGTGTTGTAGCCGTGACCTCCCCACGGCGGGTTCTGGTGGGCCGCGTCGCCGACCAGGAACGCGCGCCCGAAACCGTACGAGTCCGCGAGCAGCATCCTCGCCTGCCACGGGTCGGTGGCGATCACCTCGACGTCGATGGGGGCGCCGACCAGCCCGCGCACGACCGCGGCTGCCTCGTCGTCGTCGGCGATCGCCTCCGTGGCCGTTGCGATGGCCCACCATTCGCCGTCGAGCGAGAGCGGGCCGATCACTCCGGGAAAGGTCGGGTTGAGCACCCAATGGTGGATCGCGGGGCGCTCGGGAAGCATCGACGCGAGCTCGCGGGAACGGAACGTGATGTTCACGTTGGGTCGGCCGGCGGCGGCGCCTTCGTAGCGAGCCCCGAGCTCCGCCCGCACGATGCTGCGCGATCCGTCTGCTCCGATGACGTAGTCCGCTTCGACGACGGATTGCCGGTCGTCGAGGTCCTCCACCTGCAGGCGAGCGCCATCCCGCGTCAGGTCGACCGACGTCACCCGACTGCCGAACAGGGTCGTGACGAGGGGCTCAGCGTCGAGCATCGCCCGCAATGCCTCCTCGACTGCTGACTGAGTCACCTGCTGGGCCCCCTCGGCAGTGAGCTCGGAGTCGAGGAGCTCGAGTCCGAGCACTCCGCGCAACCGAGTGATCTCATGGCCGGCTGCGGTCGTGCAGAACCGCACCTCATCCGACCACGACGCGGGAATGGCCGCTCGACGGCGGATCTCGTCGGCCGCCCCCGTTCGCCGGAAGAGCTCCATCGTTCGGGCGGAGGTGGTCTTGGCGCGTGGCCGGGAGTGGTCGACGTCGAGGCGCGGCTCCACGAGCACGCAGCCACGACCGTGCCGGGCGAGTTCCAGGGCCATCGTGAGACCGACGGGGCCGCCGCCGACGATGGCGACGGGCACGCGTCTGGCCGAAATACCCTCGGCACTCAGAGACGTCACCACACCTCGGGAAGGAAGATGTCGTCGGGGATGACCGTGGGGAGGTATTCCCCGGCGCGGGTGCGCTCGTGGATCTCCTGGAAGGAGAGTCCGGCCTCGCGTGCCTCCACGAGCTTCTCCGGATCGAACCACGTGCCGATCGGGTTCTCAGCGAACTCCTTGGCGTTGGCGATCCACTCGCTGGAGTCGGCCCAGTCGCCGAAGCCATCGACCTGGATCTCGACCCCGTTGCCGTCGGGATCCTGGTAGTAGACCGACATCGTGATGCCGTGATCGAGCTGCAGGAAAGGCACGATGCCGTGGGCGCGCAGACGGATGTAGTTGTTGATCCACATGTCGAAGGTCGAGAACTCGAAGGCCGTGTGGTGGATGCCCGTCTCGTGACCCTTGTCGGTCGGGTGCTTCAGTCCGGGGGGCGAGAGGAAGGCGATGCGGTGGTTCGCCTCGTCGTTCGTGAGCCACGACGCCTCATCGCTCTGGAAGACCGGGCGAAGCCCGCAGACCAGCCCATACCACTCCACCATCTGGCTCATGCGCAGCGTCGTGAACGTGGTGTGGTGCAGTTTGGGGGGGTTCGCCGGCCAGTGCGTGGCCTTGTTCTCCGGCATGTATCTCTCCTTCGAGATCGCAATGATGGTGAGAAGCGCATCCGAGCTTCCTTGTTCCGGGAGAATATATCTTATAGCGTGCGAGGTCTGCAGTGGCGGCGCAGGAGTTCGACGCCGGCGGTGACACCATGAACGCAGGCAACGATGACGAGGAGGGGCTCGATGGTGGTCCAGGGTCAGGTGCGCTCGGTCGCATCGGCGAACAACTCGGCCGTCGATCTGGTCACGGCCGAGATCCGGCGCGCCGTGCTCACCGGCTCCCTGCCCGCGGGTGCGGAGTTCTCCATCCGCGATCTGGCCGCTCAGCTCGGTGTCAGCCACATCCCGATTCGCGAGGCTCTCAGACGACTCGAATCACAGGGGCTGATCGTGCTCCGCCAGGCTCGTGCGGCGAGCGTCGCACCGCTGAGCACGGCGGACCTCGCGGCGATCTACCGCCTACGGTACGTCATCGAGCTTCCGCTCGCGGGAGCCTCAGCGGGCAACCGCACGCCCAGTCAGGTCGCCCGACTCGACGCGTTGCTCGAGGCCAGTCGCGACCCCGATCCGGAGGTCGCGTGGCAGGCTCATTACGACTTCCACGAAGCGCTCGTGCACCCAGCCGCCAACGCGTGGGACGACCGCGTGCTGCACACCCTGTGGGTTGCGGCGGAACGCTATACCCACCTCGTCTTCGATCCCACGCGCATCACGGAGGAGGAGCGCGCCCGACGCTATGAGACCCACCGCGTGCTGAGGGATGCCGCCCTCGTGGCCGATGCCGAGGCAATGGCCGCGGCGCTGCGAGAGCACCTCAGCGTCAACGAGAGCCGCATCCGCGACCACATCGGCCCACTCGAAGATCGCTGACGCGCGACCCGAACGTGGGTTGTGACCCCGGGGCCGTGCGCTTAGCATGCAGGATATATCGTAGCGAATAGCGAGGAGGCGCCGATGTCTGTTCTGGTGCTCGGTGCGACCGGCAACGTCGGTCCCCACGTCGTGGCGGAGTTGCGCGCCATCGGGTCGACTCCTCGAGTGCTCGTTCGCGATGGTGATCGCGCCCGCGCCCTACTCGGCGAGGACATCGAGGTGATCGCGGGCGATGTCACCGATCCCGCCGTTCTGCACTCGGCGATCGACGACGTCGACAGCGCCTTTCTTCTCTCGCCGCACAGTTTCACCATGGCCGACCTGCAACTGAGCGTCATCCGAACGCTGCGTCGAACCGGCATCCGCATCGTGAAGATCTCCGGTACGGCATCCGCGATCACGCCCGATGGACCCCACGCCTGCCGGGAGCACTGGGAGATCGAGCGTGTGCTTCACGACAGCGGCCAGCCGTTCGTCATCCTGCGCCCGAACTCGTACATGCAGGTGCTCGTCGGCCAGCTTCTGCTTCCTGCGCTCCGCTCGACCGGCAACCTCATCAACCCGATCGGCTCCGCCGGGATCAGCATGGTCGACGCGCGAGATGTCGGAGCCGTTGCCGCCCGCGTTCTCACGCGGCATGACTGGGACGGCCAGACGCTGAGCATCACCGGCCCACGGGCCGTGGGTTACGCCGAGATCGCCGGGCTCGTCGCCGAGCGCAGCCGTACCTCCCCAACCGTCGTCGACGTGAGCCTCGATGGCGTGCGCTCCGCGCTGATCGAACGTGGGATGGCGCCGTGGGAGGCGGACCACTTCCGCGAGATGTACGAGCTGTTCAAGCAGGGGGAGTCCGCGTTCATCACTGACACCGTCCTCTCCGTCACGGGCCGCTCACCACGCACGATCGAGGCCTTCCTCGACGAGGCTCTCGCCCACGACGAGGTCTCAGCGTGAGCGCGTGTCTTCCTTGCGACCTCGAAGAGGCGGATGCGAACGCCGTCGTCTACCGCGACGACGTGTGGTCGTGTGAGATCGCGGACGGATACGACGTTCCCGGGTGGTTCATCCTGCGATTGCGTCGCCACGCCGAAGGCTGGGCCGGTGCCACCATCGACGAACTCGCCGGGTTCGGTCCACTGTCGAAACGACTCGTCGCCGCCATTCAGCAGGCGACAGCCGCGCCGACCGTGTACTTCCTGAGCTTCGGCGAGAACTATCCGCATTTCCACTTCCTCGTGATCACCCGCCCCGCTGACCTCTCCCCCGATCTGACCGGCGCGGCCATCCTCACGCAGCGCGCGGAGCAGCGCGACCTCACGGCCGCGCTCGCCGTCGGGGCCGAGGTGCGGGCCGCGCTCGCCGTCACCCGTATCTGACCCACCCAACAACACCCAACCGAAAGGACGACGATGTCCACTCCCCTCACCCACTCCGTGCGTGGCTCCGGTGCAGCATCCGGCTTCACCTTCAGCGGTCGCACCAACATCGGCGACGACCTCGACGCCCGCCCCGATGCCCCGCTGATCGTCGCGCTGCATGGCGGCACGTACACCTCGGAGTACTTCGACATCAGCGGCCACTCCCTGCTCGAGATCGCAACAGAGCGCGGCATCCCGGTGATCGCACTCGACCGCCCGAACTACGTCGGCTCCTCGCCGCTGACCTCCGACGAATCGATCATTCTCGCAAATGCAGAGGTCATCGGCGACGCCATCGGGTCGCTCTGGGAGCAGTACGGCGGCGGAACGGCGGGGGTCGTGCTCATCGCCCACTCGATCGGTGGCGCGGTGGCGACGGCGATCGCCGCCTCGCCTCAGTCCTGGCCCCTGCTCGGTCTCGCAACCTCCGGATGCCTGGTGCGCGTGCCCGCGGAGTCCGCCGGAGCCTGGGCGGCCCTCCCGGACATCCCGATGATCGACCTGCCGGTCGGCCTCAAGGACCAGCTCATGTTCGGGCCGGCTGAGAGCTACGACGAAGGCATGCCCGCTGCGAGCTACCCGTCGAACACCCTCGTGCCGAAGGCCGAGCTGCTCGATATCACCGGCGGGTGGATCGCGCGCCGGGCGGAGACCTGTGCCCGCGTCACCGTGCCCGTGTTCCATCGGCAGGGCGAGTTCGACCACCTCTGGGTGACCAGTCAGGACGAGATCGACGAGTTCCGTGCCGGCTTCACCTCTTCGGTCTTGGTCGACGCCGAGCTGCAGCCGGGTGCCGGCCACTGCATCGACTTCCACCGGCCGAGCGACGAGTTCCAAGCCGCAGAGCTCGACTTCGCGCTCAGGTGCGCGGCCACGGTGGCCGCGTGACACGGAGTGTGCTGCAGGGTGTGCGCGTCTACCGCGACGACGCATTCGGCGCCCCGGAAGACGTCGTGATCGACGGGGAAGTCATCGGCAGCCAGGCTCTGGGAGCTCAGGAGGTCGCATCCGGCGGCTACCTCATTCCTGGACTCATCGACTGCCACGTGCACCTCTCCGGACCCGAGACGCTGGAGAGGCTCTCCGCCTACGGTGTCACGACGGGACTCGACATGAGCTCGCCCGCCCGGCTGGTCGCCGCCCTCAGAGGTTCGCCCGGCGTCACCGACATCCGGAGTCCGCTGATGGCTGCGACCTCTCCGGCGAGCGCCCACGCCGAACGCATGAAGGCGATTCCGGCGGCACGGGAGGCCCTCGTTCGCGGCCCGTCCGACGCGGCCGGATGGGTCGATGCTCACATGGAGCAGGGCGCCGACTACATCAAGATCGTGATCGACCTCCCCGGCTTCGACCAGGCGACCGTCGACGCCCTCGTCGACGCATCTCACCGGCGCGGCCTGATGGTCGTCGCGCATGCGTCGCGCCACGCCGCCGTCGACATGGCCCAGCGTGCCGGTGTCGACGTCTTGACCCATGCCCCGCTCGATCGGTCGATCGAGGCCGCGCAGGCGGCCGAACTCGTGGCGGCAGGCGCAGTGATCGTTCCGACCCTCACGATGATGCAGCGCATCGTCGATCGACTCGCCGCCGCCGGGATTCCCGGTCCGGACTACGCGCCGGCGCAGGCGTCGGTCACCGCTCTGCACGCTGCCGGAATGCCGATCCTCGCGGGTACAGACGCCAACGAGACGCCCGCGGCTCCCGCGTCTCCGCCCTTCGGGAGCAGCCTGCATGACGAACTCCCTCTTCTCGTCGCAGCCGGACTCACCCCGGTCGAGGCACTGAACGCCGCCACATCGGTTGCTGCCCGGCATTTCGGACTGGCTGATCGCGGCAGGATCGCCCCGGGTCTCCGCGCCGACCTCGTGCTGCTGGATCACGACCCCACCGTGGACATCGCAGCGACGCGCTCCATCCGGGGCGTCTGGTGCGCCGGCATCCGTCGTGTCTGATTCGATCAGCCCGCGATCCACCTTCCTCACGTTGGGAGTTCGATGAGGATCATCGCTTTGGAAGAGCACATGCTGCCTCGGGACATCGTTGCGGCTGCAGGCATCGACCTCGGGGCGCGCGCGGGTGCGCGGGCCGGTGCGCTCGACGACCTCGGCGAGGGCAGGTTGCGCATCATGGATGAGGCCGGCATCGACGTGCAGGTGCTCTCCGTGCTCGGCTACTTCGTGCAGGACCTCGAACCGGAGTCCTCCCTGCGGTTCAGTCGCGAGCTCAACGACCGGATGGCCGGAACGGTGTCGAGGCATCCCGATCGCTTCCGGGCATTCGCCGCACTGCCGATGGCCGACCCGACGAGGGCGGTCGGGGAACTCACCCGGTGCGTGGAGGAGCTGGGCTTCCTCGGTGCGATGATCCACGGCCAGACGCGTGGCGTGTTCCTCGACCACCTGTCGGTCCGGCCGATCCTGCGGGAAGCCGCACGACTGGATGTGCCCGTGTACCTGCATCCGGCCCCACCGCCCTCCGCCGTCTACGACAGCTACTACTCGGGTCTGCCGCCGGAGGTCAGCGCCTGCCTGTCGACGTCGGGCTGGGGCTGGCACTCGGAATGCGGGCTCCACGTGCTGCGGATGGTGGTCGCGGGCGTCTTCGAGGAACTGCCCACTCTGAAGCTCATCGTCGGGCACATGGGGGAAGGCCTGCCGTTTCACCTCGACAGGATCGCGACCATGCTCGATCCGGTCGTGACGGGACACGACCTGGGCGTCGCAGACACGCTGCGCCGCAATCTGCACCTCACGACCTCCGGCTACAACTCCGATGCGCCGCTGCTGTGCGCGCTGGCCGCGTTCGGAGTGGATCGCGTCATGTTCTCCGTCGATCACCCATTCGGCAACAGCGCCACGGCGACCAACTACCTGCGATCAGCACCCCTCGATTCCGGCGATCTGCACAAGATCGCCCACGGAAACGCGGAATCGCTTCTCCACATCTGAAGCGACGGCCTTCGACCGAGGCAACGCCTCACCGATTGAGTAAGGACGACGATGAGCATCACCGAAGAAGCAGGCACTGCCACCACCACGTCGCATTTCATCAACGGGGAATGGACGACCTCCGACGATCGAACCTTCCCGGTTCGCAATCCGCTCGACGACACACTCGTCGCCGAAGCGGCAGCCGGGGGCACCGCCGATGCGGCAGCCGCCGTTGCCGCTGCCGCTGCCGCCTTCCCCGCCTGGGCGGACCTTGCTCCCGAGATGCGACAGCGGCTGTTTCTCAGAGCAGCCGACATCGTCGAGCGCCGCACCGAGGAACTCGTGCGGCTGATGGCGGTCGAGGGCGGGGCCAGCCGCACCTTCTCCACTTTCCAGATCCGGTTATCGGCCGCGATGCTCCGGCAGGCGGCCGGGTGGGGGTACCTTCCCGCTGGAGACGTGCTGCGCAGCGACACCCCCGGCCGGATGGCGCTGGTCACGCGAAAGCCTCTCGGCGTCGTCGCGGGCTTCACACCCTGGAATGGGGCCTTCTACCTCGCTTGGCGCACGTTCCTGCTCCCCATGGCATTCGGGAACACGACCGTCATCAAGCCGTCGGAACTCGCCCCGCTGTCGGCCGGGCTGGTGCACGCGGAGATCCTCCAGGAGGCCGGGTTTCCTGCCGGCTCGTTCAACGTCGTCACGCACGCACCGGGAGACGCCGCCGCGATCGCCGACGTGTTCTTCGAGAGCGCCGACGTGCGATGCATCAACTTCACCGGATCGGACAGGACCGCACGCATCCTCGGCGAGCGCGCCGGGCGGTCACTCAAGCGCATGGTGCTGGAACTCGGCGGCTTCAACCCGGTCATCGTGCTCGAGGACGCCGATGTCGAGGAATCGATAAAGGCGGTCGCGTTCGGGGCGTTCCTGCATCAGGGTCAGGTCTGCATGAACTCACGCAAGGTGTACGTCGCCCGCGCGATCCACGACGAGTTCGTCGCCGGCCTCGCCTCTCGCGTCCGCTCCCTCAAGATCGGCGACCCGACCGACCCCGAAGTCATCATCGGGCCGCTTATCAGCGACGGCGCCGTGACGCAGATCCAGACCCGCGTTCAGGATGCACTCGACCGCGGCGCGACGCTGGTGACCGGAGGCAGAGCCGACGGGCGTGTGTACCCGCCGACGATCCTCACCGATGTCCCGGCGGATGCGATCTGCACCACCGGGTCGGACGAGACGTTCGGGCCGCTGCTCGTCGTAGAGGCCTTCGACGATGTCGAGTCCGCGTTCCGAGACGCTCAGAGCACCCGATACGGGCTCAGCGCCTCGATCATGACGCGCGATCGAGCCCGTGGGCTGGAGCTGGCCGAGAGGTTCGACGCCGGCATCGTGCACGTGAACGCTCCGACCATGGCCAGCGAGGCGGCGCTGCCCGTGGGCGGCGTGAAGGACAGCGGCTGGGGACGCTCCGGCCACTATGCCATCGAGGACTTCACCGAGATCCGGCTGATCACGACGAGCACCCTGCCCGGTCGATACCCGTTCTAGCCGCTCCTCGACTGTGCGCTCTCGGTGCTTCAGAGGGGATGGAGCCGTCCTCGCACGATCGAGTCGCCGGAGTGCGCCGGGTTCCCGTCATCGGGCTCCTCGGAGATGTCGACGACGGAGTAGCGTGCCAGGTCGAGGTCGGCCGGGATTCGGAACTCTCCGGCACTCCCGTCGAGCAGGCCGAGGCTCACGAGTCCAGAGGTGTCGGGGTCCATGAGCCAGACCTCGCGCAGGCCGCCCCCGGGCGCCTTCAGCTGCACGACCACGTCCCGCACGCCACCGCGATTTTCGACGCGAGCAGTGCCGGACGCCTGCCAGGACGGGAATGGGGAGAGGGCGGCCTCGGCAACCACGTGCGGCGCAGGCACGAACCAGAGCGTCGTCGCGAGCGCGCCCACGAGCACTCCCACGACGAGCGCCGCCGCCGCGAGGGGCCACGAGCGTGCGAAGCCCGATCGGCGCCGCGCGATGACGGGCCCGACGTCGACGACCGGGGGCTCGGGCCGTGCGACGGGTACCGCGGCCACTGCGGCGGTGAGTCCGAGCTCGGAGTGAATGGCGCTCCACACGCTCGAGGGCGGCTGGGCGATCTCGACCTCCCCCGATGCCCTCCCGGTGGCGACGACACGGCTGAGTGACTCGAGCTCGGCGGAACAGCGGGAACAGCTGCCGAGGTGAGCGCGCTGTGCGTCATCCGGCGCCGTGTTCTCGAGTGCCAAGAGGGCGAGGGTCTCCTCATCGAGATGCATCGTCATCCACCTCCAATCGTGTTCTCAGGCGGCCGAGGCTGCGCCGGATGTGGCTCTTGACGGTGCCGAGGGGCAGCCCGGTCGCATCCGCGATCTCCGAATGGGTCATGTCGCCGTAGAAGGCCAGCGACATGACGCGGCGCGGAACGGGCTCGAGTCGGGCGAGTTCATCCGCGATGAGCAGTCGCTCCGTCACGTCCGTGACAGCCGGCCCTTGCTCACGCACGGCGACGATCGATGCCGCGGCCTCCTCGGCACGACGGATGCGGGATCGAGCATCGAACGCATCCGCGATCCTCCGCTTCGTGATCCCGACGAGCCATGCGGCTAGTGGTGCCCGATCGGGGTCGAAGGTCGCGCGCCCTCGCCACGCGGAGATGAAGACCTGCTGAGTGACGTCTTCGGCATCCGCAGCCACTCCGAGCGCACGCAGCGCGAGCGTATAGACAAGTCCGGACCATCGGGCGTACGCCGCAGCCAGCGCGAGCTCGTCGCCGTCGCGAAATGCCGTCGCGACAGCCGCGTCGTCATCCAGTCCGGTCACCTTCGTCAAGGCCTCTCCACGATGCCCATGCGCCGCCCCAGTGAGCAGCACGGGAGCCGCCTGCTTCGGCCCACGATGGTCGGCTCCAGCATAGTGACCGCATGCCCTGCCCCCTCGGCGCAACGGCAGAGGCGGATGGTCGAAGTACGCAGTGCATCCGTTCGGCCCGTCACGGCCGTATTCCAAGGGTAAGGGGCTCACGATCGAGCACTCTCCCGAGAACCGGAGGCGAACATGCAGGGTGTCCACGAGAGCCCTATTCCCGAAGAGGTCGACGAACGGCTCGAGGAGCTGCTCGCGCTGCAGTATGTGCGCGACCGGGAGGCCTTCCCCGTCGCGTACCTCGTCGGTACTCTCCAGATCAGCGTCGATGACGGCACCGACATCGTGCGCCGGCTCGTCCGGGACGGCGCACTGCTCTGCCGTATCCGAGGCCGGCACAGCGAACACGTCGAGTACTTCCTGACCCGTCGGGGCAGGGCCCGCATGGAATCAGAACTGACCATGATCTCCTCCAGCGTCGAACAGGTCATATCGCTGTTCAGTCCGGCCGAGCGAGCGGTGATCCGTCCGGCCATCGCCAGGATGTCGAGGACGACCAGCGCCGCGGAGCCCTGATCGAGTAATGACCTCCGCCGCTCGTTCCACGAATGCGCCCCTCACTGCATCCGATTGCACCCGCGGGAGGGAAATGGGAGTGTCAGGGGTTTCCCCACTCATGCATGAGTGAGGTCCCGGCGAACCGAGAGGGTCGCGATCCGATGCCTCCGCGCGACCCTCTCGGCTGCCTATCACCGACTTTTCGGGAACCCGGCGGGCCTAGAGCGTAGCCGGAACGAGAACCCGGTCGATCGTGTGGATGACCCCATTGCTCGCCCTGATGTTGATGGCACTGAGGACGAGGCGAGGATCACGCAGGGCGCCGTTCTCGTCCCGCAGGGTGATGATGCGCGGCTTCACGATGCCGCCGTTGGCCATCGTCAGTGAGCCCGCGAAGATGACCTGCAGAGGACCCAGCCGGCGGTCCGGCACCACGTGGTAGAGCAGCACGTTCTTGATCTGGTCGAGAGTCAGGGCGGTCGTGATCGTCGCGAGGGCTGCCGACTCCGAGGCAGGCTCGACGCCGGTGAGGTCGGTCACGAGGCGCTCGAACGCACGGTCGTTCGGAGCGAACAGGGTGAACGAGCGCGACGTGTCGGAGAGCACGGGCGCGAGACCCGTGGCGACGACGGCCTGAACCAGGATGTCGTAGTCGTTCGGGTTGTCATCGGGAGTCCCACCGCCCGAGGCCGCCACGGCGACGTCGACGAGAGTTCCCGGCGGCGTGTATCCATTGGCGTGCGCCGGCGATGCGCCGATCAATACGAGGATTCCGGTGGCAGCCGCTATGGCCAACATCTTCTTCATGAGACATTCCTTCTCTGCAGGGCGCGTGCGCGTCCGAGTGGGATGCCTCCGCTCACGAGTGTAGGCCGGACTGCGGCCGAATGACAGGGTGAGGGTCCTCCCCCGACCCTCACAGCATCGCGCTATAGACTGATGCCAGGTAGTCGTGGACCCAGGCCGCCATCGCAGGCGGTACGAATCAAGGGGACTCCATGTCGCTGCCATCTTCCCAAGCCGAATCAGCGAGTCTGTGTTCGGCCTTCCTCACAGGCTTGCCTGTGCAACACGTCGCCATCTCAACACTCGGCGACCCGTTCGAGCTCGAGACGGTGTGCGCGAGCGATCCACTCGCCGCCCTGCTCGATGAGTTGCAGCTCGACTATGGCGAGGGCCCGTGCTGGGCCGCGCGAGACACGAGGTCGCCGGTGCTGATTCGCGACCTGCGGC
Source organism: Rathayibacter sp. YIM 133350 (assembly GCF_037404875.1). Classification (NCBI taxonomy): domain Bacteria; kingdom Bacillati; phylum Actinomycetota; class Actinomycetes; order Micrococcales; family Microbacteriaceae; genus Rathayibacter; species Rathayibacter sp. YIM 133350. The sequence continues at coordinate 164,777 of NZ_JBBELO010000039.1, forward strand.
ACTCATCCCCGGCGGCCCGCTGGCCGGTTCTTCAGGCCGCCATCGCGTCTCACGAGATCAGGGCTGCCTATGCGTTCCCTCTGGCCGTCGGCTCGCTCGACATCGGAGCGGTCGACCTCTATTCGTCGACTCCCGATGCGCTGTCGGAGCGCGAGGTCGCACAGGCGGCGACTCTCGCGCGGGAGGCTGCGTTCGAAGTTCTGCGTCGCGCGGTCGAACAGATACACGACCCGAAGGACCCGTCGTCACGGCGCATCGTCCACCAAGCGACCGGCATGGTGATCGCCCAGTTGAATGTCCCAGCGGAAGACGCGCTCCTGGTCATCCGGGGCCACGCCTACGCATCAGGCCGATCGGTCAGGGACGTGGCGGCGGATATCACCGCTCGCACGCTCGATTTCAGCGACTAAGGGTTCTCCGACAGGCGTAGATTGGTGAGATGGCCACCGGCACAAGGGAAAAGGAGATCGTCCAGACCTTCGTCGATCTCGCCGACACACTTGTCGTCGGCTACGACGTGGTGGACCTCCTCTATGGCCTGGTCACCCGCTGCGTCCACACTCTTGAGGCCGCAGACGCCGGCATCCTCCTGCCCAACGCCGCCGGAGATCTCGAGGTCGTCGCCTCTACCAGCGAGCGGAGCCGTCTCATCGGGCTCCTGCAGTTGGATGCGGGCGAGGGGCCCTGCGTCGATGCGTACGAGACGGGCCGAGTCGTGACCGTCGACGACATCGCCTCGACGTATGCACGCTGGCCCGCGTTCGCACTCGCCGCGTCAGAGCTCGAATACCGCTCGATGCACGCGATCCCGCTGCGCCTGCGTGACCAGACGATCGGTTCACTCAACCTCTTCAGCGATCGCCCCGGCCCGCTCGGCACCGAGGATGCGGTGGTCGCGCAGGCCCTTGCCGACATCGCGACGATCGGCATCCTCCACGAACGTGCACTCCGCGAGGCCGACGTCACGCGCGACCAGCTCCAACGTGCCTTGGACAGCCGAGTCGTGATCGAGCAGGCGAAGGGCGTTCTGGCGCACACCGAGCAGATCGATATGGACCACGCGTTCGGCGTTCTGCGTCAACGCGCTCGGGAGAGCGGTCGCCTGCTGTCGGTCGTGGCACGCGAGGTGGTCGACCGAGCCAGCGAACGCTGATCGGGCGCTGTAGCGTCTGATTCTGCTGTCAGCTGTCGCGGGAGCATCCCCTGCTTCCGTGCTGCCCGCTTCTCCGGCACCGTTCGCGAGATGCATGCGGCGATCGAGATGGCGCCAGCGCCGTCGGCGTAGCTGTCATGGCCACTGAGCGGATGCGGACCGTATTACGGTGGAGGGCGCTGACCGCACGAAACAGGAGACAGATGGTGACCACGATCGAGACGCCCGGACGACTGCGTCGCTTCCACGAGAGATTCATCGTGGAGGTACGCACGGTGCCCGCCTCGAAGCGTCGCAATCTGTACATCATCGCGGCGGTGCTCGCCGTGGTCGGGTTGGCGTGCTTTCTCCTGATCCTCGACTCCGTGCGCGAGAGCGACGGCCTGTCGGTCATCGACGGCCCTATCCAAGGCTGGCTCGAGGGCATGCGGTCCCCGACGCTGACGGTGATCATGGCCATCGCGGCCACGGTGTTCGGCCCGATCGCGATGCCTGTCATCGTGCTCGTCACGACAGTGTGGTGGGGCTTCGCAGCGAAGCACGCATGGCGGCCGCTGCTGCTTGCCGGCGGCATGATTCTCGGCGTGGCCATCGTGCAGATTCTCGCGCCGATCGTCGGTCGAGAGCGGCCCCCCATAACTTCCATGCTCCTCGAGGTCGATCACACGCCGTCGTTCCCGTCCGGCCACGTGATGGGGGCGACGGACTTCCTGCTCATCACGACGTTCCTGGTCTTCTCCCGCCGACGTAATCCCGTCTCGACGGTGGTGGCGTTTCTCGTCGCGATCGTCCTGGTCGCACTGACCGCCTCATGCCGCGTCTACCTCGGCTACCACTGGCCGACCGACGTGTTGGGCTCCTTGTCGCTGTCGCTCGTCGTACTCGGCGGCGTGATCGCCGTCGACACCTGGCGAACGGTGAAAGTCGAGTCCCCGGGCGCCTGAGCACGGACGGGTCAGAGCCGGGCGAGGCGCGCGCGGAAGAACGCGTAAATGCCGTAGAGAATCCATCCCGCGCCGATGACGAGCAGCACCAGCACACCCAGCGGCAGAGTCACCAGAGACTTGAGTGCACCGTCGAGACCCGTCGTCTTGCTGGGATCGTTCGTGATCGCGGCGACGAGGAACAGCACACCCACGGCGCCGAATGCCACACCGCGGGCCACGTACCCGACGATGCCGAGAACGCGAACGGCGTGGCCGGCGGACGAAGCCGGCATCCGGATATCCCTTTCGAATCGCCTCGACACGCCCTTGTAGACCATGTAACCGCCGATGCCGAGCAGCACCAGCCCGATGAGCCCGACGAGGAACACTCCGCCGGGGCTGGCGAGAAGCGTCGCCCCGAGCTGGCTCGTCGACTGCGCCGAACTGGTCGTTCCCCCGATCGCGAAGACGGATGCCGTGAAAGCGACCGCCAGGTAGGCGATAGCTTTGCCGATGTTCTGGACGATGTGCACCGACCGTTTGCGTTTGGTCTCACACGCCCGGTCGAGGAAAGCGCTCAGGATCAGCCAGATGCCGAGCGCGGCGAGGCCGACCGCGGCGGCCCAGAGCAGGAACAGCCCGCCGGGCATCTGCGCGAGCTGGGCAAGCGCCCCGGACTGGTCGGCCTCCTGTCCGCCGCCTCCCCCGCTCGCCACGGCGATGGCGATGAACCCGATGATGACATGCAGCACCCCGCTGGCCACGAATCCGGCCCGAGCGAGCACCTGCATCGCCCTGCTGTTCTTGGCCGTTCGGGCCACCTTCTTCGCCGTGTCAGTCATCGCGCCGAGCTTAGCGGCAGGCGCGCCTTAGGATCGGACGATGGACGAGAAGATCGCGGAGCTCGCATCATCCGACGCTCCTGCGCCGGTTCGCATCGCCCGCCTCTGGTGGGTCGTGTCGGCGGCAGGCGCCCTTCTCCTCGTCGTCGTGCTGGCCGCGATCATCTTCTACCGCGAGGCGAACAAGCCTTTCGGCTTCGAAGTCGAGTGGATGGGAGAACTGGTCGAGGCGCGGGCGCCGATCTGGACCATTCCGGCACTCGTCTTCAATTGGATCGGCGGCGGCATCAGTTCCATCGTCATCGTGCCGTCGGCCATCATCGCAGGCCTGCTCCTTTGGCGTCGGCCTTGGGCGGCGCTGTACTACGCGTGCGCAGCACTCACCAGTGTGCTCGTGGTGCTCCTGATAAAGAACGTCGTAGGACGACCCCGGCCGACCGAGATCTTGGTCACTCCCGACTTCGGTTCCTTTCCCTCCGGACACAGTGCCAACGCCGCCCTCATTGCCACGACGCTCGGCATCATCTTCGCGCGCACCTGGGTCTGGATCGCCGGCTCGATCTACACCCTTCTGATGATGCTCAGTCGCACCTACCTCGGCGCACACTGGATCTCGGACACGATCGGCGGGATGCTCGTCGGGGTGGGCGTCGCCGTCATCCTCTGGGCACCCTTCGCGTTCCGCCTGTACCGTGAACGCCGACGACCTCACCCGCTGATCTTCGTGAAGGCCCGCGCCGCCGCCGAGTAACCCGGGCCCTGTCCCTTCCCGTCGAGGCGGTGGCTACGGCACAATCTCACCCAGACGCGCCGTGCGCGTTCAGAGGGTGGGAGGGGTCTGTGACCGATCTGGCGTCGAGGTTCAGGGACGAGCTGGAGCACCGCATCCGTCCCATGCGCGGTCGAGACCCGAAGGAGCGCGGGCGCGCACCCACTCCACTCGAGCTTTTGTACGACCTGACGTATGTCGTCGCCTTCGCGGCCGCCGCCGACCAGCTCGCCGAGCAGTGGGGTCACGGCATCGTCGCGCCGGCGATCGGCGCCTACGTGTTCGCGATCTGGGCGGTGAGCTGGGCATGGCTCAACTACACCTGGTTCGCCTCCGCGTACGGCAACGACGACGTGCTGCTTCGATTGGCGACGATCGTGCAGATGATCGGCGTGATCGTGCTCACCTACGGTCTGCCTGTCAGCTTCGAATCCGCAGCTCACGGCGAGAGTCCGAACAATCTGCTCATGGTCATCGGCTACATCATCATGCGCTTGCCGCTCATCGGCCTCTGGGTGCGTGCCTCGATCGAGGACCCAGCCCACCGCGACAATGCGATCTCCTACGTGCTCATCATCTCGGTCGCCCAGGTCGGCTGGCTGCTGACCGCGATCCTCCCCATTCCACCTCTCACGACGGTGGTCCTGCTCATCCTGCTCGCTGCGGCCGAGATGGTCGCTCCCGTGTTGGCGACGCGCAGATACGGATACTCCCCCTGGAACGCAGGCCACATCGCCGAGCGATTCGGCCTGCTCACCCTCATCACGATCGGGGAGGTCATCGCCGCGACCACCTCTGCGGTGGGAGCACTCACCCATAAGGCGGGATGGTCGGTCGAGGCCGTTCTGATCGCGGCATCCGGCCTGCTCATCGCGGCCGCGGTCTGGTGGTCGTACTACCTCGTGCCCTCGCGGATCGTGCTGCAGATTCGTCCGGAGCGCACGTTCGGGTGGCGCTATGCACACCTGGCGCTGTTCGGCTCGATCGCGGCGATCGGAGCCGGCCTGCATCTGACGACCATCGCCGTCGAACGCGGTGGCGTCTCACTGCTCGGCATTGCTCTCGCCCTCGCGGTGCCGCTTGCGACGACGATCGTTCTCATCTTCCTGATCTGGAGCGTGTTGTTGCGCTCGTTCGACCTGAGCCACCTTCCGCTGCTGCTGATCACCCTCGCCCCGCTCGCGGCGGCGGTACTGGCGGGTGCATTCAGCAGACCGGATGAGGGTATCGACCTGGATGCGCCCGGCACGCTCTCCGCCCTCAGCACCGTGATCCTGTTGGTCGCGGTGGGCGCGGTGATCGAGGTCGTCGGGCACGAACTCGTCGGCTATCGGCACACCCTCCGTGCCTGGCAGGCCAACGCGGACTAGGTGTACTGCTCAGGCGACCTCGACCCCGGTCACCTCGTGGCCGGCGGTCGGTCGTCAGGCCGCCCGACGCCTGCGCCCCAGGACGACGACACAGACGCCCGCCCCGACCAAGAGAAGTGCGAGAGCAGCCAGCGGGTCGACATCCACACCGGTCCGCGCCTGTTCAGTGGTGGTTCTGGATGCGGGACCTGAGTCAGTGCCCGCCGGAGACGACCCGCTGCCCGGCACCGGCGGAGCCGGCGGAGCCGGCGGAGCGGGCGGCGCGGGCGGATTCGGCGTGCCCAAGAGAACCCACTCCCCCTCGGTGTCGTTGTTCGTCTCGCTCGCCACGGTGTCGGTGTCGAGCGTCGGGACAATCAGCGGCTTGGGCCGCTCGATGATGACGTCGGCGAAGCCGTCGCCGTCCAGGTCGCTTGCGCCCGAGGCATCAAGCGGGGCGATGTAGGCGACGTCGCGCAAGACAGTGTCGGTCTCCACCACCGCAGTGGTCCGGACGGTGACCGTGAGGGTCGGGCCCTCCGTTCCGACCGCGAGGTCGTCCTGGCCGGTGGCCGTCGGGTTGTCGGCTGCGACCGCGAGGCCGTTCTGAACTGCTGGTGTCGGGTCGCCGAAGGTGTAGCCCTCGCCGGTCATGTCGACCACCTCCACGCCCTCGGGCAGCTCCAGAGTGACGGTCCAGCCGGCGGGCGCGGTGACCAGGCCGTCGTTGCCCGGCGTGAGCGTCCAGGTGACCAGACCGCCGGTGCTGACCTCTTGGGGCGAGATGGTCTCCACGAGCGAGAGGTCCATGCAGTTACGGGGGTAGAGCACCACGGCGGTGTTCTGCACGGCCCGGGCGCCCTCACCGTCGAAAACCGTCGCACCGTTCAGGATGCCGGTCGCACGACACGGCGAGCCCCAATCGTTGGGGTTGCCGTAGTCGCGGGCATCCATGGCGACGTTGGCGCCCGCCGCATCCGTCGTGAAGGATGCGGCGGCCGGATCGCTGCCCGTGACGGCGTTGGGGAACGTGAGGAGCGCGGTCGAATCGGCGGGGAAGGTGTTGCCCGTCACCTCGATGGTGTCGCGCAGAGCGCGGCGCGTCTTGGTCGCGTCGGTGGAACCCGCCAGCACGAACGGTCCTGAGCCTGTGAAGGTGTTGCCGGTCACGGCTACGCCGGACGATGAGTAGGAGGTCGTCGCGCCGGTATTGCCGCCGGAGACCGCGATCCAGACGGCCGCGTTCGCGCCGCTGTAGGCGATGGTGTTTCCGCTGATGGTGACGTCGTGCGCCGGGGCGAGCTTGACGGCGAATTCGACGAGCCCGGTGAAGGTGTTGGCGCTGATCGTGATGTCGCGCGCGCCGGCGATCAGTTCGACTCCGCCGGGGTTGTCCTGCACAGTGTTGCCCGTGAACACGATTCCTGTGTTGACAGGGATCGTCGCGTTGGTCGTCGCGAGCGAGGTGGACGACATCCCCCGGTTGAAGCCCGTGATCGTCGAATTCTGGACCGTCAGCGTCTTCGCCCGATACAGGTCCAAGCCCATAGAGCCCGCGGTGCCGTTGCCCACGAAGGTGACATGGTCGATTACGATTCCGCTGCTGGTGATGCCGTCGAAGCCGTACTGAGCGGACTCGACGTAGCTGTTGGTGATGAGCGCATCGCGCGGAGCCGCGTTCTGGTTGGCGCGGGAGTAGATGCCGAACTTGGTTCCGGTGAAGCCGGGCACCGTCAGTACCTGCACGCCGTCGATCTTCGCGCCCGTAGACTCGTCGAGGTTAACGCCATGGGACTGCGCCCAGTCGCCGATCCCGGGCCGGGCGGCCATGCGGATGACGGTGCCGCTGACGGACACATCCGTCGCCTTCCCGAAGCCGATGCCACCCTCGTGCACGGTGATGTCGCCCCCGATGAGCGTCATTCCAACGCCGACGTACACCGTGGGGTTGTAGACACCCCACTTGACGGATCCGGTGACCGTCGGGTTGACCACGAGCGCGCCGGGCGAGTTGGCCAGGTTGATGGCGCCCGAGGTCGCCGTCGTCCAGGCGCCGTCGATGTTCACCCTGACGTCGCGCATCTCCACGTTGCTGCTGCGGCCCATGTAGAAGCCATACGTGCGCGCGCTCGTGATCGAGGTGCCGCGGAAGATGAACCGGTCCGCGACGGTGGTCTCAGAGGCCGTGCGCACGGCGCTGTTGTACCCGCCGATGGTCGTGCCGTTGTCTTCGACGTCGTTGGCCGAAGAAAGCTGGAGGCCGACCGAGTTCGTGTTGATGAGATTCACCATGGGCACCGTGCCGGTGTTCGGGTCCAGACCCGTGACGGTGTTGGCGGCGAGTCGTGCCGCCGCCGAGGTGCCGAGGTTGATGCCGGTCGACGCGATGCTGGAGCTGTTCGTCGTGATGGTCACGTTGCTGATGGTGGGGCGCTGGGCGGCGCCCATCGTGATGCCGGTATTCGTCGCGCTGATGCGGGTGCCGTTGATGGAGAAGTCGAGTGCCGCCGTCATGGAGATGCCGGTGGCGACATTGGTGATCGAGCCTCCGGTGACGGTCAACCGTGACGCGGCGGCCAACGTCAGGCCGCTGCCTGCACCGGTGCCGATGAGGTCGACATCCGTGACGGTACCGTCGGTGGAGCCGGACACCGTCAGAGGTGCCGACCCGGTGATTGTGGAGTCGGTGATGTTCGGACGTGCACCGTTGACGGCGTACAGCCCGTTGCCGGTGGCGGTGATGGTGGTGTTGCTGATCGTGATGCCCTGGGCGGTCGTGGCGGGCGTTGCGTAGATGCCGTTGGAGACGCCCGTGATGAGGGAGTCGCGAACGACGAGTCCTGGGGCCGACGCCGCGCTGATGCCGTAGGAGGTGCCGGTCGTACCCGTGGCGTTCTCGAACACGAGACCCTCTACGGTCACGTTGGCAACTGCGGTGGGCACGCTCACGGCGGCGAGCCCGGCAAGGGAGCTGGGGTTCTCGACGTGCAGGCGGCTGACGACTGCGCCACTCTTGGCCACGGCCACCACGGGGCTCGCGATCGCCTGCACGGTGATGGTGTCGGCGAACGCGAGGCCGCTGCTGGTGGTGGTCATCGTGAATCTGGCGTACAGGTCCGTCTCCGACGCCGCAGACAGGGTGATGGCTTTCGTGATGGACAGGGTGCTGAGGCTCCACGCGCCGGGCGTGAGGTAGACGGTTCCGCCGTCGGCGACATCCGTCAGTGCCACCGAGAGCTTGCGCACGGTCGGGTTCGCATCGGTCCAGGCGATGCCGCCAGCGGGCTCGGGAACGGGGGGGCCGAGTTCCTGGATGCTCATCTCCGTCACGGGAGCGGGCCCGGCTTGCGCGTTGGTGTCTGGCGCCGGTGCACCGGATGCCGTGCCCTCCGATGCCGACGTCTGCGGTGTCGTGATTTCCGGTGCTGTGGCCTCCGGTGTTGTCCCCTCCCCTGCGGTCTCGTCTGACGCTCTGCCCTCCCCTGCCGTCCCGTCCGACCCTGTGCCCTCCGCTGCGGTCCCGTCCGCTGCCGGCGTCTCCGGTGGCCCCGTCTCCGGTGCTGGCGTCTTGGGTGTCGGGGTCTCCGGTGCCGGTGTCTCCGGTGTCGGCGTGGTCGGCTCGCCCGCATCCGTCGTAGGGCTGGCGGCCGCACCAGTGGGCACGGGAGCGGGCTCGTCGCCGGGAGCGGGCGGCGCGACCTGCGCAGAGGTGACGGCCGCGGACCGGTCGAGAGCCGAGGCACCGGACGCGGCACCAACGCTCACGACGAGAACGGTCGCGGCTGTGACCGCGACCGCAATGCGGTTCACGTAGGTGCGGAGGGCGATCGCTTTGGTGCTCATTGTTCAGCCTTCACACCAAACTAACCGTCTGCCCCACGAGAGCGCAGCTTTCTCTGAAGTTTCCTCAGATGAAATCCGTGCCGCGGACTCGCAACCCAGCCCGTGCACATGAGCCGAGCGCCCGGGACGCGGTCGGTGCTGAAGTGCGCCGCGACTTATCCTTGGCGTACGGGACAGCGCAGGTGAGGCGGTGTTTCGCCAGCAGACATGTCGCGATCGCCCAATGGTCAGCGTGCCCCCAACTCTTCGGCCCCCACCGCGGACCGTTCAGCTCTCGCGTATCAACGTGAGCAGTTGACTTCCCGAGTCGATGACCACGGCGTCTTCGTCGAGTCCGACAGGAAGCGACGCCAGCATGGCGGAGGAGAACACGCACGCCGGACATCCGATCGGCATGATCGTCCACTCCCCCGCGACGGCCGCCTGAACCAACACGTCCCAGATCGCTTCGTCGCCGTCGACGTGCGTGACCATCATCGAGCTGTCGTCGAGCCCATGAATCTCCGCCGAACCGCCGGGATGATCGATGCGCTCCGGGTTATCAGCCGACGGACGTAGGTACGGCCCCAGCACGCGCCGCACCTCATCGCCGCCGCCGTATCCAGCGTCGCCGTTCACAAACCGCTGAAAGTGGATGTCGAAGCTCATGCGGAAAGCATCCCAGAGGACCAGGCGCCCGAAGCAACTGGTCGAAGTGATCGATGCGTCAAATTGCTCATCCACTTGGTCGCGAGCATATCAACGCCGACACCGGCGAGATAGCCCGAACCCACAATCCGTGGGTTCGGGCTATTTTGACGTCCTGAGACATCGCATGGTCGGGCTGACAGGATTTGAACCTGCGACCCCTTGTAAGGTTCTAGCCTTAACTGGTTCCTACCGAAAATGTCCGAAAACTCGCGGATTCCCTTGTGTTTACAGGGAACCAAGCGGTTCGCTGCCTCCGATTGTACCCGGTCGATCGGGGTCTCTCACGGGTCAATCTGATGGGTAAATGATGGGATCACCGGCCGCGTCGTCGCCTCGAGAACCGGCACTAGCCGACGCCAGGCTGGGTGGTAAGACGATCCTTGAGTGCGAAAGTTCACTTTGTACCTGATTTGGGGGCGGCCTCCGACAGCGGCCCCGATTGCGGCGACTCTAGAGGGTCGCGCGGAAGTCGGTCATGGCGCCGACGAACTCCTGAACACGACCAAGTCACTTCGCGCCACCCGGCAGGTGAGAGGGTGGACCAAAGTGAGATGCCCCCATTCTGGGGTCGGAGCGCCGCGCGGACTCAACTACTAGTAGATGGAAGGATTGGCCTGGCGGCACCCCTTCCGGAACAGTCGCAAGGAGCGAGCGCACATTCTCGCGAACAACGACATGATGAGGGGGTACTCGATGCCGAGGAACTACTCACCGCTGACGCTGAAACAGTTGTTTCTAACCTCGGGTCACTTCTGCGCCTTCCCGGGATGCACTCTCGCCATCGTCGAGTTCACGGAGGAAGGCCCGGTCATTCTCGGGTTCATTGCCCATATTGAAGGCTCATCGAACGACGGGCCGCGACCCAACCCTGGCCTATCGGCGACAGAGCGTGACGGGTACGCGAACTTGCTCGTACTCTGTGGCCACCATCACACCTTGGTGGACAAGATCGACTCGGCCTACTCCGTTGCGGTTCTCCGAGAATGGAAACGTGCAGCAGAGCAATCAACAGCGGAGAAGCTATCGATCGGTGCTGCCTCCATCTCGTTTGCAGAGCTTCAAGTTGTGTGCAACGCGTTTGCTGACGGCGACGTCGGGCTTGCCTCTACGCCCATGGTCGCTATTCCCCCGCAAGACAAGATGGATACCAACTCACTTACCGATGCGACCAAGCCGACGATGAACGTAGGGCTCTCACAAGCGCCCCAGGCAGCTGAGTACATTCGCCGACAGGCTCAGATCTCCTCGCGATTCCCGGAGCGACTTCGTGCCGGCTTCGTAGGTGAGTATGACCGGCTCCGGGTCGCGGGCCTGGCCGGAGATTCATTGTTCTTCGCCCTCATCGACTTCGGGGCAAACAGTGCTTCAACGCCACAGACCGACATGGCGCGGCTCTTCGTCATCAGGGCAGCGGCTGCCGCCGTCCTCTGCCACTTGTTTGAGATCTGCGACGTTTTTGAGGCACCGGCGTGATCCTCCCGACGAAATACGTCCCGGCTTCCGATAGTGCTCTTGGGAGGGCCGCGGCCCTCCTACCGAAACGCGCGAGCAATCCGACGGTAAGCGAGCTTTGGAACACATACCGGCTAGATCGGCCCGATGCGACGTTTGATTCGTTTGCTGAGGCCCTCACCTTGTTGTTCTTGGTCGGCATCGTCGAGATCGAAGCCGGAATATTGCGTTGGCAGGTGACGACATGAGGCTTAACTCCCTAACGGCCAACTTCGACGGCTTTAACCCGGTCGATTTCAGAGACGGCTTGAACATTGTGGTCGCGGATCGCGCCAAAGAGGCGACTAAGACTGACTCGAGGAATGGTCTCGGTAAGACAACAGTCATCGCGCTGATCGACTTCTGCCTCGGTGCGAACATGAGTGACCGCGTCGAGCAGATGAGGGGCAACCACTGGTCCTTCACGCTCTCGCTCACTACAAGATCTGGACTTACACTCCGCGCATCCCGCAGTCCTGACTCGTCGGGAGACATTCAGGTCGAGGGCAACGCTGTCGGCGCGGGAATCATCCAGCCCGGAGACGCCTCAGAATCCGGAGTCGTCACCATAGGATCTCGCCAATGGACCAACTGGCTCGGCAGGGAGAGTTTCGCGAGACATGATCTCTCGGCGGATGCTCCTACCTTCAGGAGTCTCGTACGTCACCTCGCACGTTATAGGACTGACTCGCTGATCGACCCCTTCCGCACCCTTGCCAATCAGCGCGCAGAGGCGGTCCAGGCCGAGAACGCCTACCTGCTGAACTTGGACTGGCGTTTTGCGCGGGAGTGGGCCGAGCTCAAGGACCGGAAGTCGCGCGTGGCACTTGCCGACGACCCAGACAATCCGATCGAGGATCGAATCGCAGCACTCGAGCCACACCTTGTCAGAGTCCAGCGCCGCACAGAGCAGTTGGTAGATGACATCAGCTCGTTCTCCGTTCTGCCCGAGTACCGTGAGATCGAAACCAACGTTCAGAGGTCTACAGCGCGGATCAAGAGTTTGGGGAACGAAAACCTCATCGATCGCCAGCAGTTAGCGCTGTACGAGTCGCAAGCTCAAGATGAGTTCACATCCACGCCGATCGATGTGGAGGCCCTCTTTCTCGAAGCGGGAGTCGTTCTCGGCGACGCAGTCGTTCGAAGCTTTGGCGAGGCTGCCGAGTTTCAGCGACAGATCACAGCAAACAGGATCGCTTACCTCGCGGATGAGACTCGACGGCTGCGAGAGCGCGTGGAGCAGCGCGAGACGGAGCGGGCGCGGCTCGCCAATCAACAGGAGCAAGATCTTCAAACGCTTCGGACGGGTGGTGCGCTCGATGACTTCGTGGTTCTCCAGAAACGCCTCGCCGAATCTCAGGTCGAGGTCGCCCAAGTCGAAGAGCAGATCCAGACCCTGCGCGAACTTAGCGATCGGAAGACGCAACTCAAGTCGCAAGAGATAGACCTTGTTTCCCGGACGAAGCTCGACTTGCAGGAGCGATTCGACCTTCGAGCAGCGGTCATCGCCCGGTTCGGCGAAATCATGGAGGCGCTCTACGGTGAACCCGCGGACCTGCGCGTCCTGCCGGGCAAGAGCGGCGTGCAATTCAAGGTAGTTCTGCCGCGGACTGGCTCAGGAGGAGTGCACCTTATGGCGATCTTCGCCTACGACATTGCGCTGAGCGAGGATCTCGCACGCGACGACCGAGGGCCCGGCATCCTTATCCATGACAGCGCGATATTCGCCGACGTTGATGAAAGACAGACCGCCCGGGCGATCGAGATTGCGGCAGAATCAGCTGCCGCGCACGGCTACCAGCACCTCATCACTATCAATAGCGATCACGTACCGTGGGGCGAGTTCAATGATCGGTCCGTTTTTGACGACGCCGTCATCCTGCGCCTTCACGACGGTGACCCGTCCGGCAGTATTCTTGGACAGCGTCTTCACTTTTCGATCGAGGCAGATAACGAGCAGCCGTAGGCAAGAAGCGCGTACGCAGTTGGGACCTGATTCGCGGACGTGGCAGCGGTCCGCGTGGTTGCGCTCGCGTGCTCTCTACTGCGGTCCGCTGGTATGAAGGCGCTCAACGGAGGGTGGTCAGCTGCCACTATGCATGATCTCGAGACTGCGTTCCTCGCTGGTGGGGATCGCCAGTAGTTCTGGTCGTGACTCGAAGATCGCTCTTAAGGCGTCCATCGAGATCTCGACGGATTCCAAGGCAAATTCTTGAAGTTGCTGCTGATTGATCGAGGCTGCTCCGTGCACAACAGCACTTCGGAAGGCGTAGATCTTCTTGTACCGAGCAAGTCGTGCTTTGCGATCATCTGCTGAGGTCCCAAGGAGCCACGCGAGTGAGCTACACACCCGAAGCGTGGTCTCGGTCTTGGCGCCGAACAAATTCTCCCAGACGATAACAGCGTCGACTAGAACGTCTTCCATTGTGCGCCGCTCCGCGACGGAGGCAAGCATGCGTCGCACGGCGACCGCCGTGGATGGCGTGCGATGTTGCTGAACGCGGATTGCCCAGTCGCGCCACTGACCGATTTGAGGTGAGCTGAGGTTCATTGGCATGAGGCCGACTGCTCGCGTAAGGTCATTCCAGCCGGCCAGGCGATGGCTCGAAAGTGGATCCAGTTGTGTCTGCCAACTTACGTGGACAACCGCCCGCCGATCTGGAAACGCTAGAAGTAGACCGAGCCTCAGATTCTCGACTGCTGCCTCGACAGCTCGTGCGCTGACGAGCAATGATTCTGGCCACGGCTGGGTGACGTCGAGCGAGCGAATTCTTAGCGAGTATGGGACCTCTATCTCAAGCACCAAGTCACCGTGATAATTGATCACCGCTGTTTCGCCAAATTCATCCGTACCAGTGAGCTGACCGCTTGCGCCGGCTGCACGGATGTAGGGCGCATCGCGCTCGTCCGAGCGCCGTAGGCGCCCCCATCCGAGATCGACCTCCTCGATCTCCTCCGGCAGCAGCATCCCGGCGAGGCCAACTCGCGCGGGTATGCGTACTGGCTGAGCGTCGATCGCCGCTCGTATCTTGTTGAGACCGTCGAGCACCGCTGTCGTGAACTTGTCGATCGTGGGCGCATTACTGAGCGTGCTGGCCGCTATCCATCCGGAACTGATGAGGGTTTCGGCGAGACTCCAGAGTTGCAGCGTGCCACCATTGCCTGTGCTGCGCAGGACCGACCCAGTCGGTCCAGTGTGTTCACTCTCCTCGGTGAACACACGGCCTAGATCGTCGTCACTTCGCGCGAGATCTTGAAACGCTTGATTCGCTGGATGACGAAATAGTGCGCGACTCAGCGAGCGTGGGAATCCGAAGGGGTCATCAGGTTCGCGCACCAAAAGCCCGGGGTAGCAATCAATCGCCATCTTCGTCAGTAGCCCTTCAACCCCGCCAAGGCCTGTGTCGACCGATGGAACTGACCCGCCCGACATTGTTCGAGCTAGGTTGCCAAGAGACACGTCCGGATTGGGGTCTGAGGCGGTCGCCAGAAAGCTGGTCCACTCCGCAGCATTGTCACCGCCGGGGCGCCGAGGCTGAATTGTGGTATCCAAGGTGACCAATTCACCGAGTACCCGCTCTTGCCGCTCGTTAAGTTGATGCGTAAAAGGGTTCTCGCGACGTGCCTCCAGCTCCCCGACATCGGCGGCAAGGAGGTAGGCGAGGGATTCAATTCCCAAGCGGTCAAATAATGCGCGTTCTCCCGCTTCGGTCATGTGCACCAAGGTATTCGGTCCTGAGCCACGCCTGAAACGACACACGTGAGTACACTTCGGGCGCCACGCATCATCCCGAGTCAGAAAGCATCCCAGATCACTGCAACGGTTGGCCGTCACATCAGGGCTGACGAGACGTGCAGTGCTCGCAAGCGGGTCCCGCATCGGAAGGGTGCACTAATCGCTACAGCCGGTCGGCATCGGCTGTACTTCGCGCCAGGCGCCGTACTCGACGTCATCGGTCGATCCTGCCCTGCTGAGGACACTTGAACGTCTTCTCCTCGTGGGCCGGATGCAGAGCGTGAACTTGACAAGCGCACCAACTTCGCGCTCGCAATCGTCTGCTCGACTGGGGCGGGTCTTAGAAGCCCGAGCGGCGCCGTCGTCCGCGGTCGATGCCGTGAATAACGGCATAGTTCAGCTCGGCGAGGGCGCGCGCAGCGGGCAACCACTTGCCGTCCAACTGCAGTGTGCCTGCCTTGGCCAGCGCGCTCACATTACTTATGACATTCGTGACAGCGCGCGGAGAACTACAAACGCGCCGTACGCACTCGATGATGTCGTGGCCCTCAGCGACGGTGCGGGTGGTCTCTACAGTCTCAACGACTGTACGCTCCACGACACGAACTTGAAACGCTTCCGGCTTGCGGGCCCGTCTGTCTTCGAAGGCTGCCTTGCGGCACGCAGACCCGCAGTAGATTCGCGGCCGTCCGGTGGCCTTTGCCATTGGTAGCGCGGCGCCGCAGCGAACGCATCGAACCGGCGGGATGCGCCGAGTGGTGGTGTTCTGCCGAATGGTCATACTTCGAGGTGCGCCGAAGGCCCCAGTTTCGTCACCGACGAAACAGGGACGTCCTTGATCTGCAAGAGGCGTGGCGTCTCAATTGCTTGGGCCGGATCATGGCCTGCTTCAGCACATGCCGGGGTCTGCTACCGGTTCATCGCAGCTCAGGCCAGTCGCGTGGCTGATCCGCGTCGTCGGCAGCGGTCGCCATCATCAAGGCCGGCGTCGAGCTGCGCGCCCGCCAAGCGGCGGCCGCGGCGCTCCTGGTGAGCACCAGGAGATCTAGCTACCGAAACGGACTCTTCGACTTCAGGAAAGTTACAGCGCTGTATCCGTTGGCGTCGAGAAGAGGTCTGAGGCGAGCTTCTTCGACCGCGAAGTCGTTGCCGGGACCAACCCGCATGCGCACGATCGGCAGGTTGCTCGCCGTCGCTTGGTAGTACTCCGGATCGTGCTGGTCCCAGTCAGTCGAAAATGGATCAGTCGCAGCGCCCGTAATTCGGATGTGCGTGTGGGCGCCTTCGGGATTGGGATAGATCGCGGCGGCGTTTTCGGGGCGAGTAACGGCGTAGCGAACTTCGCGCTCACGAGAGAAGTGCTTGTTCTTGATGGACGCCACCGCATCCACGTACCCGCTGCTGCCCCGGTCTCGGAAAATGGATCCGAAGTTGTCGCCCTCGTCATGACGCGCGTCGATGTAGGCGCCTTCATCCTCGCCATCTCGGATCTGCCAGATTGCGCGGGTCGCCAGGTCGAGCTGCGCATCCTTCTTGTACGCGAGGTCCAACCAGCGGAATGGGAACTCTTCGATGTATGGCCCACGAGACAAGGCGCCGGAGTCGGCTCCGACGACAGGGAGATAGACACCCCGCGGGATGCCGACCGCGAAACCATCCGCAAGCGCATACTTCTGCCACTGCTCCGTATCGTCGGACAGCGGGCTGAAACAAGTCACGAAAGCACTGCCGTGGTAGAGATCGCCACCCGCCCCCTCGAGCGAATCCTTCAACTCCCTGAAGTCGATCTCGGGCGAGGCCGGGTCATGGTGGTCCCACGTCTTCTTCATCTGGTTGAAGGCCTGGCGGACTCGCTTGTTGCCGAGCTTCAGCTCAGTGGCATCGTTCAGTCCGGCGATGTCCGCAGCCCAGAGTTCGTGGTTCGTGATGATTTTCTCAACCACGTCGTGCTTCGTGTAGTGCCACACGAGGTCTGGGGTGTTCATACGCTCAAGATATCGACTGATTCTCGTGCCAGATGAAAGAGCCCGCACATCCGGTACTTATTGGCTCGGGTGTTCCGACCCGCAACGAGCGACTCCTGAACTGGCTCGCTCTGTGCCGGCCACTGGCTCCTATCGTGACCATCAACGAACTATTTCTGTGCGAGTCGGATCCGAAGTCGCCGCGCACGCGCCTCAAAAGCCGGCTTGCCACCGTCGAGGATCTCGCACACCTCGTCACGTACCGCTGGATTCTCAAGCCCTCCGCTGAGGTACGAGAGGTTCGGGAGGCCACCGGGTACATGCGCTCCCGCGCTCGCGATAATCACTTGATCGGCATCGGTGTTCACGACGAGGTTCGCGTTGTGCGTCACGATGATGATCTGGCGACGACGGCGAGTCTCAACGAAGCGACCCACGAGCTCTACAAAGATCGACTTCGGGTCGAGGTTCTCTTCCGGTTGGTCGATGATCAACGGGCGGTCGTCGGTCTGATCGACGGCCAAATAGAGAAGCAACAGCACGATGCCGCGAGTTCCCGGAGAGAGTTGCTCAATATCGACACCGTCATACTGGACGCCATACCTGACGTTGATGTGGTCAGTGCTGTTGAACCACGCGGAGACGTCGTTCGCCTAGGCCCGGAACGCGGCAGCATCAGTCTGCGGCACCTTGGCTTGCTCGATGATGTGCTGATCGTGGTCAGCATGAAACTGCGTCATGGCTTCGGCGACATCCGCACTCGCACCGCTCTCCCAAGCGGGAAGTAGTACGTCCGTCGCGATGCGCAGCAGCTCGCCCCGACCTCGGAAAGTCGAGCCAGTGCGGAGGTCCATGAGATCTTCGCCGCGCGCCGCCCACGGCTCGACATCGACAACTCGGCGGACACTGAAGCTGAGCTTGCCCAGTGTGCCGAGCTCAGCGGAGAGCATGGTCGCGAGCAGGTCGTACATCTTGGTGAGTTCGGCCTGCTCGGATGCGTAGCCGTCGAATAGCGAAGAGTGAGACGCTTTGCGGTTACCGTTGAGGACATTGATCCTGGCCTGCGCGCTGGCAGCATTGGTGGCGGCGTTCGTCGCGGCGATTAGGGCTGCCTCGTTCTTCGTGATCTGGCGCACAGCGCTGTCATCGGTCGTGGGCGTCTACCTGATCACTGACACTCGTGATGGGCGGCACTACGTCGGCAAGGCGCACGGGGTCGAGAACATCCGACAGCGATGGAACGCCTACCCGACCAATGGGCACGGCGGCAACGTCGAGCTGCGTCGCCTCCACCCGACAAGCTTCCGCTTCTCGCTGCTACGAGTCTTCGACCCGTCGACCCCGACGCGGGATATCGACATCGCCGAGAGCCACTTCAAGGATGCCCTCGACAGCCGACGACACGGGCTGAACCGCAACTAGCTCGATCTCTGGCTGACGCTCAGCGACCGCCGCGATGAGCGTTTAGGTCTGCCACTGGGGCAAGCGAGACGTCTCGAAGGTCTGCCGAGCCGCGCGAGGAAGCAACGCCTTCACCCTGAATAGCGAACGTCACGATGCCGAGCATTAGATCCTGAACGTCCTGCGCTCGCACGCTCAGGACGCGCGCGATGTCGGAGAACCCCGCGCCGCGTGCCCGCATGTCGCTCATCACCTGAGTGAGCAGACTCGAGGACTCGACTCGCAGATCGGATCCCGGCTCGCCTCGACGGAAACCAGCGATCGAAAGCTGCTTTGCAAGCGTGCTGTAGGTCCACTCCGAAATCACACCCAGGCGATGAGCGCGGAGATTGAGGGCCATCGCACTGACACGCCAGCGTCGCTTGAGAATAAGCACGTCCTCAAGCATCAAATTTCCCCGGATAGATCCCAGCACGTCCGAGCGCGGCATGAGGAATGAGCTGGCAAAGTCGTTCGCCGCGAGTTCCTTCTCCTTGCCCGGCTCCACGTGAAGTGACCCTCCGTGCATAACCAAGTGCCCGAGTTCGTGAGCGAGGTCAAACCGAAGGCGCTCGGCAGACTTATGGACATTGAGGAAGATGACGGGTGTCGCCCCGTGACGGAACGAGAAGGCGTCGATGGCTTGCAGCGGGCCACCGGCCGAGTAAATCTTCGCACCCTTGGACTCGAGCAACTGCAGCAGGTTCTTGATGGGCGCCACTCCGAGCCCCCACGCACCGCGAAGCGCCTCCGCAGCCTGCTCAGGTGCGACCTCGTCGTCCGAGCCGATGAGGTCCTGAAGTTCGGGTACCGCCGGGTCGGGAGCGCGGTACGTGTCCTCAATCCAGTCGGAAAGTTCCATAGCGAGAGCTGACAGCGCCCGCGCCGTGTCCTCGTCCTTCTTGGCGAGCCGAGATGTCGCCCGGAAGTGGAATGCATCCGATGGCGGCAGCTGCTCGAGCGGCCGGTAGAAAAAGTCGACCGGGAAGTTGAGGACGCGTGCGAACTCCCGGATCAGGTCCGGGCTGGGCGTTTCCTTGCTGCGCTCGGACTGCGATACCCACGGCGGAGTGGTGCCGGCCTCAGCCGCAAGAGAGGTCGCGGTCATCTGGCGAATGGCGCGCGCCATCTTAAGGCGCGCGGGAACGAAAGTGGTGGTGCTCATGGTCGGGAAAAAACGCGTCTCAGCGTCGCGACACGGTGAAGCCGACGTCGCCCTCGTCTTCGTCCTCGATCTCCTCGAAGGAGAACGCACCGCGTGCCAGGTCGAACGGCGGGAAGATGATCCGGTCAGACCACGTATCGATCTTCTTGCCGGTTATGGACATCGGATGGGACAGCTCGAGGAAGACCATGCCGTCGCGCTCGTTGTAGAGCAGGATCCACAGGTCGTCGACGACAAACGAGCCACCGTCGCCCGTGGGCTGGTCGAAGAGGGCGACCTGACCATTTAGGTCAACGCGACGGGCAAAGGCAACGCCCTTGTCATTCTTGGTGCTGGGGTTGCCCCACGGCACGCCTGTGAACTTGCCGCCGCTGCTCGCGACGAGCCCGACGCGCAGCTCCGGGTGCGAGAAGTAGGGGAGGTTGTCGGGGTCATCGCGCCGCCATCCACGGCGCAGCAGCATCAGCCCTTCGTGGAGAGCCTCCACCGTGCGCATCCAGCGCGTGAATTCCGGGCCGGACTTTGGAGCAGCCGGCGAAACGGTGCGCTTCTCGGCAGCGCCGATAGCGACAGCACGCTCGAATGGCGTGGCCTCGAGACGCATAGGGTCGAGCAGGCGAGCGAGATCCTCGCGGGTCTTGGGGGTGTGGATCGCCATGTGCGGTTCCTCTCTCGCTGCCGGATGACATCACCAGTGTATCGCCTCCACTTAAAGTTTTGCTACTTCAACTTAGGTGCGGCGTGTCGTGAGACTCAGTCCGGGAACGGCGGCTCGTCGCCCCACATGCCGGACGCGCCGCGATTGCCCGCGCCGCTCCCACCATGGTTAGCCGAGACGGACGGGCTCGCGATGCGAGCAGAGTGCGTCGAGCGATAGACGACCCGCTCGCCAACGATGGTGCCCGCGTAGCGACCGGAAGGGTCGAAGACGTAGTCGCCCTTGATTTTGCCCACGTACGTTCCCGAGCGCGCAAACAACTTGTCACCGCCGCGTCGGAGCGGTCGGCCATTCTTCGTGTAAAGGTCCGCCATGCCATCAGTGTGGACGTAGCCTCCGACATCGAGAGGAGGGAGCCGCGTGGCGAAGCTGACCGACGAGCAGAAGGCAGAGCGAGCGGTGAAGCGCCAGCTGACAAACGCGCTCAAGGAGGAGGCGAGAGCGCACCGCGACGAGGCGAAGCGCCGCGAATGGCGGGAGGAGGGGATGTATCTCACCCGCGAGCAGGCAGCGGCCGGCGAACTCTGTCGCGGCTGCGGGCTGCCCATCATCGACAACCTTGGCAACTGGCCAGGCACGATGTACCTCACGCCGGAGCAGAAAGTCGAGTACGACGCCGACCAGGCGCTCTATAAGCAGATGCATCCCAACTGCGACGCGCACCGCTGGAGCATGTCCGGATCCCGCGCCACCCACTGCGGCTACTGCTGCCCGCCGATCCCGCTGTCCCACGAGCAGTACGAGCACATCGGCAGGATCCTCACAAGCAGTCCCCGCCGCGAAGAGGAACTCGACATCTGGACGCGCAGGCTGACCTGCGGGCACGTTGCAGAGCACAGCGTCCACCACACCAACCAGCACCCCAGCTTCTCGACCGCCTGGTGCCCTGAGTGCGCGGTAGCCCGCGGCGTCGTGACCTCCATGAAGACGGTCGAGGCGGAGGCACGTATGGCGGAGGCGAAGCGCAAGCGCGACGATCAGGTTTCTCGCGCCGAGCGTGAGCGCTCAAGAAGGCCGAGAAGGCGGCCGCTGAGGCGAGGAAACGACTCGCTGACCTGAGGTCGAACGACGAGGAGCGAACGCCAAGTGAGTGTCGCTCGCGCCCGGTACCCTCAACTCAATAGGTCAGCGCGGTGAACGGGGCATGGATGTCGGACGAGGACGAGCCACGTGACGAGATCGAACTAGTCAGCGACGGAGACGGTCTCGCGGTCATCGGAGACCCGCTCGCAGTCGAACGCTTCCTCTCTACCGCCGGCGTCGCCTCCCGTGAGCTGAATTTGTCGCACGCGGTCGGCGGCGCGCTCAATGTCGGATCGGCGGCGGCCAAGGGTGGGTCTGAAGTCGCCGCTAACGCCGGTCGCTGGGTGAAGCTCACCGAGGAGTCGGCGAAAGCGCTGAAGCTCGGCAATGCCATGAAGGGTTCGTCGGACAATGTCAGCCGCGCCATCATCACGACGAGCAAGGGCAAGATCTCGAACATCCTGGAGTTCGTGAAGCCCGGCACGGTCGGCTCGATGCTCACCAATCCAGCAATGCTTGCTGGTGCTGCAGGCATCATGGCCCAGCTCGCCATGCAGCAGACGATGCAGGAGATCACGGGCTACCTCGCGGTCATCGACGAGAAGGTCGACGACATTCTGCGGGCGCAGAAGGGCGCACCGATCGCGCGCATGATCGGCGTTGGCCTCGTCATCGACGACGCCATGCTCAAGCGCGAACACGTCGGCCGCGTCTCGGAGGTGACCTGGTCGAGCCTGCACGGCGCAGCGCAAACCATCGCGGAGACGCAGTCCTACGCGCTTCGCCGTCTCGACGCTCTCGCCGAAAAGATGGAGAAGAAATCACGCGTGGGCGACCTGGCGAAGATCGCGAAAGACGCCGAAGGGGAAGTCGAAGAGTGGCTGGCTGTGCTGGCTCGCTGCTTCCAGCTCCAGGATGGCCTCGCTGTTCTGGAACTCGACCGCGTCCTCGACTCCTCCCCCGGCGACTTGGACCGACATCGCGAGGCCATCCAAGCTGGACGCGCCAAGCGACGCGACCTGATCGGGAAAAGCACAGAGCGGTTGCTCGCGCGCATGGATGCTGCTGCGGCTACGGCCAATAGTAAGGTCCTGCTCCATCCCCTCAAGCCCGGCGAGGTGGTGCGCTCCAGCAACGAGGTAGGCGCCGACATGCTGGCCTTTCACGAGACGCTCGGCATCGCTGACAGCCGCGTGACTCTCGAGAGAAAGCGTTGGGCCATCGCGGCCATCGAAGCACGAGACAACGTTCGCGAGACCGGCGCGGCCGGCGTCCAGATTGCGGGAAAGCTCGGCGCACAGGGAGCTGGGGCAGTCGCTTCGTTCAGCGTGGATGCGGCTCACGCCGTGCAAGGAGCGGCCGGTGACGTCACGCGCAACGTTATCTCGAAGCTGCGCCGGGGCGATTCGCCGAACGACGCAAACGTAGACGAAACGTGACCCTCATTGAGGAGCGCGCGTTCCATCCAGCGGGCGAGATCGACGCAACCGTTCCCGACGACTTCGGCATCTATGCGATCCGGCTCCGGGTTGGGTCGACGCTGCCAGAGCCATTCGAGTCACTCCTCGCGTTGCGCAGCACGCGCCTGATCTACATCGGACAAGCGGAACGACAGACGCTGTTGAAGCGCTTGCTTGGCAACGAGCTTCGGGCGCGCGGCAACGGCACCTTCATCCGCAGCATCGGCGCGGTGCTCGGCTACCGACCGCCCTTCGGATCGCTGGCGGGACGCGCGCGAGTGCAGAACTACCGCTTCTCCCCCGCCGAGCGGATTGCGGTCGTCGAGTGGATCAACGTGAGTCTCGAGGTGAGCTGGGCGGTCCTCCCCCAGGCTGAGGTGCACAGTGCGGAGGTCGAACTGATCCGCGAATACACGCCCCTCCTCAACCTCCAGGACAATCCTCGAGCGCTCCCCGAGCTTTCGGTGCTTAGAGCGGAGTGCCGGGCTATCGCGGCAGGCTTGTCCACTCCCGCGTTGTAATTTCTACGTCGGCTGATGTCTTGTCAGCATCGCGCTCATGGTTCATACTCATGCGCAGTTAAGGAGCGAAAGGCATCACGCACCAGTTTTTACACATTGAGCGACTCCCCTCGACGAGCCGGGTGCTGAAGTCTCAGAAGCGCGGCTTCACGATCGTCGAAGTGCTGATCGTGATCGTAGTAATCGCGATCTTGGCGGCCATCACAGCCGTTGCGTACACCGGAGTTCAAGGGCGCGCATACGGGGCGTCCCTGCAAAATGATTTGCGAAGCATCGCTGTGTCCCCTTGGGTGGGTGGAAGGCGATGAGGAAGAGGTCTAAGAGGGCGCGTTTGGGATGCCACAATCGTGCACGGGGCAGACCTGGTAGACGACCAAGATTCTGGTCGAGTGTGGAATCGCGCCTCCGCCAATGAGACCGACTTGGCGAATCGGGCGCCGAACCGCGCAACGTTTTTGGCGCTTGGCTCTAGAAGCAACCTCGGGCCGAGCGTGAACTTCTCTAACCACTTCTCGCCATGCCGTCGCTAAGCGGGTCCGCTGGCCGGTGGGTGCGGGCTATCGGGGGCAGGCACCTGAGCGTGCTTGTGCACATGGGAGCGGTTGCGCACCTATTAGACAGGAAGAACTGGCTCGCTCTGATCCCGGGTGCAAGATCCGCAGCTCCGATTCGGCGTACCGGGCAGCGCCTAGTTGTACTCGGCCATCAGGTTGGTGACAGTCGACTGATGGGTGGTTTGCCGCCGAGGGCGCTGTGGCGACGTTCAGTGTTGTATGTCTGCACCCAGGGCGCAAGCGCGTCAGCGCGTTCCTGGTTGCTGGCGTAGGGGCGCCGGTAGGCCCATTCGACGGCGATGGTGCGGTTGTAGCGTTCGACCTTGCCGTTCTGCCACGGGCAGTGCGGCTTGATGAACTTCTGCTTCGCCCCCAAGGAAGCAACCGCCGCCGCGAACGCGTGGGAGTGCCGGTACACGAACGCGTTATCGGTGATGACCCGC
>NZ_JBBELO010000040.1:0-26782 GCF_037404875.1 Rathayibacter sp. YIM 133350
AGCGCTCAGTGCGCTCCCTTCGACAGGCTCAGGGAACACTGCGGCAAGGTCCCTGCGAAGGCTCGGTCGCTGAGCGCAGACGCACGGATGCCCCGGGCACGCAGCCCGAGGCATCCGTCAGCGAGACCCGCGAGGGTCAGGCGTCGTTCTTCACGTCTCCGCGCCAGGCGCCCTCTTCGACGCCACGCTTCTCGATGAGCTCCTTGAAGTTCTCGAGGTCCTTCTTGATGGCGTGGTCGTCGACGCCGACGGCGGCGCCGGCCTTCTCGAGCAGGCCGGTGGGCTCCCAGTCCAGCTGCACGGTGAGACGGCTGGTGTCATCACTCAGCTTGTGGAAGGTGATGACTCCGGCGTGGTTCTCCTCACCGCCGACGCTGTTCCACGCGATGCGCTCGTCGGGGTGCTGCTCGGTGATCTCGGCGTCGAACTCGCGGGTCTGTCCGGCGATGGTGACCACCCAGTGGGTGAGGGTGTCGCCGACCTGCGTGACGGAGTCGACGTAGTCGAGGAATCGCGGGAACGATTCGAACTGCGTCCACTGGTTGTACGCGGTCGAGACCGGCACGTTGATGTCGATGGATTCGATGACTTGAGCCATGTGCTCCTCATTTCGGTAGTCGTCAGTTCGGGGCATGGGCTTTTCAGCCTAGGCAGTAGGCACTCACAGGTCCTGTGGGTTGCACGAGCGCTGACGGGGTGACATCATCCTGCGGCGCAGGCCCCCGGCGCCGGCCCCTCTCACGAGATCCGGCGGTAGGGATAGGACTTCACCTCGGTGCCGTGAGCGCTCCACGGATGCGGTTGGGCGTCCAGCATCCGCTGATACAGATCCTCGGGGACGCCGAGGTAGGCGTAGACGTCGCCGGTCTCGAACTGCACGAACAGGGTCGAGGTGTCGGGGTCGTACGCCAGGCCGAGGATGCTCGAGGACGCGATCGAGGGCAACTCCATCGATGATCTCCCTTCCGGGCGCCGCGGCCCGCTCCACGCATACGCACCGCTCCGACGTGCCACCATGGTGCGCGCCTCATGCAGCGTCCGGACAGTGCTTGACAGCGCCCGGACGGGCGAACCGAGCAGGCGACCTACGATGGTTCGCATGCCTGAACTCCCCCGCGTCGCCGGTGCCCACCTCGTGGGCTCGATCAACCAGCCCACCGCAGAGTCGACGTTCCGCGTCGTCTCGGAACACCTGGGCACCGACCTCGCACGCATTCCCGACGGGGAGGTGGGCGAGCGCTTTCACTGGATGCTCTTCCAGGGCGCGGCCTTCGAGGCGACCGCGGGGCTCTCGCGGGTACCGATCGAGCCGATCATGCACGCCGGGTTCGACCTGCGCCCCTTCGTCCTGGACGGCAGCGTGCCGGCCGACGACATCCGTTTCGCATCACTGGGATACGCCGCGGCGGCGATCGCCAGCTACTCCGACTTCGTCGCTCTGCGCGAGGCCGGCGTGATCGAGGCGGGCACGCGGTTCCAGGTGAGCCTGCCCTCGGCGCTCGCCCCCATTACGACCTACGCGGCGCCGCAGGTTCGCGCGGCACTGCTCCCCGCCTACACCGATGCGCTCGTCCGCGAGCTCGACGCCATCGCCGACGCGATTCCGGCCGCCGATCTCGCCGTGCAGCTCGACCTGGCCACCGAGTTCGCGTACATGGAGGCCGTGAACCTCGGAGCCGGGGTGGCCGAACCGTTCTTCCTGACCGACGACGAGCGTTCCGACGGCGGAGCAGGACTCATCCACGGCATCGCGCGCATCGTCGCACCGATCGCGGCCCGCGTGCCTGCCGGGGCAGAGCTCGGATTCCACCTCTGCTACGGCGACGTGGCCGAGAAGCACTTCACCGAGCCGCACGACGCCGCCAACCTCACCGCCGTGGCCAATGCCCTCGCGGATGCCGTGGACCGCCCCATCCAGTGGGTGCATCTTCCGGTGCCCATCGAACGTGACGACGACGGCTACTTCGCGCCGCTGGCATCGCTGCGTCTGGGCGACGCGACCCGCCTCTACCTGGGACTCGTGCACCACGAGGACGGCGTCGAGGGCGCGCTGCGTCGCATCGCGGCCGCTCGTCCCGCACTCACGGCATCCGGAATCGAGGTCTTCGGAGTCGGGACCGAGTGCGGATTCGGTCGCGGGCCTGCCGAACGCACGGCACCGCTTCTCGACCTGCATCACGCGGTCATCGCCGCCGCGAACTAAGCAGCGTTACCCGAGCGCCGTTCCCGGGCGCCGTTTTCTGAGCGCCGTTCCCCGGGAGCCGTTCCCTGAGCCTGTCGAAGGGGACCCAGCCATCCGGCTTCCCTCCGACAGTCTCAGAACAAGGGTCGCGGCCTACTCCTCGTCGAACAGGATGCGGTGGTACAGCTCGTGGTCCTGCCACACGCCCGCGATCTTCAGGTGCTTCGGCGACATTCCGATGTGCTCGAATCCAGCGTTCAGCAGCACCCGCTGCGACCGCTCGTTGTGCCGCAGGGTGCTGGCCTCGATGCGGTGCAGGCCCAGCTCGTCGCGCGCGATCTCGACGATCGCCTCGACAGTGGCCGTCGCAACGCCGCGTCCGGCCTCCGACTGGGCGACCCAGTAGCCCAGACGGGAGTTCTGGTACGGCCCGTACTCGATGCCGGTGAGAGTGAAGCGCCCGGCCACCGTGTCGCCCCGCATGACGACGAGCGGCAGCACGGAGCCCTGTCTGTGCAGCGACCGCATGCGGGTGATCTCGGTCTGCCAGTACGGCGCGGTGAAGTAGAAGTCGGGGCGCACAGGCTCCCACGGCGCGAGGTAATCGCGGTTCCAGCTGTAGGCGGCCGCGAGGGCCGGGGCGTCGTCGGGCTCCACCAGCCGCAGGATCAGCCCGTCGATCAGGGTTCGCGGTTGCGTCACCGTTCGACGATAGCGCCCGCCCCCGATCGATGCGTCCGTTGCTAGACGCCGCCCCCGCCTCCGCCGCCACCCCCGCCGCCGGAGCTCGCTCCGCCCGATGACCCGCCGCTCGACGAGGAGTACGTCGAGGTCATGCTCGATGACATGCTCCCGATGCTCGAGGCGAATCCGACGCCTGTGAATGGACCGGGGCCCACGTACCAGCCGGGCTGCTCGCCCGTCTGCTCGTAGTAGCGGCCGAGTTCGGCTGTCCACTCCTTCTCGTGCCCGAGCAGCACTGCCCACGGAAGCAGCTGTTCGTTCAGCCGCAGCAGCTGGCGGGGGTCATCTACCGCCACCGGCGTGCGCTCCACGCCCTGCGGGGACTGCAGGTAGCGGATGCGGTCGGCCTCCGCCAGCCTGATGTACTCGTCGAGCCCTCTCAGGTAGTCGCGCAGTTGCACGCCCCGGGCATCCAGAGCCGACTTGGAGATGAAGGCGACCGCCAGGATGCCGCCGAGCACTGCGACGGCGATGGCTATGAACGGCCATGGCCCTCCGACAGCGCGGCTCGCCGAGACCGCGCCGAACACGAACGCCGCGAGCGTGCCCAGCAGGGCTGCGATGACCACGAGAACGATCAACCCCGTGGGCGGCTTGCGCCGGTACCCGTTGGTGACGGCGTCGACCCGGATGCGGGACTGGAGCTTCGAGAGTCGCTGGGTCGCCTTGGTGTCGGCCTTGGCGAGCGAGCGGCGCTCGCCCGGCGTGAGGGTCTCGCCGAAGAGCGCGTGCAGGAACTCGGTCTCGTCGGCGGTCGGCTCCGGGTTGCGAAAGGCCTCGCGACTGGTCGCCTGCGTTCCGAGGAACTCGAGTTCGTAGCGCGGCCGTCCGAAGATGCCGGACGCCGGAGTCTCGACGACGCGCGCCCGTCCCGCGACGGCGAGGGCGAGCAGTTGCGCAGGCACGGCCTTCCCGGTCTTCTTGGCGATGAGCGCGGCGAGCAGTATGCCGGCATCCTTCGGTGGAACGTATTCGGGCACGATGATTCCCCGGCCCGGCGCATCCCGCAGCCGAGTGAGACGGATGCCGAGCGCGGCCGCCGCAGCCACCAGTGCCACGAGTGCCGAGAGCGCCGCCAGAAGCGGCCAAGGCTCGGCGAAGAAGCTGTCATCGCGCGGCGTGAAGGTGCCCGGCCGGAAGCCGATGGCGAGGGTGAGGTTCTCGAACGGCTGCAGGTCGCTCGCCGAGAACTCGTAGCCGTCGGCCGTCTGCGTGACGGTTGCGGGGTTGGTCGCACCGGCAGCGCCATAGACGCCGGTGGCATTGCCGTTCAGCGCGGCGCCAAGATCGCCGGCGAGGTGAACCCGCGCCGTGACCCTCCCGAAGGGTTGCCGCCAGTCGGTTCCGTTCGTGTCCCAGTAGAACTCGTCGGCATCCGTGTCTTCGAAGAACCGCGTCACGTTCTTCTGGGTGTAGGTGATGACGTAGGTCTGCCGACCGTGCACGAAGTCGTCGTCGGCGATGGTGAGCGACACGAGGCCGTCGTCCTCATCCTCTTCGAACGACCGCGCCGCGCCGCTCTCGTCGGTCACGGACTGCACGTGCAGGTCGGTGGGGTGGCCGTCGTAGGTGTCGACGAGCTGCCGACGGATGCCGTGGTTCTGGTCGGTCTCGGGAAAGAGCGCGACGAGCGTCTCGACGGTCTTCAACGTGGAGCGTCCGGCGTCGTCACGCGCCAGGGTGTAGTCCGCATCGAAGCTCTCGAAGGTGAAGTCGTCCACATCGGCGGATGCCGGCAGGGCACCCCCGAGGGCGAGCCCCGCGGCGAGCGTGAACGAGGCGAGCAGGGCGGCGACGAGACGTCTCACGTTATCGAGCGTAGGGCGCTTGACCCCGCCCAAGCTCCTCGACCTGCCACTTTTTGTGGCCTGGCGCGCCCAGGAACCCGCGAAAACTGGCAAGTCGACCTAGGGAGGAGGAGCGCTAGGTTGAGCACATGGATCTCGGACTGCAGGGCAAGACCGTCGTCGTGACCGGAGCCGGGCGAGGCATCGGCCTCGCCACCGTTCGGGCGTTCCTCGCCGAAGGGGCGCACGTGGTCGGCGGCTCGTTGCACGAGACGGATGACATGCGCACCCTCGCCGCCGGCGGTGACTTCCGGTTCGTATCCGTGGACCTCTCGGATGCGGACGGTCCGGCTGCGCTCATCGACGCGGTGGGCGGCGCCATCGACGTCGTCGTGAACAACGTCGGCGCCGCGCCGGCCCGCCCGCAGGGCTTCGCCTCCATCGACGACGACATGTGGCAGCGCTCACTCACGCTCAACCTGCTGGCGGCGGTGCGCACCTGCCGTGCCGCACTGCCGCACATGTCGGCCGGCGGCGCCATCGTCAACGTGACCTCCGTGAACTCGCGGCTCGCCGATCCCCTGGTCATGGACTACAGCGCCGCGAAAGCCGCACTGCTCAGCTTCACGAAGGCGCTGTCGAAGGAAGTGGGACCTGGCGGCATCCGCGTGAACTCCGTGAGCCCCGGCCCCGTCGCTACCGACCTCTGGCTCGGCAGCGGCGGCGTGGCCGAGACCGTCTCCGGTGCGACGGGGGCCAGCCCTGAAGAGGTGCGCAAGGGCGCGGCGAGCGCCATGGCCACGGGCCGCTTCACCCGGCCGGAGGAGGTCGCCGACCTCATCGCCATCCTCGCCAGTGCCCGGCTGGGCAACGTGACCGGGTCGGACTTCCTCATCGACGGCGGGTTGATCCCGACGACCTGAGCAATGCGTCGCCGGACTCGGCGCGCGCGGCCCGTCAAGCCCCTATGGGCGCCTGACGCCCGGGCTTACCGTTTCGGCATGCAGGCAGTCACATGGCAGGGCAAGCGTTCCGTCGCGGTCGAGCAGGTCGAGCATCCACGCCTCATCGAGCCGACGGATGCGATCGTCGAGATCACCTCGACGGCCATCTGCGGATCAGATCTGCACCTCTACGAACTCATGGCGCCGTTTCTCGAGAAGGGCGACATCGTCGGCCACGAGGCCATGGGCGTCGTGACCGCCGTCGGCGACGACGTGAGCGCCGTGCGGGTGAACGACCGAGTGGTGATCGCCTGCCAGCTCGCCTGCGGACGCTGCTACATGTGCGAGCGGGGCCTGCAGTCGCAGTGCGAGACGACGCAGGTTCACGACTACGACATGGCCGGCGCCCTGTTCGGCTACTCGAAGCTCTACGGCCACGTTCCGGGTTTGCAGGCGGGCGCCGCTCGAGTTCCGTTCGCCGACCACACGCTCATTCCGGTGGGCCCGGACCTGCCCGACGAGCGCTACCTCTTTCTCGGCGACGTGCTGCCCACGGCCTGGCAGGGCGTTCAGTACGCCGACATTCCCAGCGGTGCGACGGTCGCCGTGCTGGGACTCGGGCCGATCGGCCAGATGGCCGCCCGCATGGCCCGCCACCTCGGCCACCGGGTGCTCGGTGTGGATGCCGTGCCCGAGCGACGGGCGATGGCGCAGCGTCACGGCATCGAGACCTTCGACGAGACCGACGACCTGCTCGCCGTCTTGCGGTCGGCCACGGATGGCCGCGGTCCGGCATCCGTCATCGACGCCGTCGGCACGGAGGCGCACGGCGACACCGTCGCCGCCCTCGCCCAGGAGGCCGGCAGCGTGCTGCCCAAGCCGATCGGGCGGGCCATGATCACGCACGCGGGCGTCGACAGGATGGCGGCGCTGCACTTCGCGATCGAGCTCGTGCAGCGCGGCGGCACCGTCTCGCTGACGGGTGCATACACGGGCGCGGCCGATCCGATGCCGCTGCTGAAGGTCTGGGACAAGGAGCTCACCCTGCGCGGCGGTCCGGTGAACGTGCGCCGCTGGGTCGATGACCTGATGCCCCTCGTGGAAGATGCCGCCGACCCGTTGGGCCTGACGGACCTCGTGACGCATCGGGCCGCGATCGAGGAGGCACCGCGGCTCTACGAGATCTTCCAGAAGAAGCAGGACGGCTGCATCAAGGTGGTTCTGAAGCCCTGAGTGGGCGCCGCCATTCGGATGCCGGTCGAACGCTCAGCCGGCGCGCGGTTCGTCCTCGAGCAGCTGCCGGGCCCGGTCGTACTTTCCCCGCAGGCGGACGCGAGTGGCGTCGTCGAGCCGGCGTAGGCGCCATCCGGCCGTGTTGTCGGCGATGTCGGCGAGCTTGACCCGGAGCGCGATCGGATTGAGCCGGATGCGGGCGTAGTACTCCTCGTCGGGCTGGGCATCCCGGCGGGAGAGCACGCTGACCGCCTCGACGACCTCGGGGGCGATGCCCGCGTCGAGCAGGTCGTTCGCCCTCACCCCGCCGCTCTCGATCACGTCATGCAGCCAGGCGGTCGCCATCTCGAACGGCTCATCGTGCTGGTCGAAGCTGTCGGCGATGCGCGCAGCGTGGTCGATGTAGGGCGAGCCCAGCTTGTCGGTCATGCCTCGGTGGGCGATCGTGGCGATGGCCGATGCGCGCGCGAGCAGCTTGATGGCGGCGACCTCGGCGACCGGGGCAGCTGGGCGCGCTGGCTGAGCCACGACATCCGTCGTCGCGAGCGTTTCCCGCGCCGGGGCCGGCGTCGCCGGTGCGGATGCCGCTTCCGGCGCTTCGGACGCGGGCGCGGCCGGCGCGGGCTGCGCGACGGGCGTGACGGCGGCGGGCTCGGATGCGGGCGCGACGGGGGCGGATGCGGAATGCGACCCCGAACCGGATGATGCGGTTACGTCGGCGGCCGCTGCGATGCGCCGCCCGGAGGCCGTCGCCTGCGCCTGCGCGAGGGAGGCGAGCTCCAGCGACCGGGTGTCGGGCAGGAAGGTGCTCCAGTGCGGATCGAGGGGGCTGCGGTCGGCGATGTGGTACTCGAGCTTGAACTGGGCCATCAGCTGACGCTCGAAGGCGTGGATTCCCGCCCGTGTCTCCTCGACCAGGCTCCAGTGCTCGCTCTGGAAGCAGCTCGCGAAGGCGCGGGCGCTGATCTCGGTCCAGCTCGGACCGTAGCTCGTGGAGAAGAACCGCCGCTCTCGGCCGTCGCTCACGGCGGCGTAGGTCTCGAGGTACTCGCCTCCGGGCTCGGCCAGTCGAAAGTAGAACCGGTCGAGGTCGGGCGCGAGACCGCCGATCAGGTCGTCGGAGGAGAGCACGGCGACGCCGTCGATGAACGGGTCGGCGTTGAACCTCGGGGGAACCGACATGATGCGCTCGCCGAGATCGACGACGATGTGTACCTTCTCGAGCGAGCGCAGCTGGATGGCACTGAGCCGGTTGGGCACGAGTTCGGTCGAACGGATCCAGCTCTCGCGCACCGCGCGCTGGAGGAGCGGATGCAGGTGCCACTCGGATTCGGGGATGCGCACGGGGGAGAGCGGTCGGACCTGGCCGGAGGGAAGCCGCTCCACCCATTCCTCGGAGTGTCCGAGCGGGCTGGGTACCACGGGGTCCTCTCGCGTCGCCACGACCATGCATACTCCGAATTCGGGTGTGCCGCGGCCCAGGGTGCCGCGGCGCCCTCATGCTAGGTCACGGGGCGCCCTCTGCGCTGCCGCGTTTTCGGGGGTCAGATGCCGGGATCGGTCTCGGCGTCGCCGCCGGCCGCCTCGCGGGCCCGGCGTTCGCGCAGGCGGCCGCCGAGGTCGATGACCGCCACGGCGAAGGCGACGGCGAGGAAGATGGCGACAGACAGCATCCCGTAGCCGTAGGCGTGATGGAACCGCGAGAGGTCGCCGTCGGACTGCGGCTGATTGGCGAGCGTCGAGTAGAACAGCGAGAGCGCGACCGCGGAACCGATGGCGGTGCCGATGCGCTGGCCGAGTTGGCCGACCGAACCCGCGAGCCCGCCCTGGCGCACCGGGATGTCGGCGAGCGTCAGCGTCTGGTTGGGAGAGACCACGAGCCCACCGCCGATACCGGCGATGAAGAGCGCACCGGCCATCGCCCACGGCGTCACGGCGGGCGGTGTGAGCACGGCGGCGGCCACGAGCAGGCCCGCCCCGACGAGCACGATGGCCAGGCCGACCACGACGAGCGCGCGCCCGTATCTGGCCACGAGCGTGCCGCCCCGCCACGACGAGAAGGCGCTCGTGAGGGCGAACCCGATCGTCACCATGCCGGCGAAGACGGGCGGCAGGTTCAACCCCTGCTGCAGGTAGAGCGTCGTCAGCAGGAACGCCGAGGGCAGGGCGGCGAAGTACACCGTCACGAGAATCGTGCCCGCACGCCACGACGAGATGCGGAACAGGTTGAGGGGAACGAGAGGGTCTCGTCCGGTCGAGCCGTAGTGCCGCTCCCACGCGATGAATCCCGCGAGGGCGAGCAGGAAGACCACGAGCAGCCACCAGCGGGCCGGGTTGTCGTCGGCGGAGCCCGTCGTGAACAGGAACGGCCACATGAGCGCGATCACCGTGACGGCGAAGATGACGATGCCGACGGCATCCACGTGAACCGAGCGCGACGATCGGGTGCGTGTGGCCGGGATCACCCAGACGGCGAGCACGAGCGCGGCGATGCCGAGCGGGATGTTCATCCAGAAGATGAGACGCCAGCCATCCGTTGCCCCGCCCACGGCGATGAGCAGGCCGCCGATGGTCGGCCCGAAGGCGGTCGCGATGCCGATCATGGCCCCGAAGAGTCCGAAGGCCTTCGCCCGCTCCTTGCCCTGGAACAGCTCCTGGATCATGCCGAGCACCTGCGGCATCTGTGTTCCTGCTCCCACACCCTGGATGAGCCGGGCGACGAGCAGGAAGGTTCCGTTCGGTGCCAGCGCGCACGCCAGGCTGGCGAGGGTGAAGATGCTCAGGCCGACGACGAACAGGATCTTGCGCGAACGGATGTCGCCCAGCCGGCCCGCGGGAACGAGGGCGAGGCCGAAGGTGAGCACGTAGCCCGAGACGATGAACTGCAGCTCGGTCGAACTCGCCCCGAAGGCCTTCTCGATCGACGGCAGCGCGACGTTGACCTTCGACAGATCGAGGATCGTCAGAGCGGCAATGGCGACGCACACCCAGAACGCCCGCCAGCGTTTCTGCGGCGGAAGGGGAATGGACTGGGTGCCAGGACTCTGAGTTGCCGTCACCTTCCCGACACTAGGCCCGCTCGACGGCGCACCGCACGGGGGTTGCCATCGAGCGAGTCGGTGTCCCGCGTACGGAGACGCGCCCGCCGGGTCTGCCGTCAGCCGGCTGCCGTCAGCCGTCAGCCGTCAGCCGTCAGCCGGCTGATAGTCAGCCGACAATCCCACCGCTCTCCTGCCGTGGGGCGTAGCGTCGCCATCAGGGAGAGGGGACGCGATGACATCGGCAACCGCGACCACAGTTCGAGACAGTCGGGACACCGTGCGTCAGGTGGTGGTGGCCGTCAGCGCCGTGCTCGCGGTCATCGGCGCCTTCATCGGCTCCGGAGCGGCCGGCGGAACGCCCATCCAGGACGCGTCGGGCGGAGCACTGGCGGCCGACGCCACCCTCATCGCGCCGGGAACGCCGGCCTTCTCGATCTGGTCGATCATCTACCTCGGACTGCTCGTCTACGCCGTCTGGCAGTTCCTGCCCGCCCAGAGAGCCGCGCCGCGCCAGCGGCGGCTCGGCTACCCGGTCGCGGCGTCGCTGCTGCTGAACGCCGCGTGGATCCTCAGCATCCAGTTCGACCGGCTCTGGCTCAGCGTGCCGATCATTCTCGCGCTTCTCGCAGTGCTCTGCGCCGCCTTCGTTCTCGCACTGCGCACCCGGCCCGACGGATGGATCGACGCCCTCGTCACCGACGGCACCATCGGGCTCTACCTCGGCTGGGTGTGCGTCGCGACAGCCGCGAACATCACGGCGGCGCTCGTGGCCGCCGGCTGGGACGGCTGGGGAGTGGACGCCGAGCTCTGGGCGGTGATCGTGCTCGCCGTGGCTGGACTGGTGGGCATCGCGCTCGCCGTCTACGGCCGCGGGCGCATCTCCCCCGCCCTCTCGCTCGGCTGGGGACTGGCGTGGGTCGCCGTGGCCCGGCTCACGTCGGAGCCGTCATCGACGGCGGCCGGAGTCACGGCGGCGGTGGCGGCTGCAGCGGTGCTCGTGGTCACCGTCGTGCTCCGTCTGAGCGTCGGTCGCCGCCGGCCTGCCTGATCCGGCAGGGCGGCGGGCAGGCACTCAGTCGCGCAAGCGGTCGATGTAGTCGTCGACGTCGACCCACTCGGCGCCGCAGCCCTTGCAGTGCCGCGTGGGGGCGTCGGATGCGTACAACCACCCGCCGAGGATCACCTCGCCGTCGTCGGCCGCCTCGATGAGAAGCGCGTCGGCGACGCCGTAGATGATCTGGATGGTGCTGCCCGAGTGGCACTCCGGACAGGCGTGCGCGCGGGCATCCGTTTCCGGTGCGAACTCGATCATGCTCATGGGAACCACGGTAAGCGCCCCCTCCGACATCGCCCGTAGCGAGCCCCGGCGTTCCCGACATCGCCCGTAGCGGCCGCCGGCGTTCCCGACGTCGGTCGCCGACCTAGGCTTGCGGTATGTCGAGTGAGGCAACGTCCGCCCCGTCCGTCCGCCCCGGAATCGCGGAGCGGCTCTCGCGCATGATCCGCATCCCGACGGTGTCGGCGCACGTGGAGAACACCGGCCCGGAGCCCTTCCACGCCTTCGAGACCCTGCTCGCCGAGCTCTACCCGAGCACCCACGCCGCCCTCGAGCGGGAGAAGATCACCGACTTCGGGCTGCTCTACCGCTGGCGGGGCACGGGAACGACACCAGCCAGTGCCGCAGAACCGGTGGTGCTCATGGCCCACTACGACGTCGTGCCGGTCGACGAGAGCGACCTGTGGACGTATCCCCCCTTCGATGGAACGATCGCCGACGGCCGAGTCTGGGGTCGAGGCACCCTTGATGACAAGGGAGAGCTCTGCGTCGTGCTCGACGCCGTCGAGAACCTGGTCGCGAGCGGCTTCTCGCCCGCACGGGATGTCTACCTCAGCTTCGGGGGGAACGAGGAGAGCCACGGGGCGGCGGCGAAGGCGATCGCCGCCGCTTTCCAGGAGCGCGGTCTCGCGCCCTGGCTGGTACTCGACGAGGGTGGCGCCGTGACGGATGCCCCGCTTCCGAGCATCCCGATCCAGGCCGCCATGGTGGGCGTCTCCGAGAAGGGCATCCTCACGGCGCGGCTGGAAGCCCGCGGGGCGGGCGGTCACGCCTCCGCTCCCGGCAGGCACCTCGCGACGACGCGCATCGCGCACGCCATCCGGCGCATCAACCGCCATCCGTTCCCGGCGCGCATGTCGGCATCCGTTCGCGCGATGTTCGGCGCCTTCGCGGCGCACACCGAGGGCCGCGCGCAGCTGCTCAGTCGGGGCGTGGCCGCAACGGCGCCCGTCAGCGCGAAGGTGCTCAGCCGGCTCGGCGGTGAACCGGCCGCGATGGTGCGCACGACCGTCGCGGTCACCATGCTCGACGGCGGAACGGCGGCCAATGTGCTGCCGTCGCAGGCCTCCGCCACCCTCAACGTGCGTATCGCCACCGGCGAGAGCGTCGATGGGACGATGCAGCGACTGCGACGCATCGTGAACGACGCCGAAGTACGCGTCGAACTGGTTGAGGGCACCGAGCCGTCGCCCGAATCCCCCACGACCGGCCCGCAGTTCGACCTCATCCGGGCGGCGGTGACCGCCTCGTATCCCGAGGCCGTCACGATTCCCTATGTGCAGATGTCGGCCACCGACTCCCGGTACTTCCACGTCTTCTCCCCGGCGACGTACCGTTTCGCTCCGCTGATGATGAACACGGAGCAGCGCGCGGCGATCCACGGGGTCGACGAGTACGTCTCCATCGATTCCCTCGTGCGGGGCGAGCTGTTCTACCGCGAACTGATCGGCGCCATTCCGCCGGCCTGAACCCCCACCGCCAGCGCGCGGCGGGCCGCTGTCACGGCACGCCGTCCGTTGCCCATAGGGTGTGATTCTGCAATCAGAAGGAGCACCCATGACCCGCGCAGTGAAGCTCGGATCGGTCGCCGGCGTCGTCGGCTTCCTCGCGTTCGTCGAGTTCACGAGCGGCATCCTGCAGGGCTACTACACGCCCCTGCTCACCGACATCGCGCGGCACCTCGGCATCCATGACGCCGACGTCAACTGGTTCGAGGGCTCGCAGCTCATGCTCTCGGCACTCGTGGTTCCCGCCCTCGCCAAGCTCGGCGACATGGTCGGGCACCGGCGGATGCTGCTCGTCTCGCTGGGCGTCACGGCCGTCGCCTCGGTGGCCCTCGCCTTCGCCGACGACTTCTGGCTGTTCCTCGGAGCATGGGCCCTGCAGGGCTTCTACGTGGTGTGGCTGCCGCTCGAGATCGCGCTCATCTGGTCGCGCAGCCGAGGCTCGGGCGCACCGGCCGCGATGACCCGGCGCGCCGCCGGCCTGCTCGTTGCCGCGCTGGAGGTCGGTGCCATCGCCGGCGCGCTCACCGCAGGGCAGCTCGCCGACGCCCTGCCGCTCACCGTCATCCTCATTGTTCCCGCCATCGCGGTCATCGCGTGCTTCTTCGTCGTGCTGTTCGGGGTGAAGGAATCGCCCGACCTCACCGGCGGACGCTTCGACACCGGTGGACTCGTGCTCATCTCGCTCGCCCTGCTCGCGCTCACCGGCGGCCTCAGCCTGCTGCGCATCAACGGAGCGGGCGACCTGTTCTCGTGGGCGATCGTCGTGCTCGGGGTCGCGCTCGTCGTGCCCTTCGTGCTCTTCGAGTTGCGGCAGCACGACCCGCTCATCGACGTGCGGATGTTCCGCTCGTCGGCGCTGTGGCCGGTCTTCCTCACCGCCGGGCTCTTCGGGGTGAGCGTGCTCGGGGCCCAGGCTCCGCTCTCGACCTTTGCGCGAACGGATGCCGCCACCTACGGCTACGGGCTCAGCGCCAGCTCGGGACAGACATCCATTCTCATCGGCGCCTACGTTCTCTCCCTCGTCGTGGGCGCGCTGCTGTTCCCGGTGGCGACGCGGTTCGTGGCACCGCGGGTGGCGCTCATCGCAGCGAGCCTGCTCGTGGCGCTGGGCTACCTGCTCTTCCTTCCCTTCCACGCCGACTACGCGCAGGTGCTGCTCAACATGGTGATCGCCGGGATCGGCTCGGGCGCCCTCGTCGCCGCGCTTCCCGCCGCGGCCGCCGCAGCCGCTCCGCCCACCCAGACCGGTGTCGCCACGGGCCTGACAAACTCGGTGAAGACCGTGGGAGGCGCGGTCGCATCCTGCGTGTTCGGCATCGCACTGCTCAGCCATGCCGGATCAGAAGCCGCTTCGGGAACGGCCGGGTCGCTGTCGGGGTATTTCACGGTCTGGACGGTGTGCGGCGTGACGGCACTCGTCGCGGCGGTGTGCCTGGTCTTCGTGCCCAAGCTCGCCTTCGCGGACGCTCCGGAGGCCGAGCCGGCGGCGGTGCGCTGAGCCGCACCGGGTACGGTCGCTTCGGCGGAAGCGAGCCCGCAGTATTCTCGGGTGGTCGCATCCGAGTCCGCAGTATGTGCGGGTGCAGAACCGCCGGTACTGACGATTTCTGCGGGTTCGACCCGACGCAGGCGACGGATGCCGCGCCTCAGTACTCGAGGTGCTCCAGTGCGAGGCGGGCCAGGTCGACGTTCTTCACCAGCCGCATCCGCTGCTCGCGGGTGCGCTGGTAGCGCGCGTCGAGCGCGCTCGGCGGTCGTTGCAGGTCGAGGCGGGCACCGATCTCGCCGGCGATGTCACTCCAGGCGTCCTCCCGCGCCGAGCGGATGAACGCCGCCACCTGGGCTGGATCATCACGTCGGCTTCGCAACCCGTCGGCGACCGCACGATAGGTGCGCTCGCGGAGGTGAAGATTCTCGAGGTCGGCCCGGTGGTAGTCGTGCATGTCGACGCCCCGCCCGGGCTTCTCGGCGGCGTCGGCGCGTTCCTGCGCGACCTGCGCCGCGGCATCCACCATCTCGTCGATCAACCTCGTGAGCACGTCGGTCGCATCGTCGACGAAGTGCTCGTCGGCGAAGACGTGGTCGCTCGTGAGAGCAGCCACGATGACGCGATTCTTGAGCTGCATGCGAGCGGCGTATTCCGCCACCAGAATGCCTTCCTCGCTGGTGTCCTTGATGCTCAACGGCTCGGGCTCGGGAAGAGCGGACGCGTCGAAGCGCTGCATCTTCCTTCGCCGCCGACCGAACCGCTTCATCGTTCCGAGCGTACCTGCGCGACCGTGTCGGCGGCGGGGTCTATCGTCGAAATCGAGGGAAGGAGGCGGGGTGTTCCTGCTCGACGGCACCGTGATCACCAGCGCCAGCGACCTCACCAATGCATCGAAGTGCGAGTTCGCCTTCCTGCGCGCGCTCGACGCCAAGCTCGGGCGCATCGAGGCGGTTCCCGACCCTGAAGACGCCATGCTCGACCGCACGGCCCGCCTCGGCGACCGCCACGAAGACCGGGTGCTGCAGGGCTACCGCGACCGCTACGGATCCGGCGTGGTCGAGATCGCCCGGCCGAACCCGCTCGTGGCCGAAGACCTTCTCTACGCGACGGATGCGACCCGCGCCGCGTTCGCATCCGGCGCCGACGTGGTCTTCCAGGCGACGTTCTTCGACGGCGGCTTTCTCGGCTACGCCGACTTCATCGTTCTGCAACCGGGCGGCCGATACCTCGTTCAAGACACCAAGCTCGCCCGGCGCGCACGGGTGACGGCACTGTTGCAGGTGGTGGCCTACGTGGGGCAGCTCGAGAAGATCGGCGTGCCCGTGGCGCCGACGGTGCAGCTGCTGCTCGGCGACGGCAGCGTGAGCGAGCACCGGGTCAGCGACATCCTTCCGGTCTATCGGAAGCGCCGGGAGCGCCTGCTGCAGATCGTCGCCGAGCGGCAGTCCGCCGCCGGGCCCGTCGAGTGGGGCGACCCGCGTTATACGGTCTGCGGCCGCTGCGCCAGCTGCTCCCTCGAGGTCGATGCCTCCCGCGACGTGCTGCTGGTCGCGGGCATGCGCATCGCACAGCGTGACGCACTCACCGCGGCCGGCATCACCACCATCGACCAGCTGGCCGAGCTCGGCACGTGGGCCGCGGTGCCCGAGGTCTCGGGCATGGCACGGTCCACCCTCGAGGGCATGAGCGTGCAGGCGCGGCTTCAGGTGCAGGCCGAGCAGCTGCTCGCCACCGCTCGGCAGCAAGCGGAGCAGCAGGGTGCGAACCCCGACGACGTGCACGCCGTTCCTCCCGTCGAGGTGCGCGACCCGCGGGCGATCGCGGCGGTTCCCGAGGCGAACGCGGGCGACCTGTTCTTCGACTTCGAGGGCGATCCGCTCTACACCGAGGGCGCCGGCGTCAGCTGGGGGCTCGACTACCTGTTCGGCGTT
The DNA here is from genome assembly GCF_037404875.1 of Rathayibacter sp. YIM 133350. NCBI lineage: Bacteria > Bacillati > Actinomycetota > Actinomycetes > Micrococcales > Microbacteriaceae > Rathayibacter > Rathayibacter sp. YIM 133350. The sequence continues at coordinate 16,196 of NZ_JBBELO010000040.1, forward strand.
CTCGACACCGACGAGACCTTCTCCACCTTCTGGGCGCACAGCTTCGCCGAAGAGAAGGTCGCGCTGGAGCGGTTCCTCGATTTCGTCGACCTGCGCCGGCAGGCCCATCCCGGCCTGCACATCTACCACTACGCCAGCTACGAGCGCACCCACCTGCTCTCGATCGCCGCACGCCACGGCACCTGCGAGGCACGGGTCGACCAGTTGCTCAACGACGGTGTGCTCATCGACCTCTACCCCGTCGTGCGGCGCGCGCTGCTCATCGGCAGCCGGTCGTACTCCATCAAGAAGCTCGAGCCGCTCTACATGGGCGACGACGAGCGCGAAGGCGTCACCAACGCCGCGGACTCGATCATCGAGTACCAGCGGGCCAGTGCGCTGGCTGCGGCCGGGGATGTCGCGGAGGCCCAAGCGATTCTCGACGACATCGCCCGCTACAACCGCTACGACGTGCTCTCGACGCTGCGGCTGCGCGATTGGCTGCACACCCTCGCCGCGGACCTCGGTGTCGCGCCGACGGAGCGAATCGTGCGCGAGGGCGAGCAGTATGTGCAGTCCCCGCTCGCCATCGAGCTCTCGCATCTCGCCGGTTCCGGCGACGCGAGCATCGATCATCGCACCGCCGAGCAGACGGCGCTCGCACTCGCATCCGCAGCCATCGACTACTACCAGCGCGAGCGCAAGAGCTTCTGGTGGGGTCACTACTTCCGGCTGGAACAACCCATCCGGGAGTGGGAGAACACCCGCGACGTGCTCATCGTCGAGGCCGATCGCAGCGCCATCGAGACGCCCTGGACGGTGCCCGAGCGATCCCAGAAGGAGCGCCGGTTGCTCACGCTGCGCGGTCGATTCGGCCCCGGAAGCCGGCATTCCGCCGGAGCGGGCGTCTTCGTGCTCTACGAGCCCGACGAGGAGGTCGTCGACGAGGCCGCCGATCCGGGGCAGCGCATCCGCAGGGACGCCACCATCGTCGAGGTGCTCGACGATGGGCTGGTCGTCGAGGAACAACTCCCCGTTGGGGCGTCCCGCCACCGGGAGCTGCCCGTCGCCGTGGTGCCCGGGTGGCCCTTGAAGACGGATGCGCACGAGGCCGCGATCAGCGAGTGGGGAGAGCGGCTGGTTCTGCGCCTGCCGGAGTGGCCCCGCGACCCGATGGTCGACGTGCTGCGCCGGCTGCCGCCGCGCACGCGCTCGGGCGAGGTCGCACGCGTGATCGACGAGGGCTATGCGACGGCGACGGTCGCCACCCTGCTCGACCTCGACGACTCCTACCTCGCCGTGCAGGGGCCTCCGGGAACGGGCAAGACCTACCTCGCCTCGCACGTGATCGCCCGGCTCGTGCGCGATCACGGCTGGAAGGTGGGCGTGGTCGCCCAGTCGCACTCCGTCGTGGAGAACCTGCTCGATCGCATCATGGAGAACACCGACCTCGACCCCGAGGTCGTGGGCAAGGCGCGGCGTGACGCGAACGAGGCCGCCGCTCACTCCTACACGGTGCTCGCCGACAAGAAGGCGGTCCCCGCGTTCATGGTGCGGAACGCGGCGACCGGGTTCGTCGTGGGCGGCACCGCATGGGACTTCGCCAACGCGGGGCGGATGCCGCGCAAGTCGCTCGACCTGCTGGTTGTCGACGAGGCAGGACAGTATTCGCTCGCGGCCACGATCGCGACGAGCGTCGCCGCGCGCAACCTGTTGCTGCTCGGCGATCCCCAGCAACTTCCGCAGGTGAGCCAGGGGACGCATCCGGAGCCCATCGACCACTCGGCCCTCGGCTGGGTGGCCGCTGGCCACGACGTTCTGCCTTCCGAGTTCGGGTACTTCCTCGCCGAGAGCCGGCGCATGCATCCGGCCGTGGCGAAGCCGGTCTCGGCGCTCTCGTACGAGGGCGAGCTGCGCTCGCATCCGTGCGCGGCCGAACGACAGCTCGAGGGGGTCGCAGCGGGCCTGCATCCGCTGCCCGTCGAGCACTCGGGCAACTCGACCGAGTCGCCCGAAGAGGCGGATGCCGTCGTCGCGATCGTGCGCTCGGTGCTCGGCACACGGTGGAGCGAGTCCTCCGAGGCGCCCGGTCGGCCGTTGGAGCAAGACGACATCATCGTCGTCACGCCCTACAACGCGCAGCTCGCGCGGGTACGGGCGGCCCTGGACGAGGCCGGATTCGCCGACGTGCCCGTCGGAACCGTCGACAAGTTCCAGGGCCGCGAAGCGGTGATCGCTCTCGTGAGCCTTGCCGCGTCATCCGCCGCGGACGTTCCCCGCGGCATGGAGTTCCTCATCATGAAGAACCGACTCAACGTGGCGATCTCGCGGGCGCAGTGGGCGGCCTGGCTGATCCACTCGACCGAACTCACGGAATTCCTGCCGCATACCCCGCAGGGGGTCGCCGACCTCTCCGCCTTCATCTCGCTGGTCGAGTCCCGCACGGGGTGACCCGAGGGCCGGGGCTCCTGACCCCTGCCGCCCGCCCCCAGCTCCAGCGAATGCTCAGATGCGCACGCATAGAGTTGGGGGATGACTTCTCGCGAGACCTTCGACCGCATCACGATGTTCGGAGCCGACTGGTGCCGCGACTGCATCCGCTCCAAGGCGCTCCTCCAGCGCCGCGGCGTCGAGTTCGACTACATCGACCTCACCGTGGTCGACGACGGCGCCGACCGTGCCAAGGCGATCAGTGGCCGCACGAACATCCCCGTCGTCGTGTTCCCCGATGGCGACCACTTCGTCGAGCCGACGGATGCGGAACTCGGCGCCAAGCTCGACGCCGTCACCGTCTGAACCCGGTCGCGCCGCGCTCAGGTGAGCGCGTAGCGCAGGTCGGCGATCGCCGGCCCCTTCCACACGGTGGAATCGAGATCCTCACCCCGCACGGCGATCGACTTTCCGCCCCGCCGCAGCACCGCCACCGCGAGTTGCGAGAGCACGTCGTCGGCCTGCGCGCCATCCTCGGCCAGGCTCAGCGCGCCCGTTTCGGCGTCGAAGTGGCCCGGTACGGTGCTCGTGAAGTCGAAGTAGAAGGCGGCGACCGATCCTTCGATCGCTCCGCGGGCGATGGCGGCGAGGTCGCGCTCGACCCGGCCCTTCGGCTTGTCGTCGAGAGCGCGCAGCGCCGCTTCCGTGTCAGCGGCGCCGAGTGCGCTGAGCAGATCGCGCAGCACGCTGTCGATGTCGGATGCGGCGAGCCGGTCAGACGCACCCGGAACGCCGACGACCCGCCGGCCCTCCTTGCGCGCCTCGAACATGCTGCGCAGCGGCTCCGCTGCGAACACGAACAGCGGCACGCGCCCATTGGGATCGCGCTCGTTCAGTGCCTGCCAGACGGCGTCGGCCACGCGTCGGGCGTAGTCCTCGAGCAGCAGCTTCTTGCTGTCGTCCACGCCGCGGCCGCCGCGGTCTCGATCGCCGCCGTTGCCGAGGTCGAGGTCTTCCCTCGCATCCGTCGGCGCATCGGGAACCCCCACCTTCGCGGCCCGATCGCTGCCGGTGGCATGCCACAGCGCCCACTCGTTGCCCGAGAGCGTGATGGCGAAGGCCTCCTGGCCCACGCTCGTCGAGCGCAGCAGTTGTCCGACGTCGAAGTGCGTGCCGGTGTGCACCGCCTCGTCGAGCCGGTTCGGCAGCACGAACACCTCGCTGACACCCGGGCCGGCGAAGATCGCGAGTGATCGCGAGAGGCTACCCCACAACCGTGCGTCGGCGAGGATGTCGTCCCGGTCGGATGCCGCTCCCACGACATCCCGCCGGTCGACGCCGGCCGCCTCGAGCGATCGAATCGCACTGGCGAACGCGCTCTTGACCCGCATCTGGCTGACCTCACGCTCGCTCGCCACCGGCGAGGTCGGCACGTAGATCGTCAGCGCGATGGGGTACTCCCTCGTCAGAACGTCGAGGTCGTTCACGTCGGGAAGTCGGTACTGAACAGTCATCGTTCCTCCACCCGGGGGCGCTCCCCGTGACCGAGGCTACGCGAGAATCCCCGGCAGGTACACCCGTTCGGGGGCCGTGTGAGGTTCAGGCGACCGTGCCGGCGAGCTTCGAGACAGCGGCCTCGATGCGGCGTTGACGCGTCTCGCCGGTCTTCGCCGACTCGACCGAGGTCACGTGCGCCTTCTGCGCACTGGGACTGAGCTTGGCGAACGCCTCCCGCGCCTGCGGCACCGCATCGAGCCCGGCCGCCAGGTCGGCCGGAACCTCGACCGTGCGCGGTTCGGTGTCGAGCGTCACCTCGACCTCGATCGCGTCGCCCCCGCCAATTCCCGTGGCCGCGCGCTTGTCGGAGCTGAACGAGATGAGGAACCTGCCGCCCATCGGGGCGATCGAGCTGCGATAGGCGAACCCGTTGACGACGACGTTCACCGCCGGTCGCTTGCCGCCGCCGAGCGACTCGACGACCTCCGGCGGAACCTCGATGCCGGTGTTGTTGCCGATCTGGCTCATCGTCGTCGTGAAGCGCATGCTCCGAGTCTGACAGTCCGACCGGCGGATGTCGCGGAATAGATTCGCCGACCGGTTTCGTTGGCCTGAGAGTGACTGCTCCATCGCGCCTTTCCGTTCTCGACCTGATCCCCGTACGAAAGGGCCAGACGAGCGCCCAGGCGCTCGCCGCATCCGTTCACCTGGCGCAGCGGGCCGACGATCTCGGGTACACCCGCTACTGGTTCGCCGAGCACCACAACATGCCGGCCGTCGCATCCACGACGCCGCCCGTGCTCATCGCCTCGGTGGCCGCGCAGACGAAGCGCATCCGCGTGGGATCGGGCGGCGTGATGCTGCCGAATCACGCACCCCTCGTCGTCGCGGAGCAGTTCGCCGCCCTGGAAGCCCTCGCGCCCGGTCGCATCGATCTCGGCATCGGCCGTGCGCCCGGCAGCGATCCCGTGATCACGCAGCTTCTGCGGATCAGCGGACCGACCGCCGACGTCGACCGCTTCCCCGACCACATCGGCGACATCCTCGCACTGCTGCACCCCGACGGCGCCGCCCTGCGCATGACGAGCGGGAACCACTACACCGTTCACGCCACACCGGCCGCCGCGGGCACGCCGACGCTCTGGCTGCTCGGTTCGAGCGACTACTCGGCCCGGCTCGCTGCGCAGCTCGGACTCCCGTACGTCTTCGCGTACCACTTCTCGGGCGACGGCATCGAGCAGGCGCTCGAGCTCTACCGCTCGGGATACCAGCCGAGCGAGGCGCATCCGTCGCCCGAGACGTTCCTCACGCTCAACGCCTCGGTCGCCGACACCGAGGAGGAGGCGCTCGCCCGCGCCCTGCCGCAGATGCGGGCGATGGCCCGTATGCGCTCGGGGCGCCCGCTCACCCCGCTCGAGACCGTCGAGCAGGCACAGGGCGCGCCGGCCGACACCGCCGTCTCGGATCTGGTCACGGCCATGCAGAGGCGCTGGGTGATCGGCTCCGCGGATGCTGCGGCCGACCGCATCCGTGATCTCACCACCCGCTACGGCGTCGACGAGGTGATGATCTCCCCCATCGGCGCGTCTCACGACAGTGAGCCACTCGACGGGACCGCTGGGCGGGAGCGCACGCTCGAGCTGCTCGCCGACCGGCTGCTGTAAGCGCGACAGCGCCGCCCGGCGGGAAGCCGGGCGGCGCGGTCTCGTGCTCGCTGGTGACGCGGTTCAGAGCACCTCGTGGTTGGCGCGGATGAGGTTCTGCGGGTCGTAGACGACCTTGATCGCGCGCAGGCGGTCGAGGTCCTCTCCCCAGATGGCCTCGGGCGCGCAGTCGGCTTCGGCGAAGTTCTGGTACATGCCGGCAGCGGTCCACGGGCGCAGAGCCTCGGCGAGTCGAGCCAGCCCGGCGTGGATGGCCTGAGCCATCTCCGGCCCCATCACCATGCCGCCCGAGAACACCAGGTACGGCGCGGCGAAGTGGGAGACGACGCCGCCGCCCGCAGCGGGCCGACCGGCTGCGCCGCCGAGGTGGCGGATCTCGGCCATCATGAGTGCCGGGTCGGATGCCGTCGCTGCGACGAAGGCATCGATGGCTGCGGCATCCAGTTCGGCGAGCATGAGGCCGTTGCCGGCGCTCGGCACCGGAGCATCCGGGTCCATGTGCAGCTTGTCGAGCTCCCGCACGGGGGTCGGGTGGAAGGTGTCGATGGCCGGGTCGAGTTCGCGGAGGGGCTCGAGCAGGCGGTCGGCCTCATCCGCGGGCAGTTGCATGGCCGCCTCGACCATCACGAAGCTCTGACCGCGCAGGAAGTCGGGCAGCTCGGGCAGCGGGGGGAACTTCATGATGCGACCGACCGACGTGACGCTCTCGGGAACGGTCCGGCTCCACTTCCGCCACGCGTTGAGCACCGGGGTCGCCTTCGCGAGCGGGAAGAACAAGACCCCCGCGTAAACCTCGGCGAGCGGGAACAGCTTCATCTCGATCGCGGTCACGACACCGAAGTTGCCGCCGCCGCCGCGCACCGCCCAGAACAGCTCGGGCTCGTGGCGGGCGTCCACGCGACGCAGCAGGCCGTCGGCGGTGACGATCTCGATCGCCGTGACCAGGTTGACCGCCAGGCCATGCGAACGCGCGAGCCAGCTGGCACCGCCGCCGAGGCAGTATCCGGCGATGCCGACGTCGGGCGAGGACCCGGCGAGCGCGGCGAGACCGAACTCGGCGGCGGGGGCGGTGACATCCATCCACAGCGCGCCCGACTCGCAGCGGGCGATGGCGCTCTCGGGCTGCACCGTCACGCCGCGCATCGCGGTCGTGCGCAGCAGGATGGTGCCGCTCAGGTCGCCCAGCGCGCCGGCGTTGTGCCCGGTGCCCTGGGGCGCGACGCGCAGGCCGAGCTCGCGTGCCGTGTTCACCGTGAGGATGACGTCGTGCACGTTGAGCGCTCGCACCACGGCGACGGGACGCTGGTCGACGGCGAGGTTCCAGGCGGAGCGCACCTGGTCCCATTCCGCGTCGTGCGGAAGGCTGATGCTGCCCGTGAGTCGATCGCGCAGTGCGTCGAGGGCGGCGGTGGTCTCGTAGACGTCGTTGGCAGTGATCGCAACGGATGCGTCGGCGGTCGTGGGGGCGGCGACCGTAGAAGGCGCAGGGGTGTTCACAGGTGTTTCCTTTCGGGATGGAGGATTCACGTCGAGCGAATACCGGCGGTCTGCTCGGGTTCAGCCTGGGACGCACACCGGCATCCGCTCTCGACGTGTTCTCATGGAACACCCGCGCACCCTGCGCGCCCATCGGTGTTCCCCCGGCATTGACCTAGGGGCTGCCCCTGACCTTTTCGCTGCGGATTTCGTTGCGCAAGCGGCGATCTGGTGCCCGTTGCGCCACTTGCAGGCCCGTTGCGCCCCTGAATCCGGCGCAACGGCCGCCGAAGTGGCGCAGCACGAGATCGCCGCCTCGCCTCGGCACTGTTGCGCCACGTGCTCGGCCGTTGCGCCAGATGTACTGGCGCAACGGACCTGCAAGTGGCGCAACGCGCACGAAAAAAGGCCCCGCCCCGGGTGATCCGGGACGGGGCCTTGCGAAGCGCGCGCTACGCGCCCAGAAGGTCGCCGATGCGGGCGTCGCCCGGGGCGACGTTCTCGAACTCGGCCTCGATCTCGGCGCGGTCGAGAAGCTCCGCCATGCGGCGCTGGCGGTTGCGCGTGATGAGCGTGACGACCGTGCCCTGCTTGCCCGCGCGGCCGGTGCGGCCCGAGCGGTGAAGGTAGGTCTTGTACTCGTCGGGCGCGTCGGCCTGGATGACCAGGTCGATGTCGTCGACGTGGATGCCGCGCGCGGCGACATCCGTGGCGACGAGCACGCTCACGCGCCCCGACGTGAGCTGCTGCAGGTTGCGGGTGCGCCGCGACTGGTTCAGGTCGCCGTGGAGCGAGACCGCCGGGATGTCAGCGTAGTCGAGGTCTTCGGCGAGCTGCTCGGCGAACGCACGCGTGCGGGCGAAGACGAGGGTCTTTCCCTCGCGGTCGGCGAGCTGCTTGATGATCTCGAGCTTGTCGCGCTGCTCGATGAGGAACACGCGGTGATCGATCGTCGAAGACGCCTGGTCTTCGCCGGCGACCTCGTGCACCGTCGGCTCGACGAGGAACTCGTCGACGAGCGCGGCGACACCCTTGTCGAGGGTGGCAGAGAACAGCAGCTTCTGGCCGCCGTCGCTGGTCTCGCGGATGATGCGCTGAACGGGCTCGAGGAATCCGAGGTCGCACATGTGGTCGGCCTCGTCGAGAACGGTGATGACGACCTCGCTGAGGTCGAGGCGGCCCTGCTCGATGAGGTCTTCGATGCGACCGGGCGTGCCGATCACGATGTCGACACCGCGCTGGAGCGCGCCCACCTGGCGCTGCTGGGGAACGCCGCCGTAGATCTGCGTGGTGAACAGTCCGACGCTCTGGGCGATGGGCTGCACTGTGCGGTCGATCTGCAGCGCGAGCTCGCGCGTCGGAGCGAGGATGAGCGCACGCGGCTTGCGACCGAACTGGCGTTTGCCGCCCGACTTGCCCGATTCTGCCCACATGGTCATCAGGCGCTCGACGAGAGGCGCACCGAAGGCGATGGTCTTGCCCGAGCCGGTCTTGCCGCGGCCCAGAACATCCTTGCCGGCGAGCACGTCGGGGATGGTCGCAGCCTGGATCGGGAAGGGGCTGGCCGCGCCGAGCTGCTCGAGCGAGCGAACGACGTTCGTGCCGAGGCCGAGGTCGCCGAAGCTCACGCCGTCGACGTCACCGGCCTGGATGGCCTCCGCCTCGAGGCGCTCGAGCACGACGTCATCCTGGTTGATGTACGCGGGCTTGTGCGCATCCTTCGAGGGGTAGAACTGCGAGTCGCGGCGCTCGGACTTCTGGAATCCGGGGCGGTCATAGCCGCCGCCCGAGCCCGTGGAGGTGCGGCGGGGACGGTCGTCGTCGTTGCGGCGTGCCGGGCGGTCGGTGCCGTATGCGGGGCGGTCGGTGCGCGCCGCCCGGTCGTTGTACGCGGGGCGTTCGCTGCGGTCATCGCGACGGGGGGCACGGTCATCGAACCGACGGGGCGCGCGGTCGTCGCGCTGGGGGCGGTCGCCGTAGGCCGGGCGCTCGCTGCGACCGTAGGCGGGACGCTCGGAGCGCTCGCCGCGGTCATCCCGACGCGGAGCGCGGTCATCGAACCGGCGCGGTGCGCGGTCATCCCGCTGCGGGCGGTCGCCGTAGGCCGGGCGCTCGCCACGGCCATACGCCGGACGGTCGGTGCGGTCGCCACGGTCATCCCGACGCGGAGCACGGTCATCGAACCGGCGCGGTGCGCGGTCATCCCGCTGGGGGCGGTCGCCGTAGGCCGGACGGTCGCCGCGACCATTGGCGGGACGGTCGCCGCGGTCCTCACGACGCGGAGCGCGGTCATCGAACCGGCGCGGGGCACGGTCATCGCGGGCCGGCCGCTCGCCATAGCTGCGACGCTCTCCGCCCTCGAATGAGGTCGTACGAGCGGCGCGCTCGTCGGCGTTCCAGCGGGCCTTCTTCGCCGGAGCCTCGGACTCGGGCTTGTAGCCGCGGTGTCCGGGGCTGCGCGAGCCGGCCTTGGGGCCGTTCTTGCCGCCGCGGGCGTACGAGGGATCGAAGTTCTTGGCGGGGCGACCGCCGGCGGGCTTCTTGTTCTTGGGCATACCTGGTTCCTGGGTTGTTCTTCGGTACATGGCAGACCGCCGCGCAGCGCGCAGCGGTACTGAGAACCCGGAATCAACGTCGCCCGGGGCCGTTCACATACGATGTGATTTTCGTCAGCGGAAGTGCTGCGAAACCGGCCCACCAGACTTACAAACCCATCCGCGCACAGCGCGGTGTCCAGAGCCGACGTTTAGAGAGTAGCGCACGGGGCTGTGAATCGTCCTCATGCGGCGAGGGATGCGGCCCTCGCGACACCGGGCAGCGCCTATGAACCCAGCAAGAACCCGCCAACAGGAAACCTCGGCGTAACCTGGCCCGCCTAGCCTGAAAAGGTGCCAGTGACCGTCTCGATCGAACCAGCCCGCCAGCCCGACGTCGAACTCATGCTCGCCGGCAGTGAGGCCTACTCGCACGCCCGTTACCCCGTCGAGGCGTGCTTCCTGCTGGATGTGGAGTCACTCGAACGCCCTGAGGTGTCGCTCTACGTCGCGCGGGGAGCCCTGCTGGAGCCGCTCGGCATGCTGGCCCTCGTCGATAACGGCGACGGCACCGCCGAGCTCAAGCGCATGTTCGTGCACGAAGACGCTCGGGGCCAAGGCGTCGGCACCCAGTTGATCGGACGGGTCGAAGCGGATGCCGTGGCGGCAGGCGTCCGGCGGATCGTGCTCGAGACCGGTCCTTTCCACGAGGCCGCGCTCGCCCTGTACGGCCGCGCGGGTTATGAGCGGATCCCGCTGTTCGGCCAGTACGAGGGCGAGAAGTACAGCATCTGCATGGCGAAGGATCTGGCGTTGGACGCGAGGAGCTCCGCCCGCGTGTAGCGCGTGGCGTGCGTGAGCCGCCCGTCGATCCTGGCGACCGCACGCTGAGCCTGTCGAAGCGTCGTGAGCCGAACTGTGGTCCGCGTAAGGACCTGGCTTTCAGCGCAGGGCCCGGACTCGCGGGACCGACTCGCGACCGTCCGCTGAGCCTGTCGAAGCGTCGT
>NZ_JBBELO010000041.1:0-5617 GCF_037404875.1 Rathayibacter sp. YIM 133350
TCTTGCCAATTTAAGTCCGGCGGTGTCCTACTCTCCCACAGGGTCTCCCCTGCAGTACCATCGGCGCTGCGAGTCTTAGCTTCCGGGTGCGGAATGGGTCCGGGCGTTTCCCTCGCGCTATGGCCGCCGAAACACTATGGATATATCAAAGTGTGAACGGTGAACAAAACGGTGTTTGTTCGGTGTTCCCGACCGTATATCGGGAACCACATAGTGGACGCGAGCGTTCTTTTGTCCCCACATGCCAGCCTTACAACATGCATGTGAGTGGTGATTATCAAGATATCGGCTTATTAGTACCGGTCAGCTGCACGCCTTGCGGCGCTTCCACATCCGGCCTATCAACCCAGTCGTCTGGCTGGGAGCCTCTCCCCCTAGGGGATGGAAATCTCATCTCGAGGCCGGCTTCCCGCTTAGATGCTTTCAGCGGTTATCCATCCCGAACGTAGCTAACCAGCGGTGCTCCTGGCGGAACAACTGGCACACCAGAGGTTCGTCCAACCCGGTCCTCTCGTACTAGGGTCAGATCCTCTCAAATTTCCTGCGCGCGCAGCGGATAGGGACCGAACTGTCTCACGACGTTCTAAACCCAGCTCGCGTACCGCTTTAATGGGCGAACAGCCCAACCCTTGGGACCTACTCCAGCCCCAGGATGCGACGAGCCGACATCGAGGTGCCAAACCATGCCGTCGATATGGACTCTTGGGCAAGATCAGCCTGTTATCCCCGAGGTACCTTTTATCCGTTGAGCGACAGCGCTTCCACAAGCCACTGCCGGATCACTAGTCCCGACTTTCGTCCCTGCTCGACTTGTCAGTCTCACAGTCAAGCTCCCTTGTGCACTTACACTCGCCACCTGATTGCCAACCAGGTTGAGGGAACCTTTGGGCGCCTCCGTTACTCTTTAGGAGGCAACCGCCCCAGTTAAACTACCCACCAGGCACTGTCCCTGAACCGGATCACGGTTCGAAGTTAGATATCCAGAGTGACCAGAGTGGTATTTCAACAATGACTCCACCTGAACTGGCGTCCAAGCTTCACCGTCTCCCACCTATCCTACACAAGCCACACCGAACACCAATACCAAGCTATAGTAAAGGTCACGGGGTCTTTCCGTCCTGCTGCGCGTAACGAGCATCTTTACTCGTAATGCAATTTCGCCGAGTTCGCGGTTGAGACAGCTGGGAAGTCGTTACGCCATTCGTGCAGGTCGGAACTTACCCGACAAGGAATTTCGCTACCTTAGGATGGTTATAGTTACCACCGCCGTTTACTGGGGCTTAAATTCTCAGCTTCGCCTTGCGGCTAACCGTTCCTCTTAACCTTCCAGCACCGGGCAGGCGTCAGTCCGTATACATCGTCTTGCGACTTGGCACGGACCTGTGTTTTTAGTAAACAGTCGCTTCCCACTGGTCTCTGCGGCCTTCCACGCTTCCGGCAGCAAGTGCCATCACGTTTCCGGCCCCCCTTCTCCCGAAGTTACGGGGGCATTTTGCCGAGTTCCTTAACCACGATTCTCTCGATCTCCTTAGTATTCTCTACCTGACCACCTGAGTCGGTTTGGGGTACGGGCGGCTGGAACCTCGCGTCGATGCTTTTCTTGGCAGCATAGGATCACCGAATTCCCCTTGACGGGTATGCATCAGATCTCAGGCATCATGAACGACGGATTTGCCTATCGTTCGCCCTACATCCTTGCCCCGGGACAACCATCGCCCGGTACGGCCACCTTCCTGCGTCACACCTGTTATTACGCTCACCGCACCAGTCAGGGTCCCACGCTCCCCATCCCGGTGTCACCCGAAGGTGACGGTGGGATGGTTCGGATGGTTAGCATTACTGGATTGGCGTGGGCGGTTCTTCGCCGGTACGGGAATATCAACCCGTTGTCCATCGACTACGCCTGTCGGCCTCGCCTTAGGTCCCGACTTACCCAGGGCGGATTAGCCTGGCCCTGGAACCCTTGGTCTTCCGGAGGACGGGTTTCTCACCCGTCTTTCGCTACTCATGCCTGCATTCTCACTCGTGTGGCCTCCACGGCTGGTTTACACCGCCGCTTCACCGGCCACACGATGCTCTCCTACCACTCCGTACGCCTGGACCGGGAAACCCGGCCGGGCTGTTATACGAAATCCACGACTTCGGTGGCATGCTTGAGCCCCGTTACATTGTCGGCGCGGAATCACTTGACCAGTGAGCTATTACGCACTCTTTCAAGGGTGGCTGCTTCTAAGCCAACCTCCTGGTTGTCTGTGCAACTCCACATCCTTTCCCACTTAGCATGCGCTTAGGGACCTTAGTCGGTGGTCTGGGTTGTTTCCCTCTCGACGATGAAGCTTATCCCCCACCGTCTCACTGCTGCGCTCTCACTTACCGGCATTCGGAGTTTGGCTGACGTCAGTAACCTTGTAGGGCCCATCGGCCATCCAGTAGCTCTACCTCCGGCAAGAAACACGCAACGCTGCACCTAAATGCATTTCGGAGAGAACCAGCTATCACGAAGTTTGATTGGCCTTTCACCCCTATCCACAGCTCATCCCCTCCATTTTCAACTGAAGTGGGTTCGGCCCTCCACGACGTCTTACCGTCGCTTCAGCCTGGCCATGGATAGATCACTTCGCTTCGGGTCTAGGACATGCGACTGAATCGCCCTATTCAGACTCGCTTTCGCTACGGCTACCCCACACGGGTTAACCTCGCCACATATCGCTAACTCGCAGGCTCATTCTTCAAAAGGCACGCTGTCACCCCAACAAGGAGGCTCCAACGGTTTGTAAGCAAACGGTTTCAGGTACTATTTCACTCCCCTCCCGGGGTACTTTTCACCTTTCCCTCACGGTACTTGTCCGCTATCGGTCATCTGGGAGTATTTAGGCTTATCAGGTGGTCCTGACAGATTCACACGGGATTTCTCGGGCCCCGTGCTACTTGGGATCCTCCCCACCCTGGGCACGCATTTCGACTACCGGGCTCGCACCGTCTACGGCCAGGCATTCAAACCTGTTCGTCTATACGCACCACATCGATGTCACCTACGGCAGTAGATGTTGGGAGTCCCACAACCCCGACCATGCAACCCCTGCCGGGTATCACACATGGCTCGGTTTAGCCTGTTCCGCGTTCGCTCGCCACTACTGACGGAATCACTATTGTTTTCTCTTCCTGTGGGTACTGAGATGTTTCACTTCCCCACGTTCCCTCTACCCGCCCTATACATTCAGGCGGGAGTCACCAGGTCACCCAAAGGGCCTGGCGGGGTTTCCCCATTCGGAAATCCTCGGATCACAGCTCGTTTATCAACTCCCCGAGGCTTATCGCAGATTACGACGTCCTTCTTCGGCTCCAGATGCCAAGGCATCCACCGTTTGCTCTTAGAATCTTGAAATCACATGAGTTCGATCGAATTCGTTGAACAACAACACCCCGAAGAGTGCCGCTGTCGAAATTGACCAATGATCAGTCCGGTACACCCCGAAGGGCACACCATTCATGATCTTTGTGACCGACCTTCGAAAAGGTCGATCTAAGATGCTCGCGTCCACTGTGTAGTTCTCAAAATACGGGCGGTACCTCCCCCCACCCAGCCGCAGAAAGCGAATGCCGGACAGGACAAGGCCCAGAGGATCCCAACCAGCCGCCCTCCCCACAGGGAAGACAAACTGGTGCTGGTCCCTCAGGACCCAACAACGTGCACACGCGCCCCGGCAATGAACCCCCACCGTTCCCACCAACCCGAAAGCCGGCGTACTGAGCGGAGAAACATCCCCGACACGCTTTGTCAAACGTTCCACCCATGAGCCACCAGCAAGAACATTCGTCTTGTACTGGCATGCCTGGACACCCCGAAGAGTGCCAGATGCTCCTTAGAAAGGAGGTGATCCAGCCGCACCTTCCGGTACGGCTACCTTGTTACGACTTAGTCCTAATCACCGATCCCACCTTCGACGGCTCCCTCCACAAGGGTTGGGCCACCGGCTTCGGGTGTTACCGACTTTCATGACTTGACGGGCGGTGTGTACAAGGCCCGGGAACGTATTCACCGCAGCGTTGCTGATCTGCGATTACTAGCGACTCCGACTTCATGAGGTCGAGTTGCAGACCTCAATCCGAACTGAGACCGGCTTTTTGGGATTCGCTCCACCTTACGGTATCGCAGCCCTTTGTACCGGCCATTGTAGCATGCGTGAAGCCCAAGACATAAGGGGCATGATGATTTGACGTCATCCCCACCTTCCTCCGAGTTGACCCCGGCAGTATCCCCTGAGTTCCCACCATAACGTGCTGGCAACAGAGGACGAGGGTTGCGCTCGTTGCGGGACTTAACCCAACATCTCACGACACGAGCTGACGACAACCATGCACCACCTGTACACCGACCTTGCGGGGCGACCATCTCTGGCCGTTTCCGGTGTATGTCAAGCCTTGGTAAGGTTCTTCGCGTTGCATCGAATTAATCCGCATGCTCCGCCGCTTGTGCGGGCCCCCGTCAATTCCTTTGAGTTTTAGCCTTGCGGCCGTACTCCCCAGGCGGGGAACTTAATGCGTTAGCTGCGACACGGAGACCGTGGAAAGGCCCCCACATCTAGTTCCCAACGTTTACGGCGTGGACTACCAGGGTATCTAATCCTGTTCGCTCCCCACGCTTTCGCTCCTCAGCGTCAGTTACGGCCCAGAGATCTGCCTTCGCCATCGGTGTTCCTCCTGATATCTGCGCATTCCACCGCTACACCAGGAATTCCAATCTCCCCTACCGCACTCTAGTCTGCCCGTACCCACTGCAGGCCCGAGGTTGAGCCTCGGGATTTCACAGCAGACGCGACAGACCGCCTACGAGCTCTTTACGCCCAATAATTCCGGACAACGCTCGCACCCTACGTATTACCGCGGCTGCTGGCACGTAGTTAGCCGGTGCTTTTTCTGCAGGTACCGTCACTTTCGCTTCTTCCCTGCCAAAAGAGGTTTACAACCCGAAGGCCGTCATCCCTCACGCGGCGTTGCTGCATCAGGCTTGCGCCCATTGTGCAATATTCCCCACTGCTGCCTCCCGTAGGAGTCTGGGCCGTGTCTCAGTCCCAGTGTGGCCGGTCACCCTCTCAGGCCGGCTACCCGTCGTCGCCTTGGTGAGCCATTACCTCACCAACAAGCTGATAGGCCGCGAGCTCATCCCCAACCGAAATTCTTTCCAAACACAGACCATGCGGCCGTGTCTCATATCCGGTATTAGACGCCGTTTCCAGCGCTTATCCCAGAGTCAGGGGCAGATTGCTCACGTGTTACTCACCCGTTCGCCACTAATCCACCCAGCAAGCTGGGCTTCATCGTTCGACTTGCATGTGTTAAGCACGCCGCCAGCGTTCGTCCTGAGCCAGGATCAAACTCTCCGTAAAAGAATCCCAGCCAACCACCCGAAAGCGGCCAACCAAAACCAATTGTGCGCCAACCACCGGAATAGGCAGCCAGACGCGAGTTTGAAACTGACAAAACAGGTCATTACTGACATGTTGTCCAATTTGTTTTATTCCAAAGGAATCCCGAACCAACCAAAAAGGTCAGCCACGGGGTATTTGGCATTTGACAATGTGCACGCTGTTGAGTTCTCAAGGACCAGACGCACCCG